>NZ_FOTH01000039.1:0-46203 GCF_900114515.1 Pseudomonas sp. NFACC46-3
AATTACCGCTATCGCGAACAGGCTGAGGCTATGAAGGTGCGACCACAGTCAACAGGATGTCGTATGTACCGGCCTCTTCGCGAGCAAGAAGCTCGACCCCACAATTGGGACGGAGTACGACAAAAGAGACAGGTCGGCTATAAGGCCGCCTCGCGGTGGACGTTGATCTCGGCGCCCCATTAACCACGATGGCCGAACGTAGGTATTGCGCAGTGGGCACCTCGGCATGGATGCCGAGGTAGCCGCGCTGGGCCATGGATGGCCCTTCGCGGCGGCCCACGGAGCAATGCCTACGTTCGGGCATGCCGAGCCCTAGCGAGGCACCGAGTGGTGGGGCTAAAGCGTTTTGCTTACTTTTGCGCTTTTCAAAAGTGAGACGCCGTAAGGGCGGAACCCTAAGTGGCCGTTACCGCAGGAATGGATATGTACTCGGCCAACAAAATCCCCAAGCCAAAGCCGAACCTTACAACCGCCCCGCCGGCGCATAAGGCGCAGGATCAATCACCGCCTCCCGCCCCAACATCAGGTCCGTAAACAACCGACACGAAGCCGGCGCCAACACCAACCCATTGCGATAATGCCCACAGTTCAACCACAAACCGCCAACCCCCGGCACTTCGCCGATATAGGGAATACCCTCCGGCGACCCCGGCCGCAGCCCAGCCCAATGCCCAACCACCTCAGCCCCCGCCAGCGCCGGAATCAACTGCTGCGCCGAAGCCTTCAGGCTGTCCAGGGCAGCATCGGTCGGCGTCTTGTCGAAGCCCTCACGCTCCAGCGTACTGCCAACCAGGATATGCCCATCGCGACGGGGAATCGCATAACGCCCCTTGGCCAACACCATGCTCGACAGAAAATCCGACGCACACTTGTACAAAATCATCTGGCCCTTGACCGGCTCGACCGGCAACTTCAGCCCCAGCGTCTTGAGCAACTCACCGCTCCAGGCACCTGCAGCCAGCACCACCTGGTCGCCACGTATCGGGCCCGCCGAACTGTCCACCCCGATAACAGTCGCCCCCTCGCGAATGAACCCACTGACCTCACAGTGCTCATGAACCTCGACGTTGGGCAGCGCCAGCAAGGCCGCCTTGAGGGATTTCACCAAGCGAGGATTACGCACGTTGGCCACATCGGCCATGTAGATCGCCCGGGAAAAACCAGGACCCAGTACCGGCACGGCATCATGAACAGCGGAGATATCCACAGCTCGCAGCGGGCGCCCTTCCCGCTCAGCCCAGGCCAGCGCCTCATCCTGATCGTCCAGGTCCAGCCAATACAGACCGGTGACATGCACTTGCGGATCAATCCCGGTCGCCGCGAATAAACGCTCGCCCAGCTGTGGATAAAAATCCTGTGACCAATGGGCCAGCGCCGTGACTGCTGGGCTATAGCGCCAGGGATACAACGGCGACACGATACCGCCGCCGGCCCAGGACGACTCCTGGCCGAGACTGGAACGGTCCAGCAACACCACACGCTGCCCTTCGGACGCCAGATTGAACGCCGTCAGCAGGCCAATGACTCCGCCGCCGACAATCACCACTTGCTGTTGCCTGGTCATGTTCTGATTCGACTCATAAGACAGAGGGCGCAAGGCTGCGCCCGAAAAAAGAAACTCAGCGGCCCCAGCAATCCTTGGCGGTCATCCCGGCGGCGGTGTTTTCCACAGTTCGTGCGCCGGTATTGGTGATTCTGAAGTCACCGCATTTATCCGTGGCCATGGACGAGCCGCTCCTGCGCACAGCCGTCAGGATGAAGCTCTGATCCGTCAAAGTCTGGGTAATGGTATAGAAATCGTTGCCGCTGCTCAGGCCAGTCGCATCGGTGTAGCGGTTGTTCTTCGAGTAGTAGCGCTCGAGAATTTGCGCCTGCTCCGATAACAGCCCGGCAATTTCAGCCCGTCGGCCCTTCTTCATGTATTCGGTCAGGCTCGGATAGCCGACGGTGATCACGATACCGATGATCGCAATCACGATCATGATTTCGATCAAGGTGAAACCTCGGTTGGATCTGCGCATGCCTTGCCTCTTCATTGTATTTGTCGCCACATGATGCGGCGGCTGCCGCCCACGGATTTTTCCAGCAGTTCGGTGATGTTGCCGCTGGAGTCGTTGACGATCATGTTGGTGGCCCCGCTGGCGCTGACGACGGCGCTCAAGGTCGGGATTCCCCCCGTGAAGACCACCCCGCTGGAAATCGTGTCGGAGCTGTTGATCGTGCCATCGCCGTTGGTATCGAGCACCGCATAGTTGAGCATCTTACCGTTGAACGCATCCAATTCGATCAGTTTGCCGGTACCGAAGCTGGCACAAGGGTCGGTAGTGTCCACGGCGGCCGTGGTAAAGACCACGCGGCCGCTCACCAGATTGGCCGGGTTGATCACCCGCTCCCCGGTCAGCGCATTGTTGTACACCAACGGCAGGTACCAACCCTTTTTCGTCGGGTAAGCCACGTCGGTCTGGCTGGTCGTCACGAACTGCCCCGTGCTGCCCGAGAACACCCCCGTGATCGACTGGGCTTGCAGGTTCGACACGGTGATTTGCCCGGCACCGCCGGTGGCGTCCCATATCGAATAGAACCCTTGCAGGTCCTTGTTGAGTTTATCCGCCGTTTCGTTGAACTTGCCGGTGCCGAAAAACACCTGGGTACCGCCCTGCGGGTTGTCCGCCAGCAGCGGTTGAACGGTGATCGGCTGAGTCGCGCCACCGGAGGTGGTGAACAATGGCTGGCCGGCAAATGCCACACCCCAAGCAGTCGGGGAAGTGCCGCTGAGGTCGAACTTCCACAGCCGCCCTCTCAAGTCGCCCCCGTACGCGGCCTGCACCACGTTCTGGGAGTTGACCCGCAGCTTGACCGACGACAAGCCATTACCGGTCTCGCTGCTGTTGATGACGATTTTCCTGATCAACGAGCCGTCACGGATATCCACCACGTACAGCGCCGCGACACCGCTATTGCTGCCGTAGCCGTTGGAGATGAACGCCGCCCAGCGCCCATCCGCCAGGCGGGCGACTTCGGGGCGGGCGTAGGCGTAGCCCAGGTCATTGAAAGCGTTGGCGGTGTTGGCAACGGTTGGCGCACTGATTTCCCACAATGCCCGCAACACATTGCCCGCCGTCGCATCGAACAGCTGAACCGCATAGAACGTCTTGCCCCCAGCACCAGTGCCGCCCAGGGCCACCGTCTTCCAGACACTCCCCGATTGCGTATCGAATACGCCGACCTGCCCATCCACCAAAAACTTGTGGCTCACGCCATTGACGTAGTTGGTGTCGGCAATGTTCTGCAGCGATGGCAGCACGCTCGACGGCATATAGGCATATCGTCGCGTACCGTTCGCACTGTTGATGACGCTGAAAAAACCGTCGTTGGCGTTCACCACCAGGCTGGTATTCATGTTCGCCGCCTTGGTCGTCAGATACGTGCTGTAGCTGGTGTCGTTGAGCAAATCCGCGGCGGTCTGTTCATTGGGTGAGGCCAGCACCAACGGCGAGTTGATGATGTCCCCCAGCAACACATTGCGCACCTTCAAGCCGGTTTTATTGACGCCCTTGCTCCACTCCACCAGATCGTTGCCGGTGATTCCCGTAGGCAGGTTCTGGCTGAGGCTGCTTTGCTGGGCAGGTGAAAGGTTAGCGTAAGCCAGGGTCACAGGCGCATTGGTCGCGGTATTCCACGACTGATAAATCGGCGCCGTGGCGCCGGGCACGATGGCCGTGTCGGTGGTCCATTGCACCGCAGCCCTGTTGACCGTGCCTGCCGAGGTGAAGCCGAACGCGCGGATGGTGCCGCGCCAATCCTTGGGGTCATACGTGGTCTGGTAGTAACTGGAGGTGCTGGACAACGTGGCGGCATTGGTCGTGCCGGCGCCCCCGGATCCAGCCTTGGAGGTAATGTCGCTCAGGGCGGAGGCCAACGCTGAGTTGAGGCCTTCGCTGTCGGTCGCCGGATAATACTTACCCGCGCCGTAACGGGCGGCGTCGGACAGCATCGGATTGGTGACGGCAAAACCCACGGTGTAGGTATTGAGGTACTGCCGGGGAAAATCCGTGGCGTTCCAGCTCTGGCCGGTGGCGTCGGTGCCGGTGGAGCGCATGTCGATGTCGAAGGCGAACTTGGCGATGTCGTCCAGGTAAAGCGTGTCGCCCTCGCCGTTACCACTGAGATCGGCGCCATCGTTGTTGATACCATCCCAGTTCGGCAGCCGGGCCAAGCCCTGCGGGTCGTTGGTGGGGAACGTCCGGTCATAGGTGGGCAACCCGTCGGTGATCACCACGCCGAAATTTTTCTGGCAACGGTACTGGATCGGGCTGGTGTAGGTGGTCGGTGTGCTGTTGTAGTACGGCGCCATGCCCCTGAAGTAACGGGTGACTTCGTAGTAGCTTTCGGCCAACGGCGTATTCGCGACGGCGCCCAGGGCGTTGATGGCATTGATCAGGGCGCTGTAGTTGGTGTTGGCCTGGGTCTGGGTCACGCTGCCACTAACCGGTGACAGGTCGCTGATGGCGCGGGCGATGTAGCCACCCGGGCCAGAGTTACTGCTGTTGGGCGGGTTGAACGTGGCGAGGCCAATGCGCAAGGCGCGGTTGCTGGCGACCAGGTCGTTGGAGACATCCCGTGCCACGTTGATTCGATAATCGTTGGGAATCGTGCCGGTGGTGAAATCCCGGCTCGATCCGTTGGCCAGGGTTACCAGATACGCCAGGTACTTACCGGTATAACGGGTATTGCCGCCTCCCACAGGGTCTGGCAACCGAAGGCACACCCGGCCAACGCTGGGCCGATAAAAACCGTACCACCCAGACGAGCAGCCGCCACGCAACAGACCCACCAACAGGATGTTCGAATCCTCCAGGTCCAGCTCATACCTGTCGTTACAGTTGTTACTGGCGCTGCAGGCATAAGTGCGCGTCTGCGTCGCCGCCGGATCAAACCCCGCCGCCCAGATAATGTTGTTCATGCTCCCCGAATCATCGATCAGCAGCATCACGTTCGGCGTAACCGCAGCCGCACTCAACAGCGGCGAATCCGAGGGCGTGAACGCATAGGCCGGGGCCGCCAGGTAAAGGCTGAGCAACGCGCCCCACAGCGCCTGCCTCCAATTGCGGCGCACCTTAGTACTTCGCATAAATGCTCTCCACCACGCTGCGCTGGTTATTGCCCACCACCGCCACCGCCGTGATCCGGTACAACGTCGCCGAGGTATTGACCGGCACGTTGACCGCAGCAAGCGTAGTACCGATGTTCTGCACGCCATAAAACCCGCCGGCAGCGGCAACCCAGAGCACTCCCGACGACGAATTGCGCCCCGCCGCCGTGATGGTCGCCGACTCGGCCGGCGGCGCGCATTGAGTCGCGGTGGTACAGACCGCCAGTGAATAGGTCTCGACCTGCACCGCACTCTCACCCATCCTCAACGCAGCCTCGGCGATCTGGAAGGACTGGTTGCGTTGCATGACGCTGCTGGTCATCTTTTCCTGGAGCGTGGCGCTCTGCATCGACGACAGGCCGATCAGCGTCAGCAGCAACAGGAACACCAGGCTGACCAGCAGTGCCATGCCATGCTGGCGATGCTTGAGATCCATCGAACTCATCGATCGCCCCCTCATAGAAGCCGGTTGCGCAAGGCGGCAACTACATTGAAGGTCTGCTCGCGTACCGTGTTCCTTGGATCAAAGAGCGTCAGGCTCAGGCGCACGCTGCGGATCAGTGCCGGGTCTGCCGGGTTGCCGGTGTAGCTTGACGCGGCGATGTCCGTGGCGCTGGCAGCCACGCCAAACGTCACGTCGAATGCCCGAACGTTGTCTACCAGCACCGACAGGGTCGGCGGATTGGCGGTGCCGCTGCCCAACAGCAATTGGTTGTTGTTGAAGCTGTAGACCAGCCGACGGATCGGGAAGGCCAACTGCCCCGTCGCCGGCACCCGCGCGTTCGAGTAGGCCGTCGCCGAGGTACGGCAATCGGAGACGACGGTCCAGGTCGGCGCGCTACCGCCATTCCCAATGTCCGCGGTGACCAGGGTCAACCTCCGGTTGGCGTTATCCCAACGGATTGAAGTGGTCTGGCTGGCAGCGAAACTGTTATCCGTTGAGGCATCGATGATGGTCCCCACGCAACCGAACATGCCCACCATGCGAATTTCCTGGACCATTTTGCTCAAGGCAAACCGCGCATCCTCCTGAATCACCGCGGCGGCATTCTGGCTGACGTAGGTATTTTTGGCGGCAATGAAAATCTGCACGACGCCCAGCACGACGATCAGGCTGAGCACCAGCGCGATCATCAACTCAATCAGGCCGAATCCCCGGCAATGCCGGTTCATGGCGGCGTCCCCACCGGATCGACGGCGACCCGGCTGGTGAGTACAAAGCTGCGTCGCGCCTCGGCCGCGTCGGTGGTGTTGGCGGCCCGGGCGTCGTCCCAGGAAATGGTGATGGTGTAGACCCGCTGGTTCAGCGCAATGGTGCCCGTGGCTGTGGCGCCGCCGAAGGCAACGATGTTGGTCTTGAAATCGTAGAGGTCCTGGTCCCGGGCCACGTTGAGGTTCGGCGAGCTGGGCGGTGTGATGGTGTAGTCGGCGCCGGAGTTGGCGCGAATGCGGTCCAGCAGGTCGTAGGCAATGAAACTGGCCTGGCTGGTCATGCGCGAACTGTCGGTGTACTTGAGGGCATTGAGCTGGATCATCGCCGCCCCCAGCAAACCCACACCGAGGATCAGCACCGCCACCAGCACTTCGATCAGCGTCATGCCTGCCTGCGCCCTGTTACTGCAACCCTTCATCCGCAACTTCCACCCAATACGATTCGTCCATTGAGGCAAACATTCAGCGTCCGGCTCTGCGCCCCCCTTACATAATTGAAACTCACCGGTGTGGCCGGGGCCGACAACCCACCGAGGTTGTTGAAATCAATATTGCTCACCTCTGAGGTTAGCGTCAGAGTCGCGCCGCTGCTCATCGCTGGAACAACCCGCAATACAGTGGGCGACGAGCCAGTACTGTCGTACACCGTGAGTTCGCTGCTCCAGGCCGCGCCGTCGACCGTGGGGCGAATTCGAGTGGTGGTACCCCGATCGATCGCCTCCATCCGGGCAAAGTTCAGCGCCCGGCGCAAGTCATCAACCTCAGTGTCGGCCTTGGTGCTCTGCAGCGAGCCGGTGAATGACGGCACCGCCATGGTAATCAGGATCAGAAGCACGCCAAGGGCCACCAGCACCTCGATCAGCGTGAAACCTTTTGTACGAAGATCCATCGGTGCCCTCCGTTGCCGTCGGCTATACCTGCCTCTACACGCTAGAACAAACCACTGCCGTGTGCCCAATACTGCCCTGTGGTGAGGGGATTTATCCCCGCTGGGCTGCGCAGCAGCCCCAATGGAGCTGATTACGATCCCACCTGACACCCTGCGGAGGTTGGTCTGGGGCCGCTGCGCAGCCCAACGGGGATAAATCCCCTCGCCACAATGGGCTATAAAACCTGAATCCGCTTCATATTCTCCAGGGAGGAGATGTCATGCACCAACAGGGCTTCAGCCTCATCGAACTGCTCATGGGACTGGCGATTGCGGCAATTGTTCTGCCGTGGGCCAGCGCAAGCTATATAGCGCTGGTCGAAGCCACCGAGCGCAAAGACGCCGCGCAGTTGCTGGCCAGTGGTTTGCGCATTGCCCGCAGCGAAGCCATCACGCGCAGCCGGACCGTCGTGATCAGAGGGATAGACAACGATTGGGGCCGAGGTTGGCGCATCACCCTGGACGATAAGGAGAAGACCTTGCTGATGGAGCGCAGCGGTCGCGCGCGAGTGATAGGCAACCGGCCGGTGAAGCGTTCGGTGAGGTTCGGCAGCCAAGGGCAAGCGTTACTGCCCAGCGACGCATTCCAGGCCGGCACACTGCATGTCTGCGCCAAACGCGAGCCGGTCAGTCACCATCAGGTGGTGCTGGCGCGTAGCGGACGCATCAGCCTGCGCAGCGAGAAAGCCGAGCAGGCATTGTGCGGAAAAGGCTTAAAGCAGGGAGCGAACGCGTAGTTCCTTGGGCATGGAGAAAGTGATGTTCTCCTCGCGACCGGCCAACTCATCGGCCCCGGTAGCACCCCAGGCCTGCAATTGCTGGATCACACCGCGCACCAATACTTCCGGCGCGGAAGCGCCAGCGGTGATGCCGATGCGCTCGACCCCATCGAACCAACTGCGCTGCATGTCCTCGGCACCGTCGATCAGGTAGGCCGGGGTGTTCATGCGTTCGGCCAGTTCACGCAAGCGGTTGGAGTTGGAGCTGTTCGGGCTGCCGACCACCAGCACCACGTCGCACTCGTTCGCCAGTTGCTTGACGGCATCCTGACGGTTCTGAGTGGCGTAGCAGATGTCGTCCTTGCGCGGACCACCAATGGCCGGAAAGCGCGAGCGCAGGGCATCGATCACACGGCTGGTATCGTCCATGGACAAAGTGGTCTGGGTGACAAAAGCCAGGCTCTCAGGGTTGCGAACCTGCAGGGCCGCAACGTCCTCCTCGTCTTCGACCAGGTAGATCGCACCGCCGTTGCTGGCATCGTATTGGCCCATGGTGCCTTCGACTTCCGGATGGCCTTCATGACCGATCAGGATGCATTCACGACCATCACGGCTGTAGCGCGCCACTTCGATGTGCACCTTGGTCACCAATGGGCACGTCGCGTCAAAGACCTTCAGGCCACGGCCGGCGGCTTCGGTGCGTACTGCTTGGGAAACCCCGTGGGCGCTGAAGATCACGATGACGTCGTCGGGCACCTGGTCCAGTTCCTCGACGAAAATCGCCCCACGGCTGCGCAGGTCTTCGACGACGAATTTGTTGTGGACCACTTCGTGGCGCACGTAGATCGGCGGTCCGAAGACTTCCAGGGCGCGATTGACGATTTCGATCGCCCGGTCCACACCGGCGCAGAAGCCACGGGGGTTGGCGAGTTTGATTTGCATGCTGTGCCTCGTGTCTTGCGCGCAAGAAATTGAATCAGTGCAATCCAGTGTGGGAACGAGCTCGCTCCCACACTGGATCGGGTGGCAGCAGAAGCCGCCCGTCAAATGTTAAACCGCCTTGACCTCAAGGATTTCCACTTCGAAGTTCAAGGTCTTGCCGGCCAATGGATGGTTGAAATCCACGGTCACCTGGGCGTCATCGAACGCCTTCACCACGCCTGGCAGCTCGGTATTGGCCGCGTCGTTGAAGATCACCAGCAAGCCCTGGGACAGTTCCATGTCCTGGAACTGGGAGCGTGGCATGGTCTGCACGTTTTGCGGGTTGGGCTGACCAAAGGCGTTTTCTGGCGGTACGACCACGGTGCGCTTGTCGCCGGCCTTGAAGCCGAAGATCGCTGCTTCGAAGCCTGGCAGCAGGTTGCCATCACCGACCTTGAACACCGCCGGCGCCTTGTCGAAGGTGCTGTCGACGGTGTCACCGTTTTCCAGGTACAGGGCGAAGTGAAGCTTCACTTCAGTGTTTTGAGCGATACGCTGCTCAGTCATGGACGGCTTCTCCGGTTTTCTTGCTCTTGAACATGTCCAGGGCGAGCATCACCGCGCCCACGCTGATGGCACTGTCGGCAAAGTTGAACGCCGGGAAATACCAGCGGTTCTGCCAATGCACCAGGATGAAATCGATCACATGGCCCAGAGCAATCCGGTCGTAAAGATTGCCCAGTGCGCCACCGAGCACCAACGCCAGTGCCACGGCCAGCCAGGTCTCGTCGCGGCCCAGGCGTTTGAGCCAGACCACGAGCACAGCGCTGACCACGACAGCGATCAGGGCGAACAGCCAGCGCTGCCAGCCCGAGCTGTCGGCCAGGAAGCTGAACGCTGCGCCAGTGTTGTAGGCCAGGGTCCAGCTGAAGTAGTCAGGGATGACCACGATCTGCTGGTACAGGGTCAACGAGCTTTCGAAGTAGAACTTGCTGGCCTGGTCGATGACCAGTACCAGCACGCTCAACCACAGCCAGCCCAGCCGTCCGAAACGGCCCGCCGTGTTAGGCATAATGACGAACCTCACCGCTGCCGCTGATGTTGTCGACACAACGACCGCAGATCTCTGGATGCTCCGGGTTCACGCCGACGTCTTCGCGGCAGTGCCAGCAACGGGCGCACTTGGTGTGGTTCGACTTGACGATCTTGAGCTTCAAACCGCTGACCTCAGTGGTCACCGCATCGGCCGGCGCCTGCACGAAAGGCGCGACGCTAGCGGTAGAGGTGATCAGCACGAAGCGCAGTTCGTTGCCCAGTTTGGCCAGGTCGACGTCCAGGGCCTCTTCGGCGTAGAGGGTCACCTCGGCTTGCAGGTTGCCACCGACGGCCTTGGCCGCGCGCTGGATTTCCATTTCCTTGTTGACCGCTGCCTTGACCGCCATGATCCGGTCCCAATAGGCACGGTCCAGCTCGAAGCCCTGGGGCAACTCGGTGAGGCCTTCATACCAGGTGTTGAGCATCACCGATTCGTTACGCTCGCCCGGCAGGTATTGCCACAGCTCGTCGGCGGTGAATGCCAGGATCGGTGCGATCCAGCGCACCAGCGCCTCGCTGATGTGGAACAGCGCGGTCTGGCACGAACGACGGGCCTTGCTGTTGGCGCCGGTGGTGTACTGGCGGTCCTTGATGATGTCGAGGTAGAAACCACCGAGCTCCTGCACGCAGAAGTTGTGGATCTTGGAGTAGACGTTCCAGAAGCGGTATTCGCCGTAATGCTCCTGCAATTCGCGTTGCAGCAACAGGGTACGGTCCACGGCCCAACGGTCCAGCGCGAGCATTTCTTCGGCCGGCAGCAGGTCGGTGGCCGGGTTGAAACCGGTCAGGTTGGAAAGCAGGAAGCGCGCGGTGTTACGGATCCGCCGGTAGGCGTCCGCGCTGCGCTGCAGGATCTGCTCGGACACGGCCATCTCGCCGGAATAGTCGGTGGACGCCACCCACAGGCGCATGATGTCGGCACCCAGGGTGTCGTTGACCTTCTGGGGCGCGATCACGTTGCCCAGGGACTTGGACATCTTGCGACCGGACTCGTCGACGGTGAAGCCGTGGGTCAGCAGTTCGCGATACGGCGCGTGGTTGTCGATGGCGCAACCGGTCAGCAACGAGGAGTGGAACCAGCCACGGTGCTGGTCCGAACCTTCCAGGTACAGGTCGGCACGCGGGCCGGTCTCGTGGCCCATCGGGTGCGAACCGCGCAGCACGTGCCAATGGGTGGTGCCGGAGTCGAACCAGACGTCCAGGGTGTCGCTGATCTTGTCGTACAGCGGCGCTTCGTCACCCAGCAGCTCGGCGGCATCCATCTTGAACCAGGCTTCGATGCCTTCGACTTCGACGCGCTTGGCCACGGCTTCCATCAGTTCAACGGTGCGCGGGTGCAGCTCACCGCTTTCCTTGTTCAGGAAGAACGGGATCGGCACGCCCCAGTTGCGTTGGCGGGAGATGCACCAGTCTGGACGATTGGCGATCATCGAGTGCAGGCGCGCCTGGCCCCAGGCGGGCACGAACTGGGTCTCTTCGATGGCCTTGAGCGAACGCTGGCGCAGGGTGTCGCCAGTGGTGGGCTGCTTGTCCATGCCGATGAACCACTGCGCGGTGGCGCGGTAGATCAGCGGGGTCTTGTGGCGCCAGCAGTGCATGTAGCTGTGTTCGATGACGGTGGTGTGCAGCAGCGCGCCGACTTCGGTCAGTTTGTCGACGATGGCCGGGTTGGCTTTCCAGATGAACTGGCCGCCAAAGAACTCCAGCAACGGCACGTACACGCCATTGCTCTGCACCGGATTGAGGATGTCGTCGTTGACCATGCCGTATTTCTTGCAGGTCACGAAGTCGTCGACGCCATAGGCCGGTGCGGAGTGGACCACGCCAGTGCCAGCGCCCAGTTCCACGTAGTCGGCCAGGTACACCGGCGACAGGCGGTCATAGAACGGGTGACGGAAATTGATCAGTTCCAGTGCCGAACCCGGGGCGGTGGCGACCACCGAGCCTTCGAGGTTGTAGCGGGCCAGGCAGGATTCGACCAGTTCTTCGGCCAGCACCAGCAGCTTGTCGCCGACATCGACCAGGGCGTAGTTGAATTCCGGGTGGACGTTCAGCGCCTGGTTGGCCGGGATGGTCCACGGGGTGGTGGTCCAGATCACGATCGCGGCCGGCTTGGCCAGCTTGCCCAGGCCGAACGCGGCGGCGAGCTTGTCTTCATCGGCGATCGGGAACGCGACGTCGATGGTCGAGGACTTCTTGTTCTCGTACTCGACTTCCGCCTCGGCCAGGGCCGAACCGCAATCGAAGCACCAGTTCACTGGCTTGAGGCCCTTGAACACGAAGCCGCCCTCGACGATTTTCGCCAGGGCACGGATTTCGCCGGCTTCGTTCTTGAAATCCATGGTCTTGTACGGGTTGGCGAAGTCGCCCAGCACGCCGAGGCGGATGAATTCGGACTTCTGCCCTTCGATCTGCTCGGTGGCGTAGGCACGGCACAGCTCGCGGGTCTTGTCCGCGCCCAGGTTCTTGCCGTGGGTCACTTCCACCTTGTGCTCGATCGGCAGGCCGTGGCAATCCCAGCCCGGGACATAAGGCGCATCAAAACCCGACAGGGTCTTGGAGCGGATGATCATGTCCTTGAGAATCTTGTTCAGCGCGTGACCGATGTGAATGGTGCCGTTGGCGTACGGAGGACCGTCGTGCAGGACGAACTTCGGACGATCCTTGCCAATTTCGCGCAACTTTCCGTACAGGCCAATGCTGTCCCAACGCTGCAGAATCTGTGGTTCGCGCTGAGGCAGGCCGGCCTTCATTGGGAAGGCGGTGTCCGGAAGGTTTAGCGTGGCTTTATAGTCGGTCATTTAAGGCTCTTCATTAGCGATTGGCGCTGGTTGCGACAAGGGCACGGGCGGCGGCGATATCTGCATGGATCGCCGTCTTGAGCGCCTCCAGAGAGGCAAAACGCTGCTCTTCACGCAGCTTTTGGTGGAAAACCACCGTCAAACGCCGGTCATACAGATCGCCGGCAAAATCCAGAACATGTACTTCGAGGTGGGCCTTGCCATCCCCTTGGACCGTGGGCCGTACGCCGATATTGGCGACACCGGGCCAGGTCTTGCCGTCGATCTGGACGCTCACCAGGAACACCCCGGTCAGCGGCACACGACGACGCTTGAGTTGCACGTTGGCCGTCGGCGTGCCCAATTGGCGCGCCAGCTTCTGCCCGTGCAGGATCCGTCCGGCAATCCGGTACGGCCGTCCGAGCAAGCGCTCGGCCAATTCGAAGTCGGCAGCCGCCAGGGCATTGCGAACCTGGGTGCTGCTGACGCGCAGGCCATCGATCTCGACCGTCTGCGCCGCTTCGACGGTGAAGCCTTGGACGATACCGGCCTGTTGCAGGTAGTCGAAATCCCCCGAGCGGTCACAGCCGAACCGGAAATCATCGCCGACTTCCAGATGCTTTACGCCCAGACCGTCCACCAGGATCGTGTCGACGAACTCGGCGGCGCTGAGCTTGCTCAGGCGCTGGTTGAAGGCCAGGCACAGGACCCGGTCGACGCCTTCGGCGGCCAGCAATTGCAGTTTATCCCGCAACCGGGCCAGACGGGCCGGGGCGGTGTCCGGGGCGAAAAACTCCCTGGGCTGCGGCTCGAAGATCACCACGCAGCTCGGCATACCCAATTCCAGCGCACGCTCGCGCAGCCGCGCCAGGATAGCCTGGTGGCCACGGTGAACACCGTCAAAGTTGCCAATAGTGGCGACACAGCCCCGATGTTGGGGGCGCAGGTTGTGGAGGCCTCGAACCAGCTGCATAACGCGCTTCTTGCTCATAAAGTGGCCGATTATAACCACACCCGGCGGCCGACGACAGGCAACACCGCACCCCAAAGTGATCGAACCGACAAAACCACTGCCCGCCCCGGGATTATCGAGGGCTGGCCCTCAGCTCAAGGCCTTGCGGTTGAAGTCCCGCAGACGGAACCCCATCAGCAGCAACATGCCGAAATACGCCACCACGCCAGCAACCACCAGCGCTCCCAGGCGCAGGAAACGCGCGAGCATCTGCCCTTCGCCCCAAGCCGGCATGAAATGCATCGCCCCCAGCAAAACCGCCGACATCACCGCCACGGCCACCAGCAGCTTGAGGCCGAACTTGCCCCAGCCCGGCTGCGGCTGATACATCTTTTGCTTGCGCAGTTGATAAAACAGCAACCCGGCGTTGAGGCACGCGCCAGCGCTGATCGCCAGGGCCAGGCCGGCGTGAGCCAACGGGCCGATGAGCAACAGGTTGAACAATTGGGTCATCACCAGCGTGAAAATGGCGATTTTCACTGGCGTGCGAATGTTCTGCTGGGCATAGAACCCCGGCGCCAGCACCTTGATCACGATAATCCCGAGCAGGCCCACTGAGTAAGCAATCAGCGCACGCTGGGTCATCAAGGCGTCGAAGGCATTGAACTGGCCGTACTGGAACAGCGAAACGGTCAACGGCTCGGCCAGGATCCCCAGGGCCAGGGAACAAGGCAGGACCAGCACGAAACACAAGCGCAAGCCCCAGTCGAGGATGCGCGAATATTCCTGGCGGTCCTGACTGGCGTAGGTCTTGGCCAGGGTCGGCAACAGGATCGTACCCAGGGCCACACCCAGCACGCCGGACGGCAGCTCCATCAAGCGGTCGGCGTAATACATCCACGACACCGAGCCGGCCACCAGGAACGAGGCAAAGATGGTATTGATGATCAGGGAAATCTGGCTCACCGACACCCCGAGGATCGCCGGCAACATCTGCTTCATCACCCGCCACACGCCGCTGTCGCGCAGGTTCAGCCGTGGCAGGACCAACATGCCGATCTTTTTCAGGTGCGGCAGTTGATAGAGCAATTGCGCCAGGCCACCCACCAGCACTGCCCAGCCGAGGGCCATCACCGGTGGATCGAAGTACGGCGTCAGGAACACCGCGAACACGATCATGCTGACGTTGAGCAGGGTCGGCACAAAGGCCGGCACGGAAAAACGGTTCCAGGTATTGAGGATCGCCCCGGCCAGGGACGACAGGGAAATCAGCAATATATAAGGAAAGGTCACCCGCAGCAGGTCGGAGGTGAGCTGGAATTTTTCTGGCGTATCAGTGAAGCCCGGGGCCGTGGCCCAGATTACCCATGGCGCGGCGAGCATGCCGGCCGCCGTGACCAGCGCCAGCACCAACGTCAGCAGGCCGGTGACGTAGGCAATGAATGTGCGGGTCGCTTCGTCGCCCTTCTGGCTTTTATATTCCGCCAGGATCGGCACGAAGGCCTGGGAGAACGCCCCTTCGGCGAAGATCCGCCGCAGCAGGTTGGGCAACTTGAAGGCGATGAAGAAGGCGTCGGTGGCCATTCCGGCACCGAATATCCGTGCGATCAGTGTGTCGCGAACGAACCCCAGGACACGGGAAAGCATCGTGATAGAGCTGACGGCAGCCAACGATTTGAGCAGATTCATGAAAAGAGTATTTGCCTGTCGATAAACAGCAGGCGAACAACGCGCCCACTTGTGCGATACTCCGCGCCGCTAAACAGTGCAGAGCCAAAGCCCGCGAGTTTACAGGTCGCACGCCGGAAAGAAATCCTTCGGTGCGTTGCACCTGCCATTCAGCGGAACGCGTCACCCGCCCTTGACAAGACCTCAACTCATCGGCATGATTCGCGGCCTATTTTGTTTGCTATTTCCTAAAAAGTCTTTCGAGGAGCTCGACGGTGGCCAACACACCTTCCGCCAAAAAACGTGCAAAACAGGCTGAGAAGCGTCGCAGCCACAACGCCAGCCTGCGTTCCATGGTCCGTACCTACATCAAGAACGTAGTTAAGGCCATCGACGCAAAAGACGCTGAAAAAGCTCAAGCTGCTTACGTTCTGGCTGTGCCAGTTATCGACCGCATGGCCGATAAAGGCATCATCCACAAGAACAAGGCTGCTCGCCATAAGAGCCGCTTGAATGGCCACGTAAAGGCCCTGAACGTTGCCGCTGCTGCCTAAGCGACGCGCTCGTTAAAAAACCGACCTCAGGGTCGGTTTTTTATTGCCCGCAATTTACCCCCCTTGCGGGAGCAGTGAATCAGCCTGCCTTGATACTGAATGCACCACCACATCGCGAGCAGGCTCGCGATGGCGTCAGTGAAAACAGACACCTCCACTAAAGCCCTGCACTATTCCCCAAAACTGAAAACCACCGGCTTGGGCGGAGGACAACCACCAGGCGGCGGGAAATTCTGCACACCCGCCTCGTCGTATCCAGTGTAACAACCCACTATCTTGTCATCCTTGAAGTTCATGCGGCGCTCAACCACACCCGTCGGGTAGTAGTAGACCGTCTCACCTTCGCGCCTGGCGTACGAGTAGTCCTTGTATTCGCGCCCCTCGACCGTTATCAGGCGAAAGCCCTGCTTGGCTTCAGAGTACTTCAACTGGCTATCGGGGTAGTACTCGTTGTGAGTCACGCGATCATCAGGCCCCAGCAGCACCTCCCGGACCTTGCGCCCCTCCCGGGTGTGGCGGGCACTTTGCTCATTACCGAACAGGTAATCACTCTCCGAGTCGAAATGCCCGTTATTGAAAGCCCCGCGCTGCTTGCCGCAAAGCTTGATACGGGTGTATTTCCCATCAGGCACGTGGCAATAGTTCCTGTCCGCTATCAACACCCCAGTCGCATCAAATGACTGCACGTTACCAATGGGCTCATCCCCCTCGTACGTTGCCACCGTATCGGGCTGACCATTGGGGTGATAGAGACGCAAGGCGCCCTCTCGCGAACCATGGCGCCACGAGATATCCGAAAGCAGCACGGCACCGTCATCGGTGTAGGTCAGCGCCCGCCCCTCGATCTGGCCGTTGGCATAGCTGGCCGAATAGGTGAGCTTGCCATTGGCCGCGTAGGTTTCTCTCAATCCATCCAGGACACCCGCGCGGTAATGCTCGACGAGCCGCAACACACCTGCGGCATCCACTTCGCGCAATTCGCCGTGCTTCTTGTCGGCAACAAAATCCACAACCTGGACACCACCGCCGTCCATTCTCAAGGTCCAACGGCCTTCCCGGACGCCCTGCGCATAACGCCCCTCACCCCAGGGCATTATCCAGTCTCCGTGCTGCTGCCCTGCCACGAAATCGCCGCGCTGGACAACCTCAGCATGACGCACGCGCTCGGAAGGCCCGTCGAGATCACCATGTTTGTAAGTATCGAAGCCGGACATCTGCTCCTCATCGTCACGCGCCTCGATCGTCCAGCGCCCCTCATAGAAATCGTCGACGATCATGCCCTTGGAAACCGCACCCCCATCACTGACGACCCACGGCCCCTGGCGCAGTCCATCCACATAGGCGCCGGTGGACGCGTAGCCCGACTCGTCGAACTCCGCCCACTGGCCCGACCTCTTGCCCTGGATATAAGCACCCAGCGCCCAGAGCCGCCCATTACCCAAGACTGCCCAGGCCCCATCCTCGGAGCCCTGGTACACCGCCGGATCGGTTTCCCAGGCCATCCTGCTGACACGATAGGCAGAGCCCACATCCTCGTCCTGAGGCGGCACGCGCGCATAAGTCAGCGTGAGCCAGCGTCCTTCGCGCTGCTGGAAAGTCTTTTTGTAGGTGTCGCGATGAGGGTCCTCTGGCGGTTGCCCCACTGACGCCGGGACACCGTCGACGCCGAAGTACCCCACCAGCGTGCCACCCGCAGGCTCCAGCGTGTCGAACTCGGCGATACCGGTCTTGGGCAACACGGCGCTGTAATCGTAGGGCGGCAACTTGCCCAGCTCCTTCTGGACCAGCGCAGCAGTGAGGACCTTGCGATCAGCGGCGATACGATCCAATACCGGCTGCAATGTCTCGAGCCGGCGATACCCGCCGGTGGACGGCACGAACCGATAACCCTGAAGAGCGTACCGCCCCTTTGCCCGTGACAGCACGACCAACGTCTGGAGATCACTGTCGAGGCTGGCGTAGAACACCGACTCGACACTCGCATCGCCATACCTGTCGAGCACTTGCGGGACGCCATCCGGCGAATCACACAGGCATGAGTAGCCTACGACACCCTCGGCTTCGCGGATAAATGCCAGCGTCGCCCCACTCTCCTGGGAAGTTTTTATCAGCGGATGGGCCAGGTTTTTTTCGCTATAAAACGGCTCGGCCAAAGCCCCGACGGACACCGAACAACCCAATACAAACAGCAGCAAAAACGCACGCATACGAATCCCTTCGCGCCAAAAGCACAACACATCCATGGAGATAAAAAAGCGAGCCGATCAGCTCGCCCGTCATTCGCTACTTAACGCCAAGGCAAGATCGGAATAGCCGTCACCGCGTTCTGCGGGCTGCCCTCGATCACGCGATCGCTGTAGACCAGGTACACCAGCGTATTGCGTTTCTTGTCGAGGAATCGCACCACTTGCATGGTCTTGAACACCAGCGAAGTGCGCTCACGGAACACCTCTTCGCCGTCCTTGAGCTCACCCTTGAAGCTGATAGGCCCGACCTGGCGGCAGGCGATGGACGCCTCGGCGCGATCCTCCGCCAGGCCCAGGCCACCCTTCACGCCGCCGGTCTTGGCCCGCGACAGGTAACAGGTCACGCCATCCACCTTGGGATCGTCGAACGCCTCGACCACGATCCGATCGTTCGGCCCGACAAACTTGAACACCGTCGACACTTGGCCAATTTCTTCGGCCGAAGCCAGCAGCGGCACAGCCAGCAGCAAACCGATCAAGCCTTTTGCCAAACCCATGATTTTTCCTTAGACGAGGATCAGGTTGTCACGGTGAACCAACTCGGGCTCCGCCATGTAACCCAACAGACCGACAATCGCATCAGACGACTGACCGATGATTTTCTGTGCTTCCAGGGCGCTGTAGTTGGCCAGGCCACGGGCGATCTCGCGACCATCCGGAGCCACGCACACGACCATTTCACCCCGACGGAAACTGCCTTGTACCAACTTCACACCCACCGGCAGCAGGCTTTTGTTGCCTTGGGACAGGGCCGTCACGGCGCCAGCGTCCAGCACCAGCGTGCCACGGGTTTGCAGGTGCCCGGCCAACCATTGCTTGCGCGCTGCCAGCATACCGCGCTCAGGGGACAGCAGAGTGCCGATGCGCTCGCCCGCTTTCAGGCGATCCAGCACCCGCTCCAACCGACCACCGACGATGATGGTATGGGCCCCGGACCGCGCCGCCAGACGCGCAGCGCGCAGTTTGGTCTGCATGCCACCACGACCCAGCGCACCACCCGTGCCACCCGCCACCGCGTCCAGCGCCGGATCGTCGGCA
The DNA here is from genome assembly GCF_900114515.1 of Pseudomonas sp. NFACC46-3. Lineage (NCBI taxonomy): Bacteria > Pseudomonadati > Pseudomonadota > Gammaproteobacteria > Pseudomonadales > Pseudomonadaceae > Pseudomonas > Pseudomonas sp. NFACC46-3. Next base: position 19,266 of record NZ_FOTH01000039.1, read on the forward strand.
CGGGCTTCGTAGATCAGCTTGGCGTCGGGATTGTTGCGCGGATCGGCATCGAACATGCCGTCGCGATCCGTGAGGATCACCAACAGATCCGCCTCCACCAGGTTCGCCACCAGCGCGGCCAGGGTGTCGTTATCGCCGAAACGGATCTCGTCGGTGACCACCGTGTCGTTCTCGTTGATCACCGGGATGACTTTCAGCTCCACCAGCGCGCGCAAGGTGCTGCGGGCATTGAGGTAGCGCTTGCGGTCGGACAAGTCATCGTGGGTCAGCAGGATCTGCGCCGTATGGCGACCGTGCTCGGCGAAGCTTGATTCCCAAGCCTGCACCAGGCCCATCTGGCCGATGGCGGCGGCAGCCTGCAGCTCATGCATCGCGCTGGGTCGCGACGTCCAGCCCAGGCGGCTCATACCGGCGGCTACAGCCCCGGAAGAGACCAATACCAGCTCGACGCCAGCCTCATGCAAGGCCACCATCTGCTCGACCCACACCGCCATTGCCTGGCGATCCAGGCCCTTGCCATCCGCCGTCAGCAGTGCGCTGCCGATCTTCACGACCCAGCGCTGCGCACCCGTCACCTTGCTCCGCATCATCTTCAACCTTTGCCAGCGAACGGCGCGACCCAGCGCCGCCCATGGGATTATTCGTATTTGCGTTTTACAGATACCAAAACGCCGCTCGAATGAGCGGCGCCTTGGAAACCGGCTGGCTGCGATGATAACACCGCGCCGAAACACTTGAACCTGTGGGAGCGAGCTTGCTCGCGATTGCATGGGGCCAGCAATTATTGATACCGGCTGTCACACCGCTATCGCAAGCAAGCTAGCCCCCACAGGCCTTGACTTCAACTGAGCAGCATCAGTCGCGAACGTAGATGATTTCCGGACCGTCTTCGTCATCCACATCTTCTTCGTCCCAATCGTCGTCACCAATGTCATGGACCGACTTGACACCACTGCGACGCAGGGCACGCTGGTCGTCCAGCGCCTGCAACTGGGCACGGGCCTCGTCTTCGATGCGCTGGTCGAGCTCGGCGAGCTCTTCCTTGTACGCCGGGTCATTGGCCAGGCGGTCGGCGCGATCTTCCAGATAACGCATGATGTCGTGACACAGGCGCTCGGTGCCCTCTTTGGCGATGGCCGAGATCACGTAGACCGGACCTTCCCACTCCAGACGATCGACGATTTCCTTGACCCGCTCCTCATGCTCTTCTTCAAGGATCTGGTCGCACTTGTTCAACACTAGCCAACGGTCGCGCTCGGCCAGGGCCGGGCTGAACTTGGTCAGCTCGTTGACGATGACTTCAGCAGCATCGGCAGCATCGGTTTCATCCAGCGGCGCCATGTCCACGAGGTGCAACAACAGACGGGTACGGGACAAGTGCTTGAGAAAACGAATCCCCAGGCCCGCGCCCTCGGAAGCCCCTTCGATCAACCCTGGAATGTCGGCGATTACAAAACTCTTCCAGCGGTCGACGCTGACCACGCCCAGGTTCGGCACCAGGGTGGTGAACGGGTAATCGGCCACTTTCGGCTTGGCCGCCGACACCGAGCGAATGAAGGTACTTTTACCGGCGTTCGGCAAACCCAGCAGACCCACATCGGCCAACACTTTCATTTCCAGCTTCAGGTCACGCTGCTCGCCTGGCTTGCCTGGCGTGGTCTGGCGCGGCGCACGGTTGGTACTGGATTTGAAACGGGTGTTGCCCAGGCCGTGCCAGCCGCCATGGGCGACCAGCAGACGCTGGCCAGCCTTGGTCAGGTCGCCAATCACTTCCTGGGTGGCCGAATCGATCACCGTGGTGCCGACTGGCACGCGCAGGATCAGGTCTTCGCCCTTCTTGCCGGTGCAGTCAGTGCTGCCGCCGTTGGAGCCACGCTCGGCATCGAAGTGCCGGGTGTAACGGTAGTCCACCAGGGTGTTGAGGTTTTCGTCGGCGAGCATGTAGATCGAGCCACCATCGCCCCCATCACCGCCGTTAGGGCCACCATTTTCAATGAACTTTTCCCGACGGAAACTCATGCAACCATTGCCGCCGTCGCCGGCCTTTACTCGAATCGATACTTCATCAACAAACTTCATGACACACGCCTCTCGCCATACGGACGAGCCAAAAAAACAAGACATAAGACTCTTGCAAAAATGAGCGCAGCGACCTGATGACACGCCCCAACCGCAGCGCCGACAGCCCATACAAACAGTTTTGCAAGAGACTCACCCCACAAACGAAAAAGCCCCGTCGCAAGACAGGGCTTTTCCAGCGGTCTCGCAATTAAGCTGCGATAACGCTTACGTAACGACGACCGAAGGCGCCTTTTACTTCGAACTTGATCACGCCTTCGACTTTAGCGAAGAGGGTGTGATCCTTACCCATGCCCACGCCGTAGCCAGCGTGGAATTGGGTGCCGCGCTGACGCACGATGATGTTGCCTGCTTTGATAGCCTGGCCGCCATACATCTTCACGCCAAGGCGTTTGGCTTCTGAGTCGCGACCGTTACGGGTACTACCACCAGCTTTTTTGTGTGCCATGAGTTCAATTCTCCTAGTGAGGAATTAGGCTGAAATTAAGCCTGAATACCGGTGATTTTGATCTCGGTGTACCACTGGCGGTGGCCCATACGCTTCATGTGGTGCTTACGGCGACGGAACTTGATGATGCGGACTTTATCGTGACGACCTTGGGAGATCACTTCAGCCACAACGGTAGCGCCAGCAACGACTGGAGCGCCGATATTCACGTCATCGCCATTGGCGACCAACAGAACGCGATCAAAAGTCACGGATTCGCCGGTAGCGATTTCCAGTTTTTCGATCTTCAGGTATTCACCTGGGGCGACCTTGTATTGCTTGCCACCAGTAACAATTACTGCGTACGACATGGTATTTCTCCGATAATCCTGCTCACCCAGCGCTTTATAAGAAGAGGTATTGGCTGGCATGGCTGCATGGGCTGGAAGGCCCGGATGCAATTGCGTAAGGCAGGTGCTGCCCAGGAAGTTCAGGGTGCGCGATTGTACGCAAGCCGCGAGAGCCTTGCAAGTAGCCGTCTATCGCGCCTTGACACCTGCGGACGTGGGTCCTAGCATGCCGCGCAACCCTTCTGGAGCACCTGTCGCTGATGCAACCCCAAGCTTTCTACCGCGCGGTGGCGGACGATTTTAGCGCCGTCGACGGCATCATCAAGAAGCAGCTGACTTCCCGCGTGCCTCTGGTATCGAAAATCGGCGACTACATCACTTCGGCCGGCGGTAAACGCCTGCGTCCTTTATTGGTGCTGCTGTGCGGCAAGGCCCTGGGTCGCGAAGGCGATGACATGCGCCTGCTGGCCGCCACCATCGAATTCCTGCACACCGCGACCCTGCTCCACGACGACGTGGTCGACATGTCCGGCATGCGCCGTGGCCGTTCGACCGCCAACGCCATGTGGGGTAACGCCCCCAGCGTATTGGTGGGCGACTTCCTCTATTCGCGCTCATTCGAAATGATGGTCGAGCTGGGCTCGATGCCGGTGATGAAGATCCTGTCCCAGGCTACGCGCATCATCGCCGAGGGCGAAGTGCTGCAGCTGTCCAAGGTACGCGATGCCAGCACCACCGAAGAAACCTACATGGAAGTCATCCGCGGCAAGACCGCGATGCTCTTCGAAGCCTCGACCCACAGCGCCGCCGCCCTGGCCGGTGCCAGCGCCGAGCAGAGCGAAGCGCTGCGCACCTTCGGCGACCACTTGGGCGTGGCCTTCCAACTGGTGGACGACCTGCTCGACTACAAGGGCGATGCCGAGACCCTGGGCAAGAACGTCGGCGACGACCTGGCCGAAGGCAAGCCGACCCTGCCGCTGATCTACACCATGCGCGAGGGCACGCCTGAACAGGCAGCACTGGTTCGCCAGGCGATCCAGAAAGGCGGGATCGAAGACCTGGAAAGCATCCGTGTCGCGGTCGAAGCATCCGGTTCGCTGGAGTACACCGCGAAACTGGCCCGGGACTACGTTGCCCGCGCGATCAAATGCCTCGACGCCCTGCCGGCCAGCGAATACCGCGATGCGCTGGTGGAACTGAGCGAGTTTGCGGTGGCCCGTACCCACTGATACAAGGTTTTCCTGTGGCGAGGGAGCTTGCTCCCGCTGGGCTGCGCAGCAGCCCCTTCAAAAGTATCCACGGTCGCTACGCAACCGAGCGGGAGCAAGCTCCCTCGCCACAGGACCGCGAACTCCCATTCCAGCCACAAAACCCTATATAATGTGCGCCCTTTTGCCCTCCTGATACCCAAGGAACCTTAGTGAGCACGTTGCCTCCCTGCCCGAAATGCAATTCCGAATACACCTACGAAGACGGTACTCAACTGGTCTGCCCGGAGTGTGCCCACGAATGGTCCGCCAGCGGCGAAGCTGAAACAGCGTCCGACGATACCGTGAAGAAAGATTCGGTCGGCAACGTCCTGCAGGACGGCGACACCATCACCGTGATCAAGGACCTCAAGGTCAAGGGCACGTCGCTGGTGGTCAAGGTCGGCACCAAGGTCAAGAACATCCGCCTGTGCGAGGGTGACCACGACATCGACTGCAAGATCGACGGCATCGGCCCGATGAAACTCAAGTCCGAGTTCGTAAGAAAAGTCTGATACTGCTGTATTCCATCCCATACCCCGCGTGTGGGATGGAGCCTCGCCCTCTCCGCTTCGCCCCCATTTCTCGGACGTTAGCCAACTGCCAGGCGTTCTGAGCTGCCATAACCCACCGTCAGAAAAACAATCGCAACGCCAATAGAGCCTTGCTATTTAGCGAATAAGAATTATTCTCATCGAAACCCATCAAGGAGATGAGAACCATGACTTATTTGATCGATGCCTGGCTGGACCGCCCACATCCCTATCTCAGGATCCTGCATCGGGAAACCGGGGAAGTCTGTGCGGTGCTTGAAGAAGAAGCCTTGAACGAGCTGCAGGACCAGGGGGACCTGGACCTCAACAGCCTCAATTCCAGTGAGCCGTTGGTGCTCAAGGAACTGGTGCGCAATCTGTTCCTGTTCTGCTACGCCCGGGCATTGCGCCCGACAGGTGATTTCAGTGGCAGGTTCCACGGATGAACGCAGAGGTCATGTGGGAGCGGGCTTGCTCGCGAAAGCGGTGGGTCAGTCAACGATAATGTCGACTGACAGTCCGCATTCGCGAGCAAGCCCGCTCCCACCTATTTGCCCGGCGTTAAACCAGGCAGGGTCTTACAGTACGTCCAACAACTCGACGTCAAACACCAGCACGCTGTGCGGTGGAATGCTGCCAACGCCTTGAGCGCCGTAAGCCAGTTCGCTCGGCACGTACAGGCGCCATTTGCTGCCGGCGTTCATCAGTTGCAGGGCTTCGGTCCAGCCTGGGATCACGCCGCCAACCGGGAATTCGGCTGGCTGGCCACGATCGTAGGAGCTGTCGAACACAGTGCCGTCGATCAGGGTGCCGTGGTAATGGGTACGCACCTGGTCTTCACGGGTCGGCTTGGCGCCTTCACCTTGGGTCAGCACTTCGAATTGCAGGCCGGAAGCCAGGGTGGTGATGCCTTCACGCTTGGCGTTTTCGGCCAGGAACGCACGGCCTTCGCCAGCGGCAGCTTCAGCCTTGGCAGCGGCTTCGGCTTGCATGATTTCACGAATGACCTTGAAGCTGGCGGACATCTCGTCCTGGCCCACGCGGCTTGGCTTGCCGGCGAACGCGTCGGTCAGGCCGGCCAGGATGGCGTCCAGGCTCACGCCCGGTGGCGGGTTGTCGCGCAGTTGGTCGCCCAACTGACGGCCAATGCCGTAGCTGACGCGGGTTTCGTCGGTGGACAGGTTAACTTCGGACATGATGCTGCTCCGCTGTGCGGACGGCTCGAGAGTTGCCGTGCGTGACACAGCGCCTCCCGGAGCGCCCGGAACCAAAAGGGCGAGCAGACTAGCACAGATGCCACCGCGGGTGACGAGCCCCCTACGTCAAAGCAAGCCGCCCGAAACGACAACGCCCGCCTGCAATTCTACAGGCGGGCGTTGTGTCAGCGTGGTGAACCGACCTCAGTGCTTGGTCAGTTTGTCCAGGTAGCCCATGGCGAATGCCGAGACCACGAAAGTCATGTGAATGATCACGTACCACATCAGATGCTCGGGATCGACGTTCTTGGCGTCCATGAAAATGCGCAGCAGGTGGATGGAGGAAATGGCCACGATCGAGGCCGCGACTTTCATCTTCAGCGATGAAGAGTCCATGGTGCCCAGCCAGTTGAGCTTTTCCTTGTCGTCGCCGATGTCCAACTGCGAGACGAAGTTCTCGTAGCCGGAAATCATCACCATCACCAGTAGCCCGCCCACCAGCGCCATGTCGATCAACGACAGCAGCACCAGGATCAGGTCCGACTCGGCCATGGAAAACACGTTGGGGATGACGTGAAAGACTTCCTGGAAGAACTTCAGCGCCAGGGCCAGCAAGCCCAGGGACAACCCGAAGTAGATCGGCGCCAGCAGCCAACGGGAGGCGTACATTGCGTTTTCGATAAAGCGTTCCATTGAATCTCACACCAGGGCTGAAAAATCGCGGCGAGTATATCAGCCACGACCGGCCCCACAAACGCCGGGACCGTCCCAGGTCCCTGCTCTTGTGTCAAAATTTTACTGCCGATGCCCGTGCGGTGATGGCCTTCAATGCAGCGGACGAAACTCGAAGCCGCCGACGTTGCGACAACGGCCTCCATTGATTTCACGCAGTTGGGCTTGCATGTGCAGGGACCATATCTGCGGGTCATCGGCCAGCTCGTAGCCGTGCAGCGTCAGGCTTTGCACAATGGTATCGAGGATGGATTCGGCGGCAGTCGGGCCGGGAAATGGCCCTTGGGCCTTGATGGCAGAAGGTTGTTCACCGGCCATTCCGGCGGCGAAGAGCAAGGTCCACATACCGGTATCTCCCGCCAGGGGGCGGATGGCGCATTCGATACGGGTGACAAGGCCCAGGCATTGACGAGTGAGGCAAAGGTTGCGCGACATGGCGGCGCCCCTCGGTAGATCCGGTATTCAGCCCCGGGAGGAGGCTGTTTCGATCCGATGATGACTCTCGTTATCCTTGAGCTGAGGATAGAAGAAAAGTTCCGGTCGCAAGGACTTTCGAGACCAGAATACGCCGAGCGGTCACAGTGTGAATATTGACGCCAAAGTGGTGGCGTTTTTTTAGAAATAACCCACAAAACAGTGTGGGAGCGAGCTTGCTCGCGATTGCGGTGTGACAGTCGGGAAAACCGTGACTGAAACTCCGCAATCGCGAGCAAGCTCGCTCCCACAGGAGGTCTTGCTGCGGTCAGGAAAACATCAAGCCGGCTTGGCCTCCGTCAATGCCTGCTGTGCCAATTCCTTTTCCGCTTCCTTGATGTCGTCTTCGCTGATCATTTCCGCGATCACCCGCAGCCGCTCCACCACCCGGGCATTGACGCTGCCCTCGGGGAACTCGCCGTTTTCGTCCGGCTCGCCAGCAGGCTCGCCCACCAACAGGCTCAGGGCTTCGTCGGCCTGGCGCACCGCATAGACGTGGAACTGCCCAGCGCGCACGGCGGCCAGCACTTTCTCGTCGAGCATCAAGGTCGCGACGTTGGCCTGGGGAATGATGGCCCCCTGCTCACCGGTCAACCCGCGGGCTTCACAGAGGCGGAAGAAGCCTTCGATCTTCTCGTTGACCCCGCCCACCGCCTGCACTTCACCGAACTGGTTGATCGAGCCGGTAATGGCGAAGCACTGCTTGAGCGGCGTCTTCGACAGGGCCGAGATCAGCGTACACGCCTCGCCCAGGGACGCGCTGTCGCCGTCCACGTAACCGTAGGACTGCTCCAGCGCAATGCTGGCCGAGATCGCCAGCGGGAATTCCTGGGCATAACGACTGCCCAGGTAGCCGGTAAGAATCATCACGCCCTTGGAGTGGATCGGCTGGCCGAGGTTGACCTCCCGCTCGATGTCGACGATGCCGCTGCCGCCCGGGTACACCGTGGCGGAAATCCGCGCGGGTACACCAAACGCAGAGTCGCCGACCTCGAGTACTGTCAGCCCGTTGCATTTGCCCACGGCCGCACCGGCGGTGTCGATCAGGATGATCCCCGCGAGCATGTCGTCGAGGATTCGCGCCGAGACACGCCCGGTACGGGTGGCCTTGGCCTTGAGGGCGCGCTCGATATGACCGGCGTCGGTCATCTCGTCACCGGCCAGTTGGCGAATGAAATCCGCCTCGCTGACCAGTTGGAACAGATCACCGATACGCGCCGACAAGCGCCCCTGGTGTTCGGCCAGACGCGCACTGTAGGTCGCCAGGCGCGCCACCGCGTCGGCAGTCAGCGGCGCCATGCCCTCCTCCGAAGTGCGGGTCTTGAGCAACTGGGCGAACTGCTCCAGGCTCTCGTCGCCCATCGGGATGTCTTCGTCGAAATCCACCAGCACGCGAAACATTTCCTGGAAATCCGGATCCAGGTCCTGCAAAGCGTAGTAGAGCTGGCGGGCGCCGATGATCACGACCTTGACCTGCAGCGGAATGTGCTGCGGCGTCAGGGTCACGGTGGCCACGCGCCCCAGTTCCCCCAGCGGCGATTCCATTTTCAGCTTGCGCGATTGCAGGGCGCGCTTGAGCGCATCCCACACGAACGGCTCACCGAGCATTTTTTCCGCTTCGAGAATCAGGAAACCGCCGTTGGCCCGGTGCAAGGCGCCCGGACGCAACTGCCGGTACGTGGTGTAGAGCGCGCCCTGGTCGGTGCTGTATTCGATGCGACCAAACAGGTTGTCGTAGGTCGGGTGCGGCTCGAACACCACCGGCGCGCCGCCACTGAACGGATGCCCGACCACCAGGCTCGGCGCGTACTGTTCCTCCAGCAGCTTGCGGGCGATGGCGTCGGTCTTGCTGTCATCCACCAATTGCTCGACCACAGTCTTGAGCAGATAGACCTGCATGGCCTGCAGGTAGCCGCAGACCGCAGCGTTCTCTGCGTATTTCTCCGACAGTGGTGCCAGCAACGGTTGCAGGGCCAGGGTGATGGTTTCTTCGTTGAGCTGGCGCAACTGGTTGCTGGACTCGCGCTTCCACTGTGGCAGGCTGGCAAGCTCTTCGTTCAAACGCTCTTCCAGGCCCGAGATGTCCTCATGGAAACGCTCGCGCTCGGCTTCCGGCAACTGGGCGAATTCAGCTTCATCCAGGGCCTTGCCTTCGCTCATTGGCGTGAAGGCGATGTTGCTGCTGTCACGGTACAGCGCGACATCCTTCTCCAGCGCCAGGCGCTCGATCACATCCAAGGCGCGGTCATAGCGCTGATTGAAGGCGCGGTCGATGGCACTTTTCTTCTGCTGGTAGGACGGGTGCTCGAATACCGCCGGGAACGTCGCCAGCAAGTTGTCGATCAGGCCGTTGATGTCGGCGATGAAAGCACCGGCCGTACCTGACGGCAGTTCCAGGGCACGGGGTTCGCGGGGCTCATCGAAGTTGTTGACGTAGACCCAGTCCGCCGGGGTCTGCAGGCGCTTGCCTTCGGCCTTGAGGTAGCGTTTGACGAACGAAAACCGGCCAGTGCCGGGCTCACCCATGACGAATACGTTGTAACCGGGGCGCGGCATGGCCACGCCGAACTGCAAGGCTTCGACCGCACGTTCCTGGCCAAGCACACCGCGGAAGGGCTCCAGATCATTGGTGGTAGAGAAGCTGAACTGTTCAGCGGAAAACGGACGGGTCAGCGCTTCGGGCGCTAGACGCAAGCTGGCAGCAACAGGATCAGGCATCGGGCTTCCTTACATCAGGCGGGGCAGATAGCGGCATTCTGGCGCCGCCTGTACCTGACTGGCAAGGAGCGCCTCTGCCCAAAGCATAGTCAAAGGGGAAACCGCGGTCGGGCCCGGTAGACAGGCGATCTTCCAGTGATGTTTTTGCAAAATGTCACGGAACCCTCAGATCGTGCCTAAACTCCAAACTGCGCGGCTGGAACAATAACCGGCCCACTGGCAGCTGTAGGGGCCAGACCCTGTCCATCGGTATGCACATAAAGAGAACATAGCTATGAAACGGATTCTTCTCGGTACTCTCTTCACCGCTGTATCCATCAACGCCATGGCTCAGGCGCCGGGCGGCCCGGATTGCGGCTGGGGCAACATGCTGTTCGAAGGTCAGCGTGGCACTCCGGCACACTTCCTGGCATCCACCACCAACGGCACTTCCGGTAACGCTACCTTCGGCATGACATCCGGCACCAACGGTTGCTCGACCAACGCGGCACTGACTTACGGCGGCAAGTCCTGGCTGGCCATGAATGGCATGATGAACGAGCTGTCCGAAGACATGGCCAAGGGTCAGGGCGAAGCGCTGACCACCTATGCCGTGGTACTGGGCGTGGCGCCGGAAGATCGCGCACACTTCTCCGCCGTTACCCACGAGCACTTCCAGCAGATCTTCAGCAAGGCTGACGTGACGGCGGAAGATGTGCATACCAACACTCTGGCCGTGCTGAAAAGCGATCCTCGCCTGGCCAAGTACGCCACTCAAGCTTAAGCTCGACACCACTCGCTCCTCTCGGGGAGCGGGTTTTCTTTTCGGGGCCCCTTCGGTCTTTGTTTTTTCGCCTTTCCAAGTAGCCGACTATGCTCAAACGCCTTGCCTGGCTAGCGCTCTGTGTGTGCGCCCCGCTGTCCGCCGCGCCTCATGTCGACCCTCAACGTTTGCAGCAACTGGCCAATGACCGCTTCTGGATTTCCCTGGGCCACTACGAAACCGCCAAGCTCGGCGGTTGGCGCAGCTATATCAGCGACAAGCAATTCTTCCTCGCGCCCGATGGCAACGAACATCCCGAGCGCGAACTGAGTGCCACGCTAAAAGCCCTGTACGGCCCGGCCAGCGCCGGCCAGCAGCATGCCCAGTGCGTGTACCCGGCGCGAACGCGCTGGCTCAAGGCCCAGCTCAATCTGACGGATCTGCCGGCTGTTGACTGCAGCGACTTCAACCAATGGTTCAAGGACGTCTCGCCCCACAGCGCGGTGATGATCTTCCCCGCCGCGTATCTGAACAGCCCGTCCTCGATGTTCGGTCACACCCTGCTGCGCATCGACCAGGCCGATGTGCAAAGCGACAAGACCGCCCTGCTCAGCTATGCGATCAATTTCGGCGCCTACATCGAAGGCTCGGACAACAGCATCCTCTATGCCTGGAAGGGCCTGATGGGCGGCTATCCCGGCCTGTTTGCCCTGGTGCCGTACCAGGAAAAACTCTCCGAGTACCGTAGCCTGGAGAACCGCGACCTGTGGGAATACCGCCTGAACCTGAGCCAGGCGGAAACCGAGCGCATGGTCGAGCACGTCTGGGAACTCAAGCAGATTCAGTTCGACTATTTTTTCTTCGACGAAAACTGCTCCTATCGCCTGCTCGAATTGCTGCAAGTGGCTCGCCCCAGCCTGCGCCTGACCGAACAATTCCCGCTGACTGCGATTCCCACCGACACCGTCAAGGCCGTGAAAGAAGCCGGCCTGGTGGAAAGCATCCAGTATCGACCGTCCCGTGAACGGGAACTGCTCAGCCGCGCCGAACCGCTCAGCGACGAAGAACAGCAATGGGTACTCAAAGCCAGCGCCGACCAGCAGCAACTGCAAGCCCCCGGCTTCAAGGCGTTGCCGCGCGAACGCCAGGCGCTGATCATCGATGCGGCCTATCGCCTGGAGCGCTATCGCGCCAACGGCCAGGAGCGCGACCCACAACGCGCCCAGCGCAGTTTCGAACTGTTGCGGGCGATCAACCAAAACCCTGCGCCGGAGCTCGATATCCCGCAACCGGGCCTGCCCGAGGACGGTCACCAATCGCGCACCTGGCAGGCTGGCCTCGGCACGCGGGGCGACCGGGCGTTCGGCGAGTATGGCTTGCGCATGGCCTATCACGATCTCAACGACAACGCCGAGAGCTTCCCCTTGGGCGCACAGATCGAAATCCTGCAATTGAAACTGCGCCAGTACGAAGGCAATGACTGGCAGGTGCAACAACTGGACCTGGCGACCATTCGCTCCCTGACCCCACGCAACGAGCTGCTGCAACCGCTGTCCTGGCAGGTCACCGGCGGCCTGGAGCGGGTGCCAGGCAAACACGACGACGAAACCCTGGTCAGCCACGTCAACGGCGGCGCAGGTGGCACCTGGGCGCTGGGGGACGAGGTGCTGGGCTTTGCCCTGGGCACGGTGCGGGTCGAGCACAACAATGACTTCGCCCAGTTCATCGCCCCGGCCGCCGGTTTCAATAGCGGTGTGCTGTGGAAAAATCCACTGGGCAACCTGAGCCTGGAAGCCAAGGGTGATTATTTCGTCAACGGCGAAGTGCGCCGCAGCCTGAGCTTGAACCAGCAATGGGAGCTGTCCCGAAACCTCGGCCTGCGCCTGAGTGCCCAGCGGGAGTTCAGCCAATTGGCCTCGCCGGAGAACGAGGTGATGCTTGAGGTGAAGTGGTATCACTACTGACCATGGCCTGCGCAACGAACGGATTAATCACCACGCTTTCACGCCTTACTGACGAATCCACTTCTAGACTTATTGTATGAGCGGGATTCGGCAGGAAAGCAGAAATGAAGCGCACAGCAGTGGTCCTGAGTATGTTGATGTTGCTCGGTGGCTGTGAAACCACCCACGAAGACCTGATCGCCCGGGGTTATCCACCAGCGTTCGCCGACGGCTACGACGACGGTTGCAGCAGCGGCCGGCAAGCCGCCGGGGTGATCACCGGCCAGTTCAGGAAAGACGTGCCGCGCTATCTCAAGGACCCGCGCTACGCCGAAGGCTGGAGCGATGGTTTCCGTCAGTGTCAGGCCATGCGCGAAAGCGAGGAGCGTGACGCCTATCGCGAACGTCACTGGGATGAACGTGAACGGGCCTGGCAACAGCAGAAAGACCAGGATGCCGCCCGGGCTTATCGCTCGCCGTAAGTCGCGCACAGACATTCATCGAAACCAAAAGCCTGCGACCATGGCCCAAACTCCAATAGAGGAGAACACCATGAGTCGCGCTTTCGTCAACGAAGACACCGCCGCAGCCCAGGCCGATCAACCGGTCGAACGCCAGGTCAGTGCCCAGCCCAATTACGTGACACCGTCCGGGTTTGCCCAGTTGCAGGCCCGCGTCGCCCAGTTGCAGGCACTGCATGGCCAGCACGCAGCCAAAGGCGACCAGGCAGACAAACAGCGCATCGCCGACATTGAACGGGACCTGCGCTATTTCAATCAGCGCTTGCAAAGCGCCCAGGTCGTCGTGCCGACATCAACGGATCAGGTGCGGATCGGGCATTGGGTGACCTTCGTCGATGAGCATGATCACGAGCAGCGGGTCCAATTGGTGGGTGAAGACCAAGCTGATGCGGCCAGTGGACTGATCAACTGGGGTTCGCCGCTGGGGCGAGCGTTGCTGGGGGCGAAGGTTGGGGATGAGGTGATCTGGGAGCGACCGATGGGCAATCTCGCCATTGAAGTCATTGCAATAGCGCTTGATTAACGAACTGAGCGAGCAGCACTTGTTAGTACCATGAGAAAACACTTAAACCTTTCCTGCAGACTCGAACAAGAGCAATAAAGCCTCTAGCGCTAGAGCGTCGCAACAGTAACCACATACCTGTAGCAACATGTAACTGCAACATAAGGTCATAACGACAAGTTTGTGCTTAATCGGCAGCGTGCTATTGTTTTTCCCGCACCAAAACAGGTGCGTAACAACAGAGGAGAAACATGATGAGCGAACACATACTGGCAATGTCCGGTGACTTCGATGGTGACTTCAAGTCCTACCAACTCGTCAGTCGCGGCATTGAGTCAGCAGCGCTGACCATTGTCGAATGTGGCACCGCAGAGTGCACCGCCATTTTGTGCTAATCCCACTTTCAAGGTCGACCTGCACAGGGCGACTTTGATATCCCTAATCCCATTCATAGACAACTTCATTTGAAATCCTACAGTTCGGATACAGTGATTGGCATCCGATTGGCCGCAGGCCGCTGTACGCGATATTCAATAACTGATGAGGAAATATCATGAGCGAAAAAATCCTGAACATGTCCGGTGACTTCTATCTCGAGTTCAACGCTTATCAAGCGCCTGCCAACAAGAGCAATGGGCGGATGCTGATAACGTCATTGGAGTGCAACACTTTCGGAACGTGCACCAATCTCGAGTGCTCGACACTGGGCTGCTAATCCCGCTCAACTGATCGTCAAAACAGGCAATCAATAAAACATAGAGCAGGCACCGCCTGCTCTATCCATGTCAGGAGACACGGCATGTTAATTAACTCCTTGAAGTTGAATCAGCGAGGTCAGCACAGATTCTCTTCCGGTCGCGATATCGCCCTTTTTGAAAACAACCTGACTCGCCTGCATGTTGATGATCAGGCCTTGCTGAATCACTTCGGATTAGACAGGGCGCAGCTGTCTGCGTACATCAAGGAACCTGCCAATAACCAACCCTTGCCCATCGATGGCGAAACCGTCTTAAACGCCTTGGAGGCAAAACTTACCCAGCTCGACAGCCTTGACACCGAGACGAACACTATCTCAATCGGCAAAAACAATTTTTATTGGTTTGGCTACCGTTTTTTTCTTTATTTCATGGATACGTTCAAAGGCGATCCGCGCTACGCCGCTGCATCATTGCACATCGATGACCGGGCCTTGTTTGCAAGCCTGGAGCGCTATGTTCTGGGCCGGGTAGAACGCACATCAGAACAAAGCCTGGTTCACTATTTGAATACGCGGATTGCAGCCGGTGAGGACCTCGATTTAACAGCTTTCAATGAGCATCTGCGCACATTGCCACTGCTGAAATTGTTTGAGTCCTACCCGGTGTTGGCGGGCCTGCTACTGGATCTACTGGAAGACACCACCCAGTACCTTTATGGGGTCATTCGCGACTTCGCCGACGATACTGAATTGCTGGAGAAGACGTTTTCGATCCCGTCCCGGAAAATCGACGCGATCGAACTTGGTCTAGGTGATCCCCATGGTCGTGGTGAAACGGTCTGCGAGGTTAAAATTGGTACGACCTCGTTGGTTTACAAACCAAGAGCGAGCCGGGAGGCGTTGTTTTTCAATCGTCTCCTTGGGCAATTGCATGAGTGGTCAGGCGCGGATTGTTTTTCTATACATGCACCCAGGATCCTCAGCTGCGAGCAGCATAGCTGGGTAGAAAAGATCGACAATCTGCCTTGCGACAGCGAAGCAGACGTTGCGCTGTTCTATACAAAAATGGGCGCACAAATGGCCCTCATCCACGCATTGAATGGCATCGACTTTCACTACGAAAATATCATTGCGTGTGGAAGCAGCCCGGTCATGATTGACCTTGAATGTTTATTCACCGCCTCTACCAGCGAGCTGCTACACGACTTACCTGCCGACTGCGCGTTGTTCAATGCCTTCAAGTTGACCCAACAGTCGGTATATTCCACCGGTTTTTTACCCTTCTCTCAAAAATCCAATTACGACCAAAGCGGTCTGACTCGGCAAGAGCGATTCACTTCCACCCGCCATTCCCTGGTTTTCGAAGATGGCTTCTACCATCTGCGCAAAACACAATTCGAACACCAGCCACTGCAAAAACACCTGCCACACCTGCAAGGCGGGCATAAGGGATTTGAACCCTATAAAGCTGAACTCCTCCATGGCTTTGACTATGCCTATGGCCAGTTGATGATTTATCAACAGATGATCATGCAGATACTCGAACAATCTGCAGGCGAATTATCAACCCGCGTATTGCTCAAGAATTCCCAGCGCTATGCCGATTTCATCGGACTAAGCCGCCACCCACGCTTTATGCAAAATATGCTGGACAGGGAACTTCTACTGGCAACTTTATGGAAAGATCTGAAGGAACCCTATGCAGCAAAAGGTATTCCCCGTTATGAAATAGCGGACCTGCAACGATCCAGCATCCCATGTTTCACCATGCCTCTCAACGCCAACTACTTGACGAGCGCCCAAGGTGAAACGATAGGAATGACGCCCATAGAGCCACCAATAAAGAGCTGCTTACAGAAACTGGCCAGCCTGTCCCATGCAGACAAAGCGTTACAACGCACATTGCTCGAAATTTGTTTGTTTCCTGAGCCTAATGGACAACTGCCACTGCGCGCCAGACAGAGGCTTGCGAACCTTGAGAGCGCTCCCCCATCGGGCCTACTCGACGGAATATTGAGCATCAGCTCCCGTATCGAGGAGCTCGCTATCATAGGAACATCAACGGACGTCAGTTGGTTGTCTTTTCACCTGCACCCCACGACCCAGAGAAAATACCCGTCGCCCATGGATCACGGGCTGTACTCCGGTATCGCCGGGATTGGCTTGTTTTATCTGGGCCTGTTCAAGGTGAGCGGCGAACCGCACTTTCTGTCGCGCATGGATCAGGTCCTGTACTCCCTGGAACAACGCTTTGGCTTTTTCAAAACCGATTTGACCGTCAGTGCCTATCACGGGCTGGGGGCTTATCTCTATCTGCTGATCAATCGTCGGCAAATAACGGGAGATCCGAAACACGATGAAAAAATCGCCGGCCTGCTGACCCAACTGATTGAAGTCCCTCCTGAAGACTATGATTTCGACTTCCTCGGAGGCTGTTGTGGGGCTGTGACCCTGCTGGCCAATATCCATGCATTGTCTGCACAGGAGGACGTGCTGCCAGCCATCCAACGCATGGTTGGCTACATCAAGGATCAAGTCCTGATTGAAGATGGCCAACTGCTGCGGCGTGATGATCGCTCGGTCATTTTGACAGGCTTGTCCCACGGCCTCTCGGGGGTCATCCATGCCCTGTGCAAAGCCTATGACGTGACCGGCGATGCGACCCTGGTGCCCTTGGCCATCCAGGTGCTCGAAGGCGAAAACCGCCTGAGCCGGGACGGTTTCTGGCTGGACCTGCGAAACCTCGGCCCGGCGGACCATACGTCCAAGTGGTGCCACGGCGACGGCGGTATCCTTATCGCCAGGCGACAGCTCATGGCATCGATGGGGGACGCCCTGGACGACGCGGCCAGGCAGACCGTGCTCGACGATATACAGCGATGCGAGAACAATCTCTGGCAGCACGGTTTCGGCGAGGGCTTTAACCTGTGCCACGGCGATTTCGGCAATCTGATCTGTCTGCATGACCTGTATCGGCATTCGGATAATCCCGAAGGCATGAGCAGGGTCAGAAAGACACTCGACGAAATCGCCCGGCAGTTTTTCGAGGGACCATGGCTCGACAACGATCGGGTACCCGACGTCAGCCTGTTGACTGGAATCACGGGGGCGGGTTATGCCTTGCTGTACGAGATGGACCCGACAATCCCCAACATTCTCACCCTTGAGTTCGCGATGCCAGCGTAACCCCCATGAAAAACGGAGCCTTCGAAGGCTCCGTTTTTTTCATGCAACCGACCGAATCAGGCCAGTTTCTTGTGCCGTACGCGGTGCGGCTGGGCGGCCGCTTCGCCGAGGCGTTTCTTGCGATCGGCTTCGTACTCGGTGTAGTTGCCTTCGAAGAACACCGCTTGCGAATCGTCTTCGTATGCCAGGATGTGGGTCGCCACGCGGTCGAGGAACCACCGATCGTGGGAGATCACAATGGCGGCGCCCGGGAAGTCCAGCAAGGCTTCTTCCAGGGAACGCAAGGTTTCGACGTCGAGGTCGTTGGACGGTTCGTCGAGCAGCAGGACGTTGCCGCCCTCCTTCAAGGTCAACGCCAGGTGCAAGCGACCGCGCTCACCACCGGACAGGTCCTTGACGAACTTCTGCTGGTCGCCGCCCTTGAAGTTGAAACGGCCCACATAAGTGCGCGACGGGATTTCGTAGTTGCCGATGCGGATCTGGTCGGAACCGTCGGAGATCTGCTGGAACACGGTCTTGCTGCCGTCCAGGTCTTCGCGGCTCTGGTCGACGCAGGCCAGTTGCACGGTTTCACCGATTTCGATGCTGCCCGAATCCGGCGTTTCCTTGCCCATCAGCATGCGGAACAGCGTGGATTTACCCGCACCGTTACCGCCGATCACGCCGACAATGGCGCCCTTGGGCATGGAGAACGACAGGTTGTCGATCAGCACGCGATCGCCGTAGCCCTTGGTGACGTTCTTGAACTCGATGACCTTGTCACCCAGGCGCGGACCGGCCGGGATGTAGATCTCGTTGGTTTCGCTGCGCTTCTGGAATTCCTGGGATTGCATTTCCTCGAAGCGTTGCAGACGCGCCTTGGATTTGGACTGGCGGGCCTTGGCGCCTTTGCGCACCCACTCCAGTTCTTCCTTCATGGCTTTTTCATGGGCCGACTGCTGCTTGGATTCCTGGGCCAGACGATCGGACTTGGCTTCCAGCCAGCCCGAATAGTTGCCCTCGTATGGAATGCCTGCGCCACGGTCGAGTTCGAGGATCCAGCCGGCGACGTTGTCCAGGAAATAACGGTCGTGCGTGATCGCAACCACGGTGCCTGGGAAGTCGTGCAGGAAGTGTTCGAGCCAGGCGACGGAATCGGCGTCCAGGTGGTTGGTCGGTTCATCGAGCAGCAGCATGTCGGGGGCCGACAGCAACAGGCGGCACAGGGCCACGCGGCGCTTCTCACCACCAGACAGGTGTTCGACCTTCGCGTCCCAGGCCGGCAGGCGCAGCGCATCGGCGGCGACTTCCAGCTGGCGATCCAGGTTGTGGCCGTCGCTGGCCTGCAGGATCGCTTCGAGCTTGGCCTGTTCGGCGGCCAGCTTGTCGAAGTCGGCATCCGGATCGGCGTAGGCGGCATAGACCTCGTCGAGGCGCGCCTGGGCGTCCTTGATCACACTGACCGCTTCCTCGACCACTTCACGGACGGTCTTGGTCGGATCCAGCTGAGGCTCCTGGGGCAGGTAGCCGATGTTCAGGTCCGGCATCGGGCGGGCTTCGCCGTCGAATTCGTTATCGACGCCGGCCATGATTTTCAACAGGGTGGACTTACCCGAACCGTTGAGACCCAGTACGCCGATCTTGGCGCCGGGGAAGAAGGACAGTGAAATATTTTTCAGGATTTCCCGCTTCGGCGGAACAACTTTGCTCAGCCGATGCATGGTGAAGACGTATTGAGCCATGGTGAACCTAGCGTCAGTGACAGGTGAAAAGAACGAGCCAGGCCATGCGCGGCACCGGCACTTGACGGTCATCAATGCCTGCGCGCGGATAGAGCCTGGGAATCTGGAGCTGGAACGCTCTTGTTTGACCGGCAAAGCTACCTCAACCGTCGGTCAAGGTCCAGCCGCCAAGGGCTGGCACTTTGCCACAAGTCAAGGCATGCTAGCCGCCCTTCGGGCGTCCGGCTTATAGTGCACGTCGCGCCAGTCCAGCAAACTGCAGGATTACAGCTTGTCCAACGTCACTCCGCCCCTGTCCCCTCGCGCACCCGCAGTCGTGTCCGGCTCGCCCCTGCGCGGGACATTGAAGAGCGCACTGGCCACGCTGGTGTTGCTGCTGCTCGGCTTGCTGTTCTGGCAATTGCTCGACCAACTGCGCGAAACCCAACAGCAACAACGCCAATACACCATCGACTACACCGCCGATCTCGCCGCGCAGGTCAGCCTGAACATGGCCCTGAACGCGCAAATCGCCCTCAACCTGCTACCGATCGTCGAACAACCCCAAACGGGCGACGAACAGCGGGCCCTGGTGCGCAAACTCCAGCAATCGCTCCCCGAATTGCGCAGCCTGGTCCTGCTGAGCCCCTCCGGCCGAGTGCTCAGTGACAGCGACGCCGACAGCCACGACGCCGACTACCTGGGCGAACTGGTGCGGCGCAGCCGGGCCCAGGCCCATTATTTCAGCAATGCCGAAGACGGCTCCGTGGTGCACCTATTGTTGCACCAGGCCAGCGGTAGCAGCCGTGGCTACTGGGCCCTGCGCCTGAGCCCGAACTTTTTCTCCACCCTGACCAAGCAGGCCGATATGGGGCTGCGCCCGCTGTGGCTGGTAGAAAACCGTCTCAACCAGCAGATCATCAGCCGCGACGAAAGCCTGCCCTCGAGCAGCCCTACCCATTTGTCCCCGGATGACCTGGAGAACACCGTACTGACCGTGCCCTTGAGCAGCAGCGACTGGCAACTGCGGGGGCTGTTCGACCGTCGCCAGGTAATCGAACAACTGTTGCCGGCCTTCATCGGCAAATGCCTGCTGGGCCTGGCGTTTTCGTTGTTGCCGGTGATTGCGCTCTTGAACATGCGCCGACGTCAGCGGCAGTTGCATGAAGGTCGGCGGCGCTACCAGGATATTTTCGAAGGCACTGGCGTGGCCTTGTGCGTGCTCGACCTGTCGGGGCTCAAGGCTTTTTTTGAGCGGGCCGGCCTGCACACGGGCGATCAATTGCGCGCATGGACAAAAACCTCCCATCAACTCGAGCAATTGCGCCAGGAAGTTCACGTCACCGAAGTCAACCAGATGGCATTGAAACTGCTCAATGTCGATTCCTGCGATCAGGCCTGGCAACTGCTGGTCGGCAAGGGTACGCAGGACAACAACCCCGTCGGCTCGAAGCTGCTCGAGGCGCTGCTCGATCAACACAAGCAACTGGAGCTGGAAATCAAGCTCCAGGACGCCCATGGCCGCGACCAGCACCTGTGGCTGGTGCTGCGCCTGCCGGAAAAACAGCAAGACCATAACGCGGTCATCCTGAGCATCAGCGACATCACCAGCCGCAAGCTGATCGAGCTCTCGCTGCTCGAACGCGAGGGTTTCTGGTCCGACGTGGTGCGCACCGTGCCGGATCATCTCTATGTGCAGGACGTCATCAGTCAGCGGATGATCTTCAGCAACCACCACCTGGGCCAGACCCTGGGGTACGACCGCACCGAACTGCACCAGATGGGCGAGTACTTCTGGGAAATCCTGCTGCACAGCGACGATGCCGATCACTACCACAGCCTGCGCCAGGCACAGCGGCGGGGCGGGTACACGCAATTGTTGCAATGCCAACTGCGCTTTCGCCACCGCAATGGCAAATGGCGCTGCTTCGACATCCGCGAGCAGGCCCTGGCCCGGGACCGGGATAACCAGGTGACACGAATCATCGGCGTGGCCAAGGACGTCACCGAGCAGATCGAGGCCAGTGAATCGCTGCGTGACAGCGAACAACGCTACCGGATGCTCGCCGAAAGCATCAGCGACGTGATTTTCTCCACCGACAACAAGCTTTCGCTCAACTACGTCAGCCCGTCGGTGCAAGCGGTGCTGGGCTACACCGCCGACTGGATCTTCCAGAACGGCTGGCAATCGATCATCGCCAATCCGCAACAACTGACCGGCATCTACAGCCTGATGGACCGGGTCAGCAAGGCCCTCGACAAGCCCGATCAACTGGCCGAGCTACGCAACCAGATGCAGACCCAGTTGTTCCTGTTCGACTGCCTGCGTGCCGATGGGCGCAAGATTCCCATCGAGCTGCGGCTGGTACTGGTGTGGGATGAACACGGCGCGTTCGAAGGCGTGCTCGGCGTCGGTCGCGACATCAGCCAGCAGCGTCGCGCTGAAAAAGACCTGCGCATGGCCGCTACGGTCTTCGAACACTCGACCTCGGCGATCCTGATCACCGACCCGGCCGGCTACATTGTCCAGGCCAACGAAGCCTTCAGTCGCGTCAGCGGTTATGCCGTGTCGCAAGTGCTGGACCAGTTGCCCAACATGCTGACCGTGGACGAACAGCAGGAAGCCCACTTGCGCTACGTGCTCAAGCAGCTGCAACAGCATAGCACCTGGGAAGGCGAAGTCTGGCTCAAGCGCCGCAATGGCGAGCATTACCCAGCGTGGGTCGGCATTACGGCCGTGCTGGATGACGAAGGTGACCTGGCCAGCTATGTGTGCTTCTTCAGCGACATCAGCGAGCGCAAGGCCAGCGAGCAGCGCATTCATCGCCTGGCCTATTACGACGCCCTGACTCACCTGCCCAACCGCACGCTGTTCCAGGATCGCCTGCACACCGCACTGCAATCGGCCGACCGGCAGAAGACCTGGGTCGTGCTGATGTTCCTCGACCTGGACCGTTTCAAGCCGATCAACGACTCCCTGGGCCATGCCGCCGGCGATCGGATGCTCAAGGAAATGGCCACGCGCCTGCTCGGCTGCGTCGCCGACGACGACACTGTGGCACGCATGGGTGGCGATGAATTCACCCTGCTGCTGCAACCGCGCGCCAGCCGCGAAATGGCGCTGAACCGGGCAATCAACGTAGCCGAGCAGATCCTCGCCAGCCTGGTCCGGCCCTTCGTGCTCGAAGGCCGGGAGTTCTTCGTCACCGCCAGTATCGGTATCGCCCTGAGCCCCCAGGACGGCAACGAACTGAGCCAATTGATGAAGAACGCCGACACAGCCATGTATCACGCCAAGGAGCGGGGCAAGAACAACTTCCAGTTCTATCAGGCCGACATGAACGCCAGCGCCCTGGAGCGCCTGGAGCTGGAAAGCGACCTGCGCCACGCCCTGGAACAGAACGAGTTCGTGCTGTATTACCAGCCGCAGTTCAGCGGCGATGGCAAACGTTTGACCGGTGCCGAAGCCCTGCTGCGCTGGCGCCATTCGCGACGCGGATTGGTGCCGCCAGGGGATTTCATCCCGGTACTCGAAGAACTCGGCTTGGTGGTGGACGTCGGCGACTGGGTCATCACCGAGGCCTGTCGGCAGCTCAGGACATGGCACCAGGCCAAGGTCCGGGTGCCGAAGGTCTCGGTCAACATTTCGGCCCGGCAGTTCTCCGACGGCCAGTTGGGCACGCGCATCGCCAATATCCTGCGCAGCACCGGCCTGCCGCCGGCCTGCCTGGAGCTGGAACTGACGGAAAGTATCCTGATGCGCGAAGTCAGCGAGGCGATGCAAATCCTGGCCGGGCTGAAAAACCTGGGCCTGAGCATCGCCGTCGATGACTTCGGCACCGGTTATTCGTCGCTCAACTACCTCAAGCAATTCCCCATCGACGTGCTGAAGATCGACCGCACCTTCGTCGACGGCCTGCCGTCCGGCGAGCAGGATGCGCAGATCGCCCGGGCGATCATCGCCATGGCCCACAGCCTCAACCTGGCGGTGATCGCCGAGGGTGTCGAGACCCACGAGCAGCTGGATTTCCTGCGCGAGCACGGCTGCGACGAAGTCCAGGGCTACCTGTTCGGCCGGCCGATGCCGGCCAATCGGTTCGAAGCGCAGTTCAGCAATGATGCGTTGTTCATGATTGATTGAGGCAGTTGCAAGCTTCAAGCTTCAAGCTTCAAGCGGCAAGCGGCAAGCGGCAAGCGGCAAGCTGAAGGCAGAAACGGTCCGCGTTAACTTGCAGCTTGTCGCTTGCATCTTGAAGCTGAATTCCTTTCATATGCCTTCCAAAACCGGTTGGGTTAGAATGCCCCCCTTTTCTGCCCCCGATCCTTGAGGACCGCCATGTTCAGCCGTGATTTGACTATTGCCAAGTACGACGCCGATCTCTTTGCCGCCATGGAGCAAGAAGCTCAGCGCCAGGAAGAGCACATTGAGCTGATCGCTTCGGAAAACTACACCAGCCCCGCGGTGATGGAAGCTCAAGGCTCGGTACTGACCAACAAGTACGCCGAAGGCTACCCAGGCAAGCGTTACTACGGTGGTTGCGAGTACGTCGACGTGGTCGAGCAACTGGCCATCGACCGCGCCAAGCAACTGTTCGGCGCCGATTACGCCAACGTCCAGCCGCACGCAGGCTCCCAAGCCAACTCCGCCGTGTACTTGGCGCTGCTGTCGGCCGGTGACACCATCCTGGGCATGAGCCTGGCCCACGGCGGTCACCTGACCCACGGTGCCAGCGTTTCCTCCTCCGGCAAGCTGTACAACGCCGTCCAGTACGGCATCGACGGCAACGGCCTGATCGACTACGACGAAGTCGAGCGCTTGGCCCTCGAGCACAAGCCGAAAATGATCGTGGCCGGTTTCTCCGCCTACTCCCAGGTCCTCGACTTCCCGCGTTTCCGCGAGATTGCCGACAAGGTCGGTGCCTACCTGTTCGTCGACATGGCTCACGTAGCGGGCCTGGTCGCCGCTGGCGTCTACCCGAACCCGGTGCCATTCGCCGACGTGGTCACCACCACCACCCACAAGACCCTGCGCGGTCCACGTGGCGGCCTGATCCTGGCGCGCGCCAATGCCGACATCGAGAAGAAGCTGAACTCCGCCGTCTTCCCGGGCGCCCAGGGTGGCCCGCTGGAGCACGTGATCGCGGCCAAGGCGATCTGTTTCAAGGAAGCCCTGCAACCTGAGTTCAAGGCTTACCAGCAACAAGTGGTGAAGAATGCCAAGGCCATGGCCGGCGTGTTCATCGAGCGCGGCTTTGACGTGGTGTCCGGCGGTACTGAAAACCACCTGTTCCTGCTCTCGCTGATCAAGCAAGAGATCTCCGGCAAAGACGCCGACGCGGCGCTGGGCAAGGCGTTCATCACCGTCAACAAGAACTCGGTGCCAAACGACCCACGCTCGCCGTTCGTCACCTCGGGTCTGCGCTTCGGTACCCCGGCCGTGACCACTCGCGGTTTCAAGGAAGCCGAGTGCAAGGAACTGGCTGGCTGGATCTGCGACATCCTGGCGGACCTGAACAACGAAGCGGTCATCGACGCCGTGCGTGAGAAGGTCAAGGCTATTTGCAAGAAGCTGCCGGTGTACGGCGCTTAATCAGCCCGTCAGACCGTAGCCAAAAGGCCCGCCTCTTCGAGGCGGGCCTTTTTTATGGGCTGTTAAAAAGCTAACGCCAACTTACCCGCTCATCCTTACACCATTCACTGGTTGTTATCGCACTTAACTTTCTGCAATACAGATAATACCACCCACCCCCAACAAAACTAATAAGATCCCATTCGCTCCATCTCATACTTACTAACTCAACACAGGATTCAATTATCACATGGACAGTGAAAAATCTTTTCATGCAACACTTCGCATGTTTGATGCCCACGTCAATCTACTTGAAACGCTGCATGGTAAACCTGCGATGGCGACCGTCAGTTCATTCAGCGGCGGATTCTTTACCGGCAAACCGCAAACCCATGATCACTCGCATTTGCTCGGCATGCGCGCCGAAGCCCAGGCCACGGCCTCTACCCAATTGATGCTGCATTTCCGGCCTACGCCCAATGGCTACATCCTGACCCTGAAAAACCCCGGGGAATACTACAACAGGCTGATTAGCAAGAGTTGGCTTGAAGTACTTGGTGCAGTACATCCAAACACTGCCAACCCGACGCGCTTCATCCTGGTCGATCAACAACACAACATCATCACTCGGAAAAACATCAACACCCAGCACACTCCCCTCTCACTCATGACCGCAACCCATAAATATGTCGGGGGATTAAGAGTGCCTGGCTCGCCGTATCTCTATCTGGCCGAGACCGAAGAAAAATCAAAGATAACTTTTATCTTAAGCCTGCACTAAGGCATGTAAATCTCGTAAAAGACAAATAACCAGATAGCTCTTGTGGCGCAGGATATTCCCTCGCCACAAGGCTCTACGGTGGGCAGCTTCTCCTTCAACAACTCACCTTGGGCAAGTTGAAAGCCACAGGCAGCGGAACATCAAAGCAGGATGGCATCGAAGCCTGCACGGATTTTCTCTTCGGGCAGTTCGTCGGCGATGAATACGATCACGCTTTCCCGGGGTTCATCCGGAGCCCATTCGGTGTCCCAATCGAAACCGTACAGTTTCAGTACGCCCTGGAACACCAGTCGACGGGGTTCGCCGGCGATGTTCAGCACACCTTTGTAGCGCAACAATTGCTTGCCGTGCTCTTCCAGCAACTGGTTCATGAACTCGCTGAGCTTTTCGATATCCAGTGGTTTGTCAGTGCGCAGCACGAGGCTGCTGATCCGATCGCCCGTGGTTGCCTTGCCGACCGGCCGCAAGCTGAACCCTGCGCCCAGGTCCGCATTGAGATTGAAGCCACGGATATCGAGCAGTTCGGCCAGGTCGATCTTGCCATGTTCCACCACCCTGATAGGCGCTCGCCGATTGATGCGCGCCAAGCGTTCACCAAGGGCTTGGACCTGGGCTGCGTCCACCAGATCGGTTTTGCTCAAGAGCAGGCGGTCGGCAAATCCAACCTGGGCCTGGGCGATGGCCTGGGTCAGGTGGACATCGGCATGAGCAGCATCCACCAGGGTCAGGATCCCATCGAGGATGTAACGCTCGCGCAGGTCCTCATCGATGAAAAACGTCTGGGCCACCGGCGCTGGGTCGGCCAGTCCGGTGCACTCGATGACCAGGCGATCGAAGGCAATCTCGCCGCTGTCCAGCCGCTCGAGCAACAGATACAGGGCCTTGGTCAGGTCGGTGTGGAT
The DNA here is from genome assembly GCF_900114515.1 of Pseudomonas sp. NFACC46-3. Classification (NCBI taxonomy): domain Bacteria; kingdom Pseudomonadati; phylum Pseudomonadota; class Gammaproteobacteria; order Pseudomonadales; family Pseudomonadaceae; genus Pseudomonas; species Pseudomonas sp. NFACC46-3. The sequence continues at coordinate 45,565 of NZ_FOTH01000039.1, forward strand.
GGTGCAGCACACGCAACCGTTGGCCAGGGTCATGACTTGCACCGGCTCGTCGCCCAGCAGTTGGGTGTCGATACCGGCATCGCTGAATTCGTTCTCGATCACGGCGATTTTCAGGCCGTGTTCGGCCTTGAGCAGATGGCGCAACAGCGTGGTCTTGCCGGCGCCGAGGAAGCCGCTGAGGATGGTGACCGGGATGGGAGAGGACAAACTGAATCTCCTTGATGCCTGAAAGGGAAGCGGTTTTGTGGAAGCGAGCCTGCACGCGAAGGCGTCGGGTCAGTTGACATCGATGCTACTGACCCACCGCCATCGCGAGCAAGCCCGCTCCCACATGGGTTTGAGGCTACCTCAACTCAACAGCACTTGGACCCACCCTTGCCACCGTAACCAACAGCGCAATCAAGCCAGACAACTACCCTGTGGCGAGGGAGCTTGCTCCCGCTCGGCTGCGCAGCAGTCGCAAAACCGGCTGATACAGTCGGCCTGAAGAACCGCCGGGGCCTGCTTCGCACGCCAGCGGGAGCAAGCTCCCTCGCCACAAGGGATTTGTGGCGCATACAAATTCTGAGCCCCCCCAAAAACAACTGTGGGAGCAAGCTCACTCCCACATGGGGTTTGACTCAACAGCACTTGGGCCCA
>NZ_FOTH01000015.1:0-152061 GCF_900114515.1 Pseudomonas sp. NFACC46-3
AGCGCAGTGGCAAGAAGAAAATCGTTCGCTGGCGCTATCAATGTTCAACCTTTTTGCGCCAGACATTTGTCGAGTGGGCTGCCCACAGCATCAATCAATCGGTATGGGCAGGGGCGTACTATCGCCAGCAGAAGGCCAAAGGCTGCTCTCATCAAGCAGCCCTGAGGGCACTGGCTTTTAAATGGATCAGGATCGTTTATCGGTGCTGGAATGCTGGATCCCAGTATGACGAGAGCGTCTATTTACAAGCCTTGGCCCGCCACGACTCGCCTTTGATAAGAGCACCGGAGGCAACGAAAGCATGTTGACGGAAGAGCTCAGAGCGTGAAGCAGCCCCAAAAAGGCTGAACACAATCAGCCTGATACACAGAGGGCGGCAGGTCTGGGGCTGCTTCGCAGCCCAGCGGGGATAAATCCCCTCGCCACAGATGAGCGGCGTATCTATGCCACAGAATCAGCCGCGATACTCACACAGGTAAGCGGTGTCGACGGCCACTTTGAGCTGGAATTTGCTGTTGGCCGGAACGTTGAACTGGCTGCCGGCTTCGAAGGTTTCCCAGTCGGTGCTGTCAGGCAGCTTCACGGTCAGGGCGCCGGAGACCACGTGCATGATTTCCCGTTGGGCCGTGCCGAACTCATATTCGCCCGGTGCCATGACGCCGATGGTCGCAGGGCCTTCGGCAGTGCCAAAAGCGATCGACTTGACGGTGCCGTCGAAGTACTCGTTGACTTTAAACATGGGCGATTCCTCGAAAAAGGGGCTGAAAAAGGCCGGCCAGTATGCACAAGGCCGCAACATTCGTCATCTGCCGCGCTGGGAGGTGGCTGCCGCTTAACCCGGAAGCACCAGGGGCAACAACCGTGCGGTATTGCGGGCATCTTCCAGCGCTCGGTGCTGTTGACCGCAGAATTGCAGGCCCGCCAGTTGCAGCGCGCCATTGAGCCCCAGCGGTCGCTCCAGTCGACGGGCCTTGGCGAAGCGTTGCTTGAGGTTCATGTGCGGCACCTGGCCGAGGACACTGTGCAATTGCTGGTGCTGCCATTCCTGAAGCAGTTGCTTGCGGTCGTAATCGCCCCAACTGACCCAGCTTTCCAGCTTCGACTGATACGGCGCCAGCCAGCGCTCGAACACCGGCCAGACCTCGGTCAAGGGTGCGGCACTGTCGATATTGGCCTGGGTGATGTGGGTCAGTTCGCGACAGAAGGGCGTCAGCAGCGGTCGCCTCAAGGGCCGCACGAAGCGCTGGAAATGATCCACTTCGCGGCCGTCACGATTCACCAGCGTGGCGCCGATTTCGATAATTTCCATTTCGGTTACCGGCCAGCCACCTTCATCGGTGGTGGCCTCCAGATCAATCACCAGCCAGTGAGGCATTGCAGGGTTCCCGGTATCGGCGTGCTGATGGGTTTGAGCGTAGTCAAACCCTCGGCATCCGACTAGTGGGCCCTTTCAACGCGCAACAAAACCTGGCGTTTTTTCACCTGGTCACCCCGCGCGACCTGCAATTGCCTGACCACGCCGTCGACGCCGGCCTTGAGTGGGTGCTCCATTTTCATGGCCTCAAGCACCATGAGCAACTGGCCTTGGTGCACGGTGCTGCCTTCGCGGACCCGCAGCTCGACAATGGCGCCGTCCATTGGCGCCTTGAGCGTGCCGTCGCTGGCGCTGGTCTTGGCGGCGATGGGGGCCAGGGTCCGATCTTGCAGGTGCAGGCCACCAGGGCAGGCGAACAGCCAGAGATCGTTGCCATCGAGGCGCCACGCATGCCGCCGGCGAATCCCATCGATCACCAATGTTGCGCCATGGGGGGTAGCGTCGAGCAACCTCAGTTCGATCAAGCGCCCGGCACCGCGGATGTTAAATGTGCCGTCGGCTTCGGCCATCAGGCTCAGCGTCCAGTCGTGCTCCCCGACACCGATCCGGTAATGCAGCGGCGCGCCGATGCTGTTGCGCCATCCGCCCAGGCCCTGAGCATGCCGTGCCTGCGAGGCCTGATAAAACGCTGCCGTGGCGATGGCGAGTTGTTCGGCAGAGGGCTCAAGGGGCCGGAGCGCCGCATGATCGGCAAAGTGCTGCCCGATGAATCCGTTGCCGAAGTCACCGTCGATGAACCGCGGATGTGCCAGCAACCCGGTGAGCAGCCGCTGATTGCTCTGGACGCCAAGCAGGACGCAATCTTCCACCGCTCGCAATAATTTGCGTCGGGCCTCCTCGCGAGTGGCGCCGTGGACGATGAGCTTGCCTAGCATCGAGTCGTAAAACGGGGTGATGGCTTGGCCCTCCAGCAGGCCATGGTCGATTCGCACGCCGTCCTGCATGGGCGGCTCCCAACCGATCAACCGCCCGGTCTGGGGCAGAAAATCCGCTGCCGGGTCCTCGGCGTACAGCCGCACCTGCATGGCATGGCCGCTAAGCGTCACCTGCTCCTGGCGCAGGGGCAGCGCCCTGCCGGCGGCGACGTCCAATTGCCAGGCCACCAGATCCAGGCCGGTGATCAACTCGGTGACCGGGTGTTCGACCTGCAGGCGCGTGTTCATCTCCAGGAAGTAAAACCGACCGTCCGCAGCGAGCAGGAACTCCACGGTCCCGGCCCCGACATAATTCACTGCGCGTCCGGCCTTGAGCGCCGCGTCACCCATGGCCCGGCGCAGGTCGGTGGTCATGACCGGGCAGGGCGCTTCCTCGATGACTTTCTGGTGGCGCCGCTGGATCGAGCAGTCCCGTTCGCCCAGGTGGATCAGCTGACCGTGATGGTCGCCGAAGATCTGCACTTCCACATGCCGCGGATCGATCAACGCCTGTTCGAGGATCAACTCGTCGCTGCCAAAACCGTGCAGGGCCTCCGAGCGCGCGCCGCGCAACTGCTCCAGCAGGTCCTCGGCCCGCTGGACCAGGCGCATGCCTCGGCCTCCGCCGCCGGCGCTGGCCTTGATCATCAACGGGTAGCCGATACGCCCGGCTTCGCGCTGCAGCGTGTCGTCGTCCTGGGCGGCGCCCTGGTAACCGGCGATGCAGGGAACGCCGGCTTCAATCATGGCGATTTTTGCCCGGCGCTTGCTGCCCATCAGGTCGATGGCCTCGGGGCTGGGGCCGATGAACACGATGTCGGCCGCTTCGCAGGCCTTGGCGAACCCGGCATTTTCCGAAAGGAAGCCGTAGCCGGGATGGATCGCATCGGCTCCGCAGCGCCGGGCTGCATCGAGAATGGCCGAGGGGTTGAGGTAGGACTGCTGCGCCGCGGCTGGGCCGATCAACACCGCTTCATCGGCCATGCGCACATGCAGCGCGTCGGCGTCAGCCTCGCTGAACACCGCTACCGTGCGATAACCCAGGGCTTGGGCGGTGCGCTGGATGCGACAGGCGATTTCGCCGCGGTTGGCGATGAGGATTTTGCTGAAGGCGGGCATGGGTTCATTCCTGGCGTCTTGCGGTGTCTGTATGGGCCTCATCGCGAGCAAGCTTTGCTCCCACAGGCGAAAGCACTCACTGGGCATTGTGGGAGCAAAGCGTGCTCGCGATGGCGCTCTGGCAGGTGATGCACTCAGTTTTTCTTTCCCGGCAAAATCCCCATGAGTTTGCAGATGATGCCCAGCATGATCTCGTCCGCACCGGCACCGATGGACACCAGCCGCACGTCGCGATAGGCCCGGGCGACCGGGTTGTCCCACATGAAGCCCATGCCGCCCCAGTATTGCAGGCAACTGTCGGTGGTTTCCCGGGCCAGGCGTCCGGCCTTGAGCTTGGCCATCGACGCCAGTCGCGTGACGTCCTGGCCGTTGATGTACTGCTCGGTGGCCTGGTAGACCAGCGCCCGCAGGCATTCGATCTCGCTGGCCAGTTCCGCCAGGCGAAAGTGGATCACCTGGTTGTCGATCAGGGGCGCGCCGAAGGTCTTGCGTTCCTTGCAGTACTCGATGGTGCTGTCGATGCAATGCTCCAGGCCCTTGAGCATGTTGGCCGCGCCGAACAGGCGTTCTTCCTGGAATTGCAGCATCTGCATCATGAACCCGGCGCCCTCCTGGCCGATGCGATTGCGTTGTGGCACCCGCACGTCGTCGAAAAACACCTGGGCGGTTTCCGAGCTGCGCATGCCGAGTTTGTCCAGGTGCTGGCCAAGGCTGATGCCGGGGCTGTGCATCGGCACCATGATCAGCGACTTGTTGACGTGGGGCTTGTCGTCCGAGGTATTCGCCAACAGGCAGATGAAGTCCGCGCTTGGCGCATTGGTGATCCACATCTTGCTGCCATTGATGACGTAGTCGTCGCCGTCCTTGCGCGCGGTGGTCTTGAGGCCGGCGACGTCGGAGCCGGCGCCCACCTCCGAGACGCCGATGCAGCCCACCTGTTCGCCGCGGATGGCCGGGCGCAGGAAGGCTTCACGCAACTCATCGGAGCCGAAGCGGGCCAGGGCCGGGGTGCACATGTCGGTCTGGACACCGATGGACATGGGCACGCCGCCGCAATGAATGGTGCCGAATTCCTCGGCCGCAACGATCGAATAGCTGTAGTCCAGGCCCATGCCGCCGAAGGCCGCTGGTTTGGAGATGCCCAGCAGGCCCAGCTCGCCGGCCTTGCGGAAAACCTCATGGATGGGAAAACGCCCGGCTTTCTCCCATTCGTCGACGTAAGGGTTGATGTCATGCTCGACAAACTGGCGAACGGTGCGCCGCAGTGCTTCGTGTTCCTGGGTGAAGATCATTTTCAGTGTTCTCCTGTGAGCCGTGGAGCGTCCTCAGAAACGGGCCACGCCGAAGCTGTTGGCTTGCAGTGGCCGCTGCTCGGCCTCGTGACAGATGTCCAGCAGGTAGCCCAGCAAAGTGCGCGTGTCGCGCGGATCGATGAGCCCGTCGTCCCACAGGCTGGCGCTGCCGTAGAGGGCGGTGGACTGGCTGTCGAGTTTCTGCGCGGTGGTTTGTTCGAGCAGGTCCAGCGCCTTCGGGTCGGGGAGCAGGCCGTTCTTGATCTGCGTGGCCTCGGTGACCATGCGCAGGACCTTGCCGGCCTGGGCACCGCCCATCACCGCCGTATGGCTGTTGGGCCAGGCGAAGATGAAGCGTGGGTCCAGCCCACGGCCGCACATGGCGTAATTGCCGGCGCCATAGGAGCCGCCCACCACGACGGTCAGCTTGGGCACTCGGGCATTGGCCACGGCCTGGATCATCTTGGCGCCGTGCTTGATCACCCCTTGTCGCTCTGACTCGGTGCCGACCATGAACCCGGTGGTGTTGTGCAAAAACAGCAACGGCGTGCGGCTCTGGTCGCACAATTGGATGAACTGGGCGGCCTTGCTGGCGCCTTGCGGCGTGATGGGGCCGTTGTTGCCGATCAGGCCGCAGGCATGGCCGCGAATGTGCAGGTGACCGCAAATCGTCTGGGCGTCGAACTCGCTTTTGAAGGCCAGGAAATTCGAGCCGTCGGCGATGCGGGCGATGATTTCCTGCACGTCATAGGGTTTCTTCGGGTCGTCGGGGACCAGTCCCAATAATTCGTCGGCAGGGTAGAGCGGTTCCGGCCAGCTCCGTTCGGGCTGCGGTGGCAGTTGTGCATTCCAGGGCAGCAGGCTGAGAATCTCCCGGGCCAGGCGCACGCCGTCGGCGTCGTTCTCCGCCAGGTATTCGGCGGTGCCCGCCACCTGCGCATGCATCTGTGCACCGCCCAATTCCTCCTCGCTGGCCACTTCGCCGGTCGCGGCCTTGAGTAACGGCGGCCCGGCCAGGAACAAGCGCGCCTTGTCGCGCACCACCACCACGTAATCCGACAACCCTGGCTGATAAGCCCCGCCTGCGGTGGCCGAGCCATGCACCACGGTGATCTGTGGCAGGCCCATGGCCGACATGCGTGCCTGGTTGGCGAAGCAGCGTGCGCCTTCGACGAAAATCTGCGCGGCGTAATTGAGATTGGCGCCGCCACTTTCGGCGAGGGTGATGACCGGCAGTTTGTTTTCCATGGCGATCTGTTGCAGGCGCAGGGTCTTGTACAAGCCGCTGGGGGAAATCGTGCCGCCCTTGATTGCGCTGTTGTTGGCCACCACCAGCACCCGCACCCCGGACACGTAGCCGATCCCGGCGATCAGGCCGCCGCCGGCCTGGCTACCGTCCTTGTCGTCATGGAGTTTGTAGCCGGCCAGGCTCGCCAGTTCGAGGAACGGCGCGCCAGGGTCCAGCAGCAGGTTCAGGCGCTGGCGCGGCATCAATTGGCCGCGCTGGTCGAACTTGCCCTGGGCCTGGGCGGCTTTCTCCAGCACGGCCTGTTCGAGCTGGCGCAGCCGTTCGACACCGGCCAGCATCGCCGCGTGGTTGCGCGTGAAGTCAGCGCAGTGCGGGTCAAGGTGCGATTCGATGACTGGCATTGGAGTTCCTCATGTTCGAACAACTGCGCACAACCCTGTGGCGAGGGAGCTTGCTCCCGCTCGATTGCGCAGCAATCGCAAAAATCGGGGTCGCTGCGCAACCCAGCGGGAGCAAGCTCCCTCGCCACACAAAAGCTGCTGGGCATGTGCTTGACCGAGCGGCACGGGTCATGGCGACTCTCCCTGGCCGACCCGGTCGGCAATGTGCTGCGGCACCGGTATCTGGATCTCCAGCAACTGTTGGGCGAACGCCTTGCCCTGGGGATCGATGCGCAGACTGGCGACACCGCCCCCGCCGAGGGCGTTTTCCAGCAGGAAATTCAAGCTGTGGGTGCCCGGCAGGTACCAGCGTTCGACCCGGCCCAGCAGCGGGTCGAGCACGTGGCTCATCCAATCGACCAGCACCTCCGGGGTCAGCGCCTCGGCGATCCAGGGCAGGTATTCGGGGTCCCGGGCGATCACGCCAATGTTGCTGTGGTTGCCCTTGTCGCCGGAGCGCGCCACCGCCAGTTTGACCAACCGCACGCTGGCATCGGTCCGGCCTTGGGGTTTGGGCAGGTCCGGGGCGACGGGCAGATCGATGGTGTGCAGCGGTTTGAAAGCGGGCAGGGGACAAGGGTGACGCTGGCCGTCGAGTTCAATCTCGAGCCGGCAGGTGGCCTTGTCGATCAGGAACGAGAACAGGCGAATCAACGGTGACACCGTCGGCCGGCCGCCGACCAGCCCTGTCAGCCCTGGCGCCATGCCGGTGGCGGCTTGGGCGATTTCCCTGGAAAACAGCACCAGCGGCTGTTTCTCCGGGTGCCGAACCGCCAGCTTGATCACCACCTCACGACTGTCCCGGCGCTGACTGTGCTGGCCGTAAGTGGCTTCGCTGCCCAGCAGTTCGATGTTCACTTCGCTGTAGGGCGACCAGCCTCGTTGGCTGAAAATCTGTGAGGTCTTGGCGACGATTGCCTGGCTGATGCGTTCGGCCTTGGCCACCGCATCAATGCCGGCGATCAGGCAGGTGGCGGTGCAGCGCCAGCCGTCCGGCCAGGTGGCGCTGACCTTGTATTGATCGGTGGGCGGCAAGCCCTTGGCACCGTGGACGCGCACGGCGTGCTTGCCTTGCTGGATCAACCTGACCTGGCTGAAATCACAGATCACGTCCGGCAATAGATAGCCTTGCGGGTCGCCGATTTCGTAGAGCAACTGCTCGCCGACGGTCAATGGCGTGACCAATCCGCCGCTGCCTTCGGCTTTGGTGACCGTGAATTGGCCGTCGGCGCTGACCTCGACGATGGGAAAGCCGATGTGCTCGTAATCCGGCACTTGCTGCCAGTCGGTGAAGTTGCCGCCCGTGCACTGGGCGCCGCACTCGATCAGGTGCCCGGCCAGTGCGGCCTGGGCCAATCGGTCGTAATCGTCCCAGGCCCAGTCGAATTCATGCACCAGGGCGGCGCTGACCACGGCGCTGTCCACCACGCGACCGGTGATCACCACATCAGCCCCCAGGCGCAACGCCTCGACGATGCCGGGCGCGCCGAGGTAGGCGTTGATAGACACGCACGCGCAGGGCAGGGGTTCGCCACTGAACATTTCGCGAATGCCCTGGGCGGCGAGCCGTTCGAATTGCGGTTGCAGGTCATCGCCCAGCAGCACGGCGATCTTCAACGGCACGCCCCGCTGGTCGCAGGCCGCTTGCAGGGCCTTCGCACAGGCCCGGGGATTGACCCCGCCGGCGTTGCTGATGACACGGATCCCGTTGTCATGCAAACGCCCTAGCAACGGTGTGAGGACCTCGATGAAGTTCGTGGCGTATCCGCTCGAAGCATCCTTCAGCCGCGCCCCGGCCATGATCGACATCGTCACCTCGGCCAGGTAGTCGAACACCAGGTAATCCAGCGCCCCGCCCTCGACCAGTTGCGCCGCCGCAGTACAGGTATCGCCCCAGAAGGCGCTGGCACAACCGATACGGATCGTTTTGGGCATGGCGTTCCCTCCGGCAAAGGTGGTTCGAGACTACCAAGCAAGCGCTTGGTTTGTAAACGACCGCTGGTTCTTCTGGCCGAGCGCTTGCTTGGTTGCCTCGGTCAGCTTAAATTGCCCGCGCCACTGATGGTTTGGTGTGCAATTGCTCGCGCGTTGGTTGATCGACTGTAGGAGAGAATGGGTGGACGAGCAAAAAGCCCTGGGCGTGATGCGGGAGCTGGTCGACAACGGGCAACTGACCGACCCGGACAGTGCTCGCGGCAAACTGCTCCAGACCGCCGCCCACCTGTTTCGCAACAAAGGCTTCGAGCGCACCACGGTGCGTGACCTGGCCAGTGCCGTGGGCATCCAGTCGGGCAGCATTTTTCACCATTTCAAGAGCAAGGACGACATCCTGCGGGCGGTGATGGAAGAAACCATCCGCTACAACACCGCATTGATGCGCGCAGCCCTGGCCGAGGCAGACAGTGTGCGTGAGCGGGTATTGGCGCTGATCCGCTGCGAATTGCAGTCGATCATGGGCGGTACCGGCGAGGCCATGGCGGTGCTGGTCTATGAATGGCGTTCGTTATCGCAGGAAGGGCAGCGGCACGTGCTGGCCCTGCGTGATATTTATGAAGACTTGTGGCTCGAGGTCCTGGGCCAGGCCAAGGAGGCCGGGTATATTCGCGGTGACGTGTTCATTACCCGGCGGTTCCTCACGGGAGCGTTGTCCTGGACCACCACCTGGTTTCGCGCCGAAGGCAGCCTGAGCCTCGATGAGCTGGCCGAGCAAGCCCTGATCCTGGTGCTTGAAGAAAAACAATAATCGAGCAATACCTTAAATGACCGTGCGTGGCTGGCTAAGTGACTGAAACCGCCTAGCTTGATTGTTATTGATGGGGACTTTTGGGGAGTGGGTTATCTTGACGTTTTCGCCGATGGGGATGACCTCGCGTCTGGTGCTGGCTGCTCTGGCCGTTTTCCTGGTGTTGCCGACCGAGGCAGCGCAACTGGTACGGATCGGTGCGGCGCATTTTCCGCCTTATACCGTTCGTCCTGAGAACGGCGCCGACACCGGCCTGCTGCCGCAAATGGTGGAGGCCTTGAACCAGGCGCAAACCGACTATCAGTTCGTGCTGGTGCCGACATCGATCCCGCGTCGCTTCAATGATTTCAAGCAGGGCCGGGTCGACATGGCGATTTTCGAGAATCCCGAATGGGGTTGGCAGGATGTGCCACACACGTCGGTGGACATGGGCCTGGAAGATGCGGAAGTCTTCGTCGCCCAGCGCCAACCGGAACGCCAGCAAAGTTATTTCGCCGACCTCAGGGGCAAGCGCCTGGCGTTGTTCAGCGGTTATCACTACGCCTTTGCCGAATTCAACGCCGACCCCAAGTTTCTCGCCGGTCAATACAACGCCACGCTGACGTATTCCCACGATAGCAATCTGCTGATGGTCCTGCGCGGGCGCGCGGATATCGCCCTGGTGACCCGTTCGTACCTCAATGATTACGTGCTGCGCAATCCCGAAGTCGGCCCGCAATTGCTGGTGTCTGAGCGCATCGATCAGGTTTACCACCATTACGCGTTGATCCGGCCACAGGCGCCCATTTCCAGTGAGGCGTTTGCACAGTTGCTGCAAATGCTGCGGGATAACGGTCAGTTGCTGAACATCTTCCAGCCCTACCAGATTCATCTGGTGCCCATGCATTCCCATTGAATGCGCCACTAAATTTCCCTTCCTGGCTCACGTCCCACGTTGACTACCGACGAATACGCGAGCCCCTCCCATGTCCAACCTCAACCACCCGACGACGTTGCCCTTGCCCGGCGGCCGTCGCCTCGGCGCCGATGAAACCGAACGCCACCTGAGCCTGATGCTCGAAGGTGCGCCGCTGATCCGGCTGCGCCTTGCGCGAGGTCCCGAGCTGCACGTGCACTTGCAGGAGATCAACGACCGACCAGTAGGCCCGGCGCTATGGGCGGCCTGCTATTGGCTGTTTGCTCGCCATCCCGACTGCCAGCGCCTGACCTGGCACCTCGACGAGCGCCCCGGCGAAGCCTTGCTCAGCGGTTTGTTGACGGCCACTGAACGTGCCGGTGAGTACTTTTGCGAGCGCACAATGTTCTGGCAATTACCGCAGCCCTGGCTGGGGGAGTCGTTCAACGGCAGTTACCCGCAACAGATGGTCATCACCGATGGCCGCCGCCATCCACGTCGGCCCATCAAACCCCGTGGCGAGGTGTATCGGCGTTTCGATGCGCGGCTGGGGGCCTGGGTGTCCTTGCGCACCCTGGAAATCGAGCAGGACTTGGAACGTTTCAACCGCTGGCAGAACAGCCCGCGGGTGGCGAGCTTCTGGCAGGAGGAGGGCAGCCTGGAACAGCATCGCCAGTACCTGGGCAAGCTGCAGGCCGATCCCCGGGTCTTGACCCTGATCGGCTGTTTCGATGACCAGCCGTTCGCTTATTTCGAAGCCTATTGGGCCAAGGAAGATCGGATCGCGCCGTTCTATGACGCCGGCAACTACGATCGCGGCATCCACATGTTGGTGGGTGAAGAGCAACACCGAGGGCCGCACAAGGTGGCCAGTTGGCTGTCGGCGCTGGTGCATTACCTGTTCCTGGACGATCCGCGCACCCAGCGCGTGGTCGCCGAGCCCCGGGCCGACAATGCCCGGATGATCGGGCACCTGCACAACCAGTGTTTCCACTGTGAAAAGGAATTTGATTTCCCTCACAAACGCGCGGCGCTGATGATCCTGGGGCGTGAGCGGTTTTTTGATCGGTGTGGGTTGATGTAAGGGTAGGGGCGGTCATCAGGCCGCCATCGCGGGCAAGCTCGCTCCCACAGGGATTTGTGGTGAACACCAACGTTGTGAACACCCAAATCCCTTGTGGGAGCGAGCTTGCTCGCGATGGGGCCAGCAAAGCCACTGCAAAATCAACGCCGGGCGAAGGTATCCCCGCGAACCCCCGACACCTTGCGGCAATGCACCAGGGCATCGCGGATCATGAAGTTCACCAGGGTCGGCGAGACCCCCAGTTCCTTGGCGATGTCCTTCTGTGGCACGCCATGCAGGCGATACATCTCGAAGGCATAGCGGGTGCGGCTGGGCAGTTCGGTCAGCGCGTCGGCGATGTGTTCCAGCGTGGAAAAGTTGATATGGGAGGTTTCTGGCGAAGCACCCTGGATCACCACGTTCAACCCTTCCTCTTCCGGCCCCGAGTATTTCTGTTCCAGCGCCTGCTTGCGGTAGTGGTCGATCGCCAGGTTGCGCACGATCTGGAACAGATAGCTGAGCTGCGCCTTGAACGAGGAGGTGATCTGGGGCGCCGATTGCAGCCGGAAAAATGCGTCCTGCACCACGTCCTCCGCGCGGGATCGGCAGCCGGTAATGCGTGCCGCGATCTTGACCAGGATCAATCGGTTGTCCACGAATGCCTGGAGTAACGGTGAGTCGCACCTGCTTGTGGATACTTGTTCCGTCATGGAATTCACCTTGCTGCAAAAAGTTAGCAGGACGTCCGGATGCCGGACCCGTCCTACACATCGAGCGCCAAATTAGGCTTAATGATAATGATTGTCAATTGAGAAGAAGAATTATTGATGCAATAAAGTCCAGCCTCGGCACCGCGACCCATTGCCGCGGTGCCTGGCAGTTGGCTGCTTCGCAGCAGGCCTCGGTGAGTCGGCTGCCCGACTAATTATTTGCCGCGGTTATCCGTTCCATGGGGGACAACTTGCAAGCCGAATTCAGGCAGGAAACCCCCATGACCGACGCGTTCGAACTCCCCAGCACCCTGGCTCATGCCCTCCAGCGCCGCGCCGCGTTGACGCCGGACCGGGTGGCCCTGCGCTTCCTTGCCGACACCCCCGGGCAGGGTGTGGTGTTGAGTTATCGCGACCTGGACTTGCGTGCCCGGACCATCGCCGCCGCTTTGCAGGCCGAGGCCGCGCTGGGTGATCGCGCCGTGCTGCTGTTCCCCAGCGGCCCTGACTACGTCGCGGCGTTCTTTGGTTGCCTCTATGCCGGGGTGATTGCCGTGCCGGCCTATCCGCCGGAGTCCACCCGTCGCCATCATCAAGAGCGCTTGCTGTCGATCATTGCCGACGCCGAACCGCGCCTGTTGCTCACCCGCAGTGATCTGCGCGAGCCGTTGCAAGCCATCGAATCGGCGCCGCCGGTGTTGTGTGTCGATACCCTCGACCCGTCCCGCGCCGGGCAATGGCGGATGCCGACGCTGCAGGACGATGACATTGCCTTCCTGCAATACACCTCCGGCTCCACCGCGTTGCCCAAGGGTGTGCAGGTCAGCCACGGCAACCTGGTGGCCAACGAGTTGCTGATCCGCCATGGCTTTGGCATCGACCTGAACCCTGATGACGTCATCGTCAGTTGGCTACCGCTGTACCACGACATGGGGTTGATCGGCGGTCTGTTGCAGCCGGTGTTCAGCGGTGTCCCCTGCGTATTGATGTCCCCGGCTTACTTCCTGGCCCGCCCCCTGCGTTGGCTCGAAGCGATCAGCGAATACGGCGGCACCATCAGCGGTGGCCCGGACTTCGCCTATCGGCTGTGCAGCGAACGGGTCAGTGACTCGGCCCTGCAGCGTCTCGACCTGAGCGGCTGGCGCGTGGCCTATTCCGGTTCCGAGCCGATCCGCCTCGACACGCTGGAGCGGTTTGCCGAGAAGTTCGCCCGGTGCGGTTTCACGCCGGACAATTTCATGGCCTCCTACGGCCTGGCCGAAGCGACCCTGTTCGTCGCTGGCACGCCACGCCGCCACGGCATTCCTTCGCTGCGGGTGGATGATGCGGCACTGGCGCAAAACCGAGCCGAGCCGGGGCAGGGCAGTGCGGTGATGAGTTGCGGTGTCAGTCAGCCCGGGCACGCGGTGCTGATCGTCGAGCCCGCTACGGCGCAGCCGTTGGCCGACAATCAGGTCGGTGAAGTCTGGGCTGCCGGCCCGAGCATCGCCCTGGGCTATTGGCGCAACCCCGAAGCCAGCGCCAAGACCTTTGTCCAGCACGATGGCCGGACCTGGCTGCGTACCGGCGACCTGGGTTTCCTGCGCGACGGCGAGCTGTTCATCACCGGTCGCCTGAAAGACCTGCTGATCGTGCGCGGGCATAACCTCTATCCCCAGGACATCGAGCAAGCCATCGAGCGCGAAGTGGAGGTGGTGCGCAAGGGCCGGGTGGCGGCGTTCGCGGTCAACGACAACGGCGAGGAAGGCATCGGCATCGCTGCGGAAATCAGCCGCAGCGTGCAGAAAATCCTGCCGCCCGAAGCCTTGATCAAAGCCATTCGCCAGGCCGTGGCCGAGGCCTGCCAGCAAGCCCCGAGCGTGGTGGCGCTGCTCAATCCCGGCGCGTTGCCCAAGACCTCCAGCGGCAAGTTGCAGCGCTCGGCGTGTCGCAGTCGATTGGCCGACGGCAGCTTGGACAGTTATGCACAGTTCCCGTCAGCCGAGGTAGAAGACGCTGATGAGTCTGCGCCGTCCTCCGAGCTGCAAACGCTCATCGGCCAAATCTGGCGGGAGCAGCTGCAGGTCGAACAAGTCCAGGCTGACGATCACTTCTTCCTGTTGGGCGGTAATTCCATCGCCGCCACCCAGGTGATCGCACGACTACGGGAGATCCTGGGGCTGGAACTGAACCTGCGCCTGCTGTTCGAAGCCCCGACCCTGGCCGCGTTCGCCGAAGCGGTGGCGAACCAGCAACAGGACGGCGGCCAGCCTCAAGGAGCGATCAGCGCATTGTCGCGGGACGAAGCGTTGCCGCAATCCCTGGCCCAGAACCGTTTGTGGATTACCTGGCGGCTTGACCCGACGAGCCATGCCTACAATATTCCCGGCGCCTTGCGCCTGCGCGGCGAGCTGGACGAAGACGCGTTGCGCACCAGTTTCCAGCAACTGATCGAGCGTCATGAGTCCCTGCGCACGCGGTTCCTGGAGCGCGATGGCGTGGCGCTGCAACAGATCGATCCAGCAGGGGAATTCAAGCTGCATGTCATCGACCTCGGCGACCTGCCTGCCGACTCGCGCGAAGCCCGGGCGCGGCAGGTTCGAGAAGACGAAGCGGCCACGCCGTTCGATCTGGAGAAAGGGCCGCTGCTGCGGGTCAGCCTGTTACGCCTCGACGAGGATGATCACCAACTGCTGGTGACGTTGCACCACATCATCGCCGACGGCTGGTCGATGAGTGTCTTGATCGAAGAATTCTCCCGCTTGTACGCCGCCGCCTCCCAAGGCCAGGTTGCTGAACTGGCGCCATTGCCGTTGCAATACGCCGACTACGGCAGTTGGCAACGTCAATGGCTCGCCCAGGGCGAGGCCGAGCGCCAACTGAGCTACTGGAAGCAGCAACTGGGCGCTGAACAATCGGCCCTGGTGCTGGGCACGGATCACCCACGCAGCGCGCAACGCCAGCGCAGCGCCGCGCGGCACAGCCTGCGCCTGGACAAGGACCTCGGCGAGGCCCTGCGCCACGTGGCCCAGGCCCATGACGCGACGCCGTTCATGCTGTTGCTAGCAGCCTTCCAGGCGCTGTTGCAGCGTTACACCGGGCAATCCGACATTCGCATCGGCGTGCCCAACGCCAACCGTCCGCGCCTGGAAACCCAGGGGCTGATCGGCTTCTTCATCAACACCCAGGTGCTGCGCGGGCAGGTCGATTCCCGTCAACCGTTCGCCGCGCTGCTGGCCCAGGCCCGGGAAGCCACGCTCGGGGCCCAGGCCCACCAGGACTTGCCATTCGAACAACTGCTCGAAGCGTTTCCCGAGGCGCGCGAGCAAGGCCTGTTCCAAGTGATGTTCAACCACCAGCAGCGTGACCTGGGTGCCTTGCGCCGTCTGCCGGGGCTGCTGGCCGAGGAATTGTCGTGGCACAGCCGCGAAGCCAAGTTCGACCTGCAATTGCACAGCGAAGAAGATCGCAATGGCCGGTTGACCCTGTCGTTCGACTACGCCGACGAACTGTTCGAGGCGGCGACCATCGAGCGGTTGGCAACGCATTACTGCAACCTGTTACGGGCGGTCTGTGCTGATCCGCAGCAAGCCATCGGCGATGTACCGTTATTGACCGCCGATGAACACAGCCAACAGCAGCAGTGGAGCGCGGCCCCGTGTGCGTCGGCCAGCCAATGGCTGCCGGAGCTGTTGAACGAGCAGGCCCGCAGCACGCCGCAACGGATCGCCCTGCGCTGGGACGGTGGTCAACTCGATTATGCCGAGCTGCACGCCCAGGCCAATCGCCTGGCCCACTACCTGCGGGACAAGGGCGTGGGCCCGGACGTGTGCGTAGCGATTGCCGCCGAGCGTTCGCCGCAGTTGCTCATCGGTGTGCTGGCCATCATCAAGGCCGGCGGTGCCTATGTGCCGCTGGATGCGGACTACCCGGCCGAACGCCTGGCCTACATGCTCCATGACAGTGGCGTCGACCTGCTGCTGACCCAGACCGCGTTGCTGGAGCGTTTACCCGCCTGCGACGGCGTCAGTGTCATCGCCATGGACGCCCTGCACCTGGAACAATGGCCGAGCAACCCGCCGGGCCTGCACCTGCACGGCGACCACCTGGCCTACGTGATCTACACCTCCGGCTCCACCGGCCAGCCCAAAGGCGTCGGCAACACCCATGCGGCCCTGGCCGAGCGCCTGCAATGGATGCAAGCGACCTATGGGCTGGATGCCACCGATGTGCTGATGCAAAAGGCCCCCATCAGTTTCGACGTGTCGGTCTGGGAGTGCTTCTGGCCGCTGATCACCGGCAGTCAACTGGTCCTGGCTGGCCCCGGCGAGCACCGTGACCCGCACCGCATCGCCCAGTTGGTGCAGCAGTTTGGCGTTACCACGCTGCACTTCGTACCGCCGCTGCTCAGCCTGTTTGTCGATGAACCACTGAGCGCCCGCTGCACCAGCCTGCGCCGGCTGTTCTCTGGTGGCGAGGCCTTGCCCGCCGAACTGCGCAACCGGGTGTTGGCGCAACTGCCGTCAGTGCAATTACACAACCGCTACGGCCCGACCGAAACCGCGATCAACGTCACCCATTGGCATTGCACCGAGGCCGATGGTGAGCGCTCGCCGATCGGCCGGCCCTTGGGCAATGTCCTGTGCCGGGTACTCGACAGCGACCTCAATCCCGTGCCGGCCGGTGTGCCAGGCGAGCTGTGCATTGGCGGCCTGGGCCTGGCCCGGGGTTACCTCGGGCGTCCGGGCCTGAGCGCCGAGCGTTTTGTTGCCGACCCATTGGGACAGTCCGGTGCGCGGCTGTACCGTACCGGCGACCGTGCGCGTTGGAACGCCGACGGCGTGATCGAATACCTTGGCCGTCTCGATCAGCAGGTCAAGCTGCGCGGCTTCCGGGTTGAGCCGCAGGAAATCGAAGCGCGCCTGCTGGCCCAGGACGGCGTCGCCCAAGTGGCGGTGCTGGTGCGCGACACCTCGGCTGGCCCGCAGTTGATCGGCTATTACACCGCCCCGGATGTCGCTCAGGACCAGGACGCGTTGAACATTCGACTCAGAACCGCCCTGGCCGCCGAACTGCCCGACTACATGGTACCCACCCAACTGCTGCGCCTGGACGCTATGCCCCTGGGGCCGAGCGGCAAGCTCGACCGCCGCGCCTTGCCCGAACCGCAATGGCAGGTGCGCGAGCACGTCGAGCCGGCCAGCGTCCTCGAGCAACAAATCGCCGGCATCTGGCGCGAGGTGCTGGGCCTTGCGCGCATCGGCCTGCGGGACGATTTCTTTGCGCTCGGCGGTCATTCGCTGCTGGCGACCCAGATCATTTCCCGCACCCGCCAAACCTGCGACGTCGAACTGCCGCTGCGCACTTTGTTCGAGGCCAGTGAGCTGGGGGCCTTCGCCGAACAGGTGCGCTTGATCCAGGCCAGCGGCCAGGCCAACCGCCAGCCACCGATCGAGAAGGTTGACCGCAGCCAACCGGTGCCGCTGTCCTACTCCCAGCAGCGCATGTGGTTCCTCTGGCAGATGGAGCCGGACAGCCCGGCCTACAACGTCGGTGGCATGGCGCGCCTGCGCGGGGTGCTGGATGTCGGGCGCTTCGAGGCGGCCTTGCAGGCGTTGATCCTGCGCCACGAAACCCTGCGCACCACGTTCCCGAGCGTTGACGGCGTGGCCCACCAGCAGGTGCACGGCGAGACGGGCCTGCGCATGGACTGGAAGGACTTCTCGATGCTGGCCTTTGATGTCCGCGAACAGCGGGTGCAGCAACTGGCCGACAGCGAGGCCCACAAGCCCTTCGACCTGGAAACCGGACCGCTGCTGCGGGCCTGTCTGGTCAAGACCGCCGAGCATGAGCATTACTTTGTCCTGACGCTGCACCACATCGTCACCGAAGGTTGGGCGATGGACATTTTCGCCCGTGAACTGAGCGCGCTGTACGAAGCCTTTATCGACGATCGCGAATCGCCCCTGGAACCCTTGCCGGTGCAGTACCTGGACTACAGCGTCTGGCAGCGTCAGTGGTTGGAGTCCGGCGAGCGTCAGCGACAACTCGACTATTGGACCGCGCAACTGGGTCGCGAACATCCGCTGCTGGAGCTGCCCGGCGATCGCCCGCGTCCGTCGGTGCAAAGTCATCGCGGCGAACTGTTCCGTTTCGACCTCAGTGATGAGCTGGCCGCGCGGATCCGTGCCTTCAACGCGCAACAGGGCCTGACCTTATTCATGACCATGACCGCCGCCCTGGCCGTGTTGCTCTACCGCTACAGCGGCCAGACCGACTTGCGCATCGGCGCGCCGGTGGCGAACCGCATCCGCCCGGAAAGTGAAGGGCTGATCGGCGCGTTCCTCAACACCCAGGTGTTGCGTTGCCAGCTCGACGGGCAGATGTCGGTGGGCGAGCTGTTCGAACAGGTGCGCCACACCGTCATCGAAGGCCAGTCCCACCAGGATTTGCCATTCGATCATTTGGTGGAAGCCCTGCAACCGCCGCGCAGTGCGGCTTACAACCCGCTGTTCCAGGTGATGTGCAACGTGCAGCGCTGGGAGTTCCAGCAGAGCCGCACGTTGGCCGGCATGACGGTGGAATACCTGGTCAACGACGCCCGGGCCACCAAGTTCGACCTCAACCTGGAAGTCACCGACCTGGACCAACGCCTGGGTTGCTGCCTGACCTACAGCACCGACCTGTTCGACGAACCGCGCATCGCGCGCATGGCCGGGCACTGGCGCAATCTGCTGGAAGCGTTGCTGGACGATCCGGCCCGACGCCTGAGCGAACTGCCGTTGCTGGACACCCGCGAGCAGCAACAACTGCTCGACAGCCTGGGTGTCGAGGCTGGTGAGCATCGCCTGGATCGATGCCTCCATGAGTTGTTCGACGAACAGGCGCGGATGCGTCCCGATGCGCCGGCCCTGACTTTTGCCGGGCAGACCTTGACGTATGCGCAACTGGACAGCAGTGCCAATCGTCTGGCCTGGATGCTGCGCGAGCGAGGCGTCGGGCCGCAGGTACGTGTCGGCCTGGCCCTGGAGCGTTCGCTGGAAATGGTCATTGGCCTGCTGGCGATTCTCAAGGCCGGCGGTGCCTACGTGCCGCTGGATCCGGAATACCCGCTGGATCGCCTGCACTACATGATCGAAGACAGTGGCATCAGCCTGTTGCTCAGCGACCGGGCGATGCTCCAGGCCCTCGGTGCATTGCCCGACGGCGTGGGCTGCTGGTGCCTGGAAGATGATTCGCCGGCCTTGGCGCAGTACCCGGATCACGCGCTGCCGTTGATCAATCTGCCGCAACACCAGGCCTACCTGATCTACACCTCCGGCTCCACCGGCAAGCCCAAGGGCGTGGTGGTGTCCCATGGTGAAATCGCCATGCATTGCCAGGCAGTGATCCAGCGTTTCGGCATGCGCCCGGACGATTGCGAGCTGCACTTCTATTCCATCAACTTCGATGCGGCCACTGAACGTCTGCTGGTGCCATTGCTCAGTGGCGCCCACGTGGTGCTGCGGGCCCAGGGCCAATGGGACGCCGAGGAAATCTGCGGGCTGATTCGCCAGCATCGCATCAACATTCTTGGCTTCACCCCCAGCTACGGCAGCCAGTTGGCGCAGTGGCTGGCGACCCAGGGACAGACCCTGCCGGTGCGCATGTGCATCACCGGTGGCGAAGCCCTGACGGGCGAGCATTTGCAGCGCATTCGCGCGGCGTTCAACCCGAGCCTGTTCTTCAATGCCTATGGTCCGACCGAAACCGTGGTCATGCCTCTGGCGAGCCTGGCCCCCGAGCAATTGGAGGAGGGCGCGGCCAGTGTGCCGATTGGCAGCGTGATTGGCGCCCGCATGGCGTACATCCTCGACGCCGACCTGGCGTTGGTGCCGCCAGGCGCCACCGGTGAGTTGTATGTGGGTGGCGCCGGTCTGGCCCAGGGTTATCACCAGCGTCCGGGGATGACCGCCGAGCGTTTCGTCGCCGACCCGTTCGCCACCGACGGTGGGCGCCTGTATCGCACCGGCGACCTGGTGCGCCAGCGTGCCGATGGGCTGGTGGAGTACCTGGGACGGATCGACCATCAGGTGAAAATCCGCGGCTTCCGTATCGAGCTGGGGGAAATCGAAACCCGTTTGCTGGAACATGACGCGGTGCGCGAGGCCGTGGTACTGGCCCTCGACACGCCGGGGGGCAAGCAACTGGCCGGCTATCTGGTGAGCGACGTCGCCAGCCAGGACGACGGGCGACAAGCGGCCCTGCGCGACGCCTTGAAAAACCACCTCAAGGCCCAGTTGCCGGACTACATGGTGCCCACGCACCTGATCCTGCTGGCGAGCATGCCGCTGACCGCCAACGGCAAGCTCGACCGCCGCGCCTTGCCGATGCCCGATCCCGAACTCAATCGCCAACACTACGTGGCGCCGAGCAATGCCCTGGAACAGACCTTGGCGGCGATCTGGTGCGACGTGCTGAACGTGACGCAGGTGGGCCTCAACGATAATTTCTTCGAGCTGGGCGGCGATTCGATCCTGTCCATCCAGGTGGTCAGCCGCGCTCGGCAGCAGGGCATTCATTTCACCCCCCGGGACTTGTTCCAGCACCAGACCGTGCAGACTTTGGCCGCGGTTGCCACGCGCAGCCAGCAGGTGCTTGCCGAGCAGGGCCTGTTGCAGGGTGAGTCCGGGCTGACGCCGATCCAGCACTGGTTCTTCGAGCGCCCGATCCCCAACCGGCATCACTGGAATCAGGCGCTGGTGCTGGAGCCGACTACGGCGCTGGCGCCGCAACCGCTGGAACAGGCACTGCGCAGCCTCCTCCAGCACCATGATGCCTTGCGCCTGGGCTTCGACGAAAGCACCGGGCACTGGCAGGCCGAGCACCAGCCGTTGTCTGACGCGGCGCTGTTGCGGCACGTGTCCGTGGACACCGCGCAGGATTGCGAAGCGTTGTTTGCCGAGACGCAGAGCCGTTTCAATCTGGCCACCGGGCCATTGCTGCGCGCAGTGCTGGCGCAGTTCCCCGACGGCCAGCAACGGTTGCTGATCGTCATCCATCACCTGGTGGTCGACGGTGTGTCGTGGCGGGTGTTGATGGACGATTTGCAAACCGTCTACCGCCCGCTCGCCATCGGGCAGGCGGCGCAATTGTCAGCCAAGACCAGCCCAATGCGGGACTGGGCCGCGCGCTTGCAGGCTTACGCCGGCAGCGAATCTCTGCGCGAAGAACTGGCGTGGTGGCAAGCACAGTTGAGCGGCACGCAGGTGCCGCTGCCGTGCGCAAATCCCGAGGGCGGGCTCCTGGAACGTCATGCTGAAACCGTCAGCGTGCGCCTGGACGCCGAGCGCACCCGGCAACTGTTGCAACAGGCGCCGAGCGCCTACCGCACCCAAGTCAACGACCTGCTGCTTACCGCCCTGGCCCGTGTGCTGTGCCGCTGGAGCGGCCATGCCTCGGCCCTGGTCCAGCTTGAAGGCCACGGCCGCGAAGCGCTGTTCGACGACATTGACCTGACCCGCACCGTCGGCTGGTTCACCAGTGTCTATCCCGTGCGCCTGAGCCCAGCGGCCGAAGACTTCGGAGCGTCTATCAAGGCCATCAAGGAACAATTGCGCGCAGTGCCCCACAAGGGCCTCGGCCATGGCGTATTGCGCTACCTGGCCGACGCCGCGACTCGCCAGACGATGGCCAACCTGCCGCATGCGGCGATCACCTTCAACTACCTGGGCCAGCTCGACCAGACCTTGGGTCATGATGCGCTGTTCCAGCCGCTGGAGGCGCCGTTGGGGGCGATCCACGATCCCGATGCGCCGCTGCCCAATGAGCTGAGTATCGACAGCCAGGTCAGCGGTGGCGAGTTGGTGCTGCGCTGGACGTTCAGCCGCGAACGGCATGATCGTCAGGCCATCGCGACCCTGGCCGATGCCTACCTCGATGAGTTGCAACGCCTGATCGAGCACTGCCTGACAGACGAGGCGGGCGGCCTGACACCATCGGACTTCCCCTTGGCGAAGCTGACCCAGGGCCAGCTCGACAGCCTGCCGGTGCCGGCCGCGCAGATCGAAGACGTCTACCCGCTGACGCCGATGCAGGAAGGCATGCTTCTGCACACCTTGCTGGAACCGGGCACGGGCCTGTACTACATGCAGGATCGCTACCGCATCAACAGCGAACTGGACCCGCAGCGTTTTGCCCAGGCCTGGCAGGCGGTTATCGCCCGGCATGAAGCCTTGCGCGCGTCGTTCTGCTGGAACGTTGGCGAAGACATGCTGCAAATTATCCACCGGCCCGGCAGCACGCCGGTGGATTATCTCGACTGGTCCGAGGTGCCCGAAGACGCCCAGGAAGCCAAGCTCCAGGCACTGCTCAAGAACGAGCGAGAGGCCGGTTTCGATCTGTTGAACCAGGCGCCATTCCATCTGCGGCTGATTCGGGTCGGCGCGGCACGCTACTGGTTCATGATGAGTAACCACCACATTCTCATCGATGCGTGGTGCCGTTCGCTGCTGATGGACGACTTCTTCGAGATCTACACCGCCCTGGGTGAAAACCGCGAACCGCAGTTGACCGTGCCGCCGCGCTATCGCGACTACATCGGCTGGTTGCAGCGCCAGAGCCTGGCCGAAGCCCGCCAGTGGTGGCAGCGCAACCTGCAAGGTTTCGAGCGGACCACGCCGATCCCTGGCGACCGGCCGTTCCTGCGCGAGCACGCCGGTGACAGCGGCGGCATGATCGTCGGCGACTGCTACACCCGTCTCGATGCCCGGGACGGCGCACGGCTGCGGGAACTGGCCCAGGCCCATCAACTGACGGTCAACACCTTCGCCCAAGCGGCGTGGGCCCTGGTCCTGCGGCGGGGCAGCGGCGACCGCGACGTGCTGTTCGGCGTCACCGTGGCCGGGCGCCCGGTGGAACTGCCGCAGATGCAACGCACTGTGGGGCTGTTCATCAATAGCATCGCCTTGCGCGTGCAGATGCCCGAGGACCATCAACGTTGCAGCGTGCGCCAGTGGCTCAGCGATTTGCTGGACCACAATATGCAACTGCGCGAATACGAATATCTGCCGCTGGTGAGCATCCAGGAGGCCAGCGAACTGCCCAAGGGCCAGCCGCTGTTCGACAGTTTGTTCGTGTTCGAGAATGCGCCCGTGGAGGTCTCGGTGCTGGACCGCGCCCAAAGCCTCAACGCCACTTCGGACTCGGGCCGCACCCACACCAACTTCCCGCTGACGGCGGTCTGCTACCCGGGCGATGACCTGGGGCTGCACCTTTCCTACGACCAGCGCTACTTCGATGAGGCCACCGTCCAGGGCTTGCTGAGTGAGTTCAAGCGGCTGCTGCTGGCGCTGATGGAGGGCTTGCACGGTGACATGAGCGAGTTGCCGCTGATCGGTGCCCAAGAGCAGGATTTCCTGATTGAAGGCTGCAACCAGAGCGAACATGCCTATCCGTTGGAACAGAGCTACGTCGAGCTGTTCGAGGCGCGGGTCGCGGCTCATCCCCACCGCTCTGCGGTCAGTTGCCTGGACACGAGCTACAGCTACGCCGAGCTGAATGCACGCAGCAACCGCCTCGGCCACGCCCTGATCGCTGCCGGTGTCGGCCTGGATCAGCCCGTAGCGCTGCTGGCCGAACGGGATGCCGAGCTGCTGGGTATGATCATCGGCAGCTTCAAGGCCGGTGCCGGCTACCTGCCGCTGGATCCCGGCCTGCCGAGCCAGCGCCTGGGCCGTATCATCGAATTGAGTCGCACGCCGTTACTGGTTTGCACCCAGGCCTGCCAGGCCCAGGCGCAGGCGTTGCTGGACGAGTTCGCCTGCTCCGGACGACCGAAGTTGCTGGTGTGGGAAGCCGTCCAGGCCAGCGCTCTTTCGCTGGAAAACCCAGGGGTCTACAGCGGGCCGGATAACCTCGCCTACGTGATCTACACCTCCGGTTCCACCGGCCTGCCCAAAGGCGTGATGGTGGAGCAGCGAGGGATGCTCAATAACCAACTGAGCAAAGTGCCGTACCTGGCGCTGAGCGAGGTGGATGTGATTGCCCAGACGGCGTCCCAGAGCTTCGATATTTCGGTCTGGCAGTTCCTGGCCGCGCCGTTGTTCGGTGCCCGGGTCGACATCGTGCCCAACGCCATCGCCCACGACCCGCAAGGGCTGCTGGAGCATGTGCAGCAGCAGGGCATCACCGTGCTGGAAAGCGTGCCGTCGCTGATCCAGGGCATGCTTGCCCAGGAACGCATCGGTCTGGACGGCTTGCGCTGGATGCTGCCCACCGGCGAAGCGATGCCGCCGGAACTGGCCCACCAGTGGTTGTTGCGTTACCCGGACATCGGTCTGGTCAACGCCTACGGCCCGGCGGAGTGTTCCGACGACGTGGCGTTCTTCCGGGTGGACCTGGCCTCGACCCGTGGTACGTATCTGCCGATTGGCACGCCCACCGACAACAATCGCCTGTACCTGCTCGACGGCGCGCTGGACCTGGTGCCGCTGGGCGCGGTGGGTGAGTTGTGCGTGGCGGGCATCGGGGTTGGCCGCGGTTATGTCAGCGATCCCCTGCGTACTGCCCCGGTCTTTGTGCCCAACCCATTCGGCGCGCCGGGGGAGCGGCTGTACCGTACCGGCGACCTGGCGCGGCGGCGCAGCGATGGGGTGTTGGAGTACGTCGGGCGCATCGACCATCAGGTGAAGATCCGCGGCTACCGCATCGAGCTGGGTGAAATCGAGGCGCGCTTGCATGAACAGCCGGAAGTGCGTGATGGGGCGGTGGGTGTGCAGGAGGGCGTCAATGGCAAACATCTGGTGGGCTATCTCGTTGCCACCGACTCGGCGCTCAAACCCGCCGAACGCCTGGAACGCATCAAGCAGCGCCTGCGGGCCGAATTGCCGGAATACATGGTGCCGCTGCACTGGCTGTGGCTCGAGCGCCTGCCGCTCAACGCCAACGGCAAGCTCGACCGCAAGGCCTTGCCGGCCCTGGAGATCGGCCAGTTGCAAAGCCAGGACTACCAAGCCCCCGGCAATGAACTGGAGCAGATCCTGGCAGACATCTGGGCCCAGGTGCTGAAAGTCGAGCGGGTGGGGGTGCGGGACAACTTCTTCGAACTGGGTGGGCATTCCTTGCTGGCGACGCAAATCGCCTCACGGGTGCAAAAGGCCCTGCAACGCAACGTACCGCTGCGGGCGATGTTCGAATGCAGCACGGTGCAGGAACTGGCCGACTACATCGATGGGCTGGCGGCCAGCGAGATCACCGAGGAGAAGGTAGATCGGTTGAATGATTTGATGGCGGAGTTGGAAGGAATGTAGTTTTGCGGCGTCTATGAAGACCTCATCGCGAGCGAGCTCGCTCCCACAGTGGTTTGTGTACGACGCGAATCTTCTGTGCGAGCTTGCTTGCGATGACTTTATTTTTTGCAACACTCTTCCGGTTTACTGAAAAAGGTCACGCCGGAGGCAAATGCGCCAATCTTCTGGAGGCTGTCATTGACCGCATCCAGCAAACCGAACTGTTCCGGGGTCTGGGAGTTGTCATACGCGGCCAGAATCGCCTCGAAGAATTGCAGTTTCCCCTTGGCTCGCTGGCCGGACGGTTTGTCCGTGTTGGCAGCCTTGGGCTTCAGGAGATCAACTTGCTCTTGGGCGAACGCTTGAAGCTCAGCTTTAGTCATGAGGATTCTCCATCCGCTGTCGTTCCGAGTGTCCAAGCTATCGCCGGCGCTGCGGCAAATCTACTGTCAGACTTTACAGGTCCGTTCAGGTAGGGATAGCTGTGGCGATTGACGATTGGCCGTTTATCGGGTCAGGCTGCCGGGGCTTTGCACATTCAGACAAGGAGTTTCTCGATGCCAATTGCAATGATCGACGGACAACCCCTTTACTACCTGGACCAGGGTCAGGGCCCGGTGGTGCTGCTGGGCGGCAGCTATCTGTGGGACCACGCCATGTGGGCGCCGCAGATCGAGGTGTTGTCCAGGCATTACCGGGTGATCGCTCCGGACCTTTGGGGCCATGGCCAGTCGGGGCAAATGCCGGAGGGCATGAGTTCGCTGAACGATCTGGCCCGCCAGATGATGGAGCTGCTGGATGACTTGAGCATCGACTGCTTCCACCTGGTGGGGCTTTCAGTGGGCGGGATGTGGGGGGCGCGGCTGGCGCTGGCGGCGCCCACGCGGATCCAGTCGCTGGTGCTGATGGACACTTACGTGGGCGTCGAGCCAGAACAGACCCGTCAGTACTACTTTTCACTGTTCGACAAGATCGAAGCCAGCGGCAGCATTCCCGAGCCGTTGCTGGACATTGTCGTGCCGATCTTCTTCCGACCGGGTATCGACCCGCAATCGGCGCTCTACCAGCAGTTTCGCGCCACATTGGCCGCGCTGCCAAGCGATCGCCTGCGCGCCAGCATCGTACCGCTGGGGCGGATCATTTTCGGTCGGGACGATATCTTGCCACGCCTGCATGCGCTGGATGCCAAGGGCACAGTGGTGATGTGCGGCGACCAGGACAAACCGCGTCCGCCGTCCGAGTCGCTGGAAATGGCCGAGCTGATCGGTTGCCCCCATGTGTCGATTCCGGAGGCGGGGCATATTTCCAATCTGGAGAATCCGGAATTCGTGACCGGGGCGTTGCTGGAGTTCCTGACGCGCAAGCACTGAAATTGTGGCGAGGGGATTTATCCCCGTTGGGCTGCGAAGCAGCCCTGAAACCTGACACCTCGGTGAACCTGACAAACCAAGTCGACAGCATTGGGGCCGCTTCGCGCCCCAGCGGGGATAAATCCCCTCGCCACAGGTGTTTGTCCAGGGCTTTACTTCGGCCCGAGAATTTTCACCAGCTTGTCCGGCGACGGCGCGCCTTGCTGCTGTTGCAGCTCGCCTTTGTCATCCAGATAGAAAATCGCCGGGGTGGCGGACAGTTCCAGTTCGTCCATCAACTGCTGGTTGGCGTCCAGTTTTGCCTGGATGGCCGGCGGTATGTCCTTGAGCGGTTTGAGCGGGCTGCCCTTGCCGGCCTTTTCATGCTCGGCCAGGGCTTTTTCCGGGTCCTTGGCCGCCAGCAAGGCGGCGGATTTACCTGGGCTGTCTTCGCGGATGATGCCCACCATGATGTGGCGCAACTGCACCTTGCCGGCCTTGACCCAGGGCCGAGCCTGTTCCCAGAACATGTTGCAGTACGGGCAGTTCGGGTCGCTGAACAGGTACACCGTGCGCGGTGCGTCCTTGTTGCCGTCGGCGATCCAGTTGCTGCCCTCCATCTTCGCCCAGATGGCCTTGGCCATCGGTGCATAAACCAGTTTTTGCAGTGGCTCGGCGCTCAGGTCCTTGCCGTCGGCGTCGTACAGGTTGCCCAGCAGGACGTGCTGCCCATCCGGGGTCAGGTACAGCGCCATGCCACGGTTCTGGTATTGCGCCGCGTAACCGCGCAAGCCGTCCGGCGCGTCGAAGGTGCCGATGATTTTCGCGCCCTTGGCTTCGATCTTCTTGATCGCTGCAGGCAATTCTTCGGCCTGGAGCAGCGGGGCCTGCGACAGTGCGGTGGCGACGGCCAGGGTCAGCAGGTGGCGGAGGCGGGGCATGGCGTTTTCCTTGTGGCGGAGTGAGGCGTTGTGGACGAGTCCGGCGTTTCGAAGTTTTCCAGGGCGCGAGCCAGGCTCGCTTCCGACAATTCCCCCAGGTGGCTGCCCAGCAGGCGGCCATCGGCGCTGTAGAACAGGGTGGTCGGCAGGGCCATGGAGCCGACAGCCTGGCCGAGGCGGCCGCTGCCATCGAACAACACGTTGTCCAGGCTCAGGCCTTGGGTGGCGAGGTAGGTGCTGACGCTTTGCATGCTTTCGGCCTGATTGACGAACAGGAAGGTCAGGTCCGGACGCTGTTGCTGGGCTTCTTCGAGCACCGGCATTTCACGCCGGCAGGGCGGGCACCAGGTGGCCCATAGATTGATCACCAGGGGGCCGCCCTGGTAATCGGTGAGTTTCACGGTCTCGCCGTCGGCGGTGCGCAGGGTGATGTCTGGCAGCCGGGTGCCTTGTTCATAAATCGTCAACGACAGGGTCGCCACCAGCCAGAACAGCAAGCCGCTGCCGACGCCGAAGCCCAATGGTCGGCGCAGGGGCGGGCGGCGTCGTGCCCACAACAAGGCGGCAATCAGCAGCGCCACGATGCCCGGCCAGGCCAGGAAGCCACCGTCGCGCAGGTCGACGATCTGCCACGGGTCGTCCCGGTAATGTTGCCAATAGGCGACGACGAAGCCGATCCGTGCGGCCAGCAGGCCCAGTAGAAACAGCACGAACAGTACCGACTCGGGGTTTTCGCCCCCGCGCTTGGCCACCCGCCAGCCCACGAAGGTCGCCAGCGCCAGGGCGCTGATGAGCAACAGGTGGTTGAGGGCGATGGCAAAGGTGCCCAAGGTGAACGTCAGCATCAGAGCGCGTCCCGGGTGAGGTTCCAGCGCTCCAGGAACGCCTTGGCGTCGACTTCCCCGGTGATCCGCTGGCTGCGGCGTTCTTCACCGTCGGCGCCGATCCACAGCAGGCTCGGCGGCCCCGGCACTTGGTAACGGCCCAGCAGTTCCCGGCTGGCGGGGCTGTCGGCGGTGACGTCCAGGCGCAGCAGGCGCACACCGTTCAGGGCGTCGAGCACTTCGCTGCGACCGAAGACCTGTTTTTCCATGATCTTGCAGGACACGCACCAGTCGGCGTAGTAGTCCAGCAGCACCCACTGGCCCTGGGCCTTGGCGGCGTCCAGTTCCCGCTGCAGGGCGGTGGGCTCGCTGACCGTGACGAACGCATCGTGGGCACTGACGGTCGCGCGGCCCTCGGTGCCGGCGTAGACCTTCAGGGGCTGGAAGAAATCATCGCCGCCGCCCGCGGCGCCAATTACCAGCAGGCTGCCCCACAGGCCGAACAGCAACGAAGCGCTGCCGCAGACATAGGCGATGCGGCCGAACCCTTCGGTCTGGCGCCAGGCGCTGTAGGCGGCGATCAACAACAGCACGCCCCACAGGCCGACCCACAACGAACCGTCGATGATCGGGCGAATCATCAGCAGCGCGGTGCCCAGGAACAGAAAGCCGAACACGCCCTTGAGCAGGTTCATCCAGGCGCCGGGCTTGGGCAGGAAGCGGTTGCCCACGGTCACCAACAGCAACAGTGGCAGGCCCATGCCGATGCCCATGGTGAACAGGATCAGCCCGCCGTGCAGCGCATTGCCGCTCTGGGCGATGTACAGCAGCGCGCCGGCCAGCGGCGCGGTCATGCACGGGCCCACCAACAGGCCGGACAGCGCCCCGAGGATCCCGGCACCCACCAGGCTGCCGCCGCGGCGCTGGCGCCCAGCGTTTTCCAGGCGGTCACGCAGGGCGGCCGGCAATTGCAATTCGAAGAAGCCGAACATGGGCAGCGCCAGCAACACGAATACCGCCGCGAAGCTGCCCAGCAGCCACGGTTGTTGCAGCAGCGCCTGGAGGTTGGCGCCCAGCAGCGCGGCGAGCACGCCCATGGCGGCGTACACCAGGGCCATGCTGATCACGTAGCTGCCGGCCAAGGCCAGGCCGCGTCTCGGCCCGGCGCCGCTGCCCACCACCAGCCCGGCCAGGATCGGCAGCATCGGCAGCGAACAGGGGGTGAACGCCAGCAGCAGGCCCAAGCCGAAGAACACCAGCAGGCTCCAGCCCAAGGCCCGTTGTTGCAGGCCGCTGGCCAGGGCCTGGTCCGGCGCCTCGCCGCTGGCCGCCACCGGTGCGCTGCCACCCAGGTCGACCACTTGGGTCTGGGGTGGATAGCACAGGCCGGCGTCGGCGCAGCCCTGGAAGCCGACCTTGATCTTGCCCGTGGCACCGGCCGGAATCTTCAGCTCCAGCGCCTGGCGATAGACCTGCTGGTCGCCGAAAAACTCGTCGCTGTGGGCTTCACCCTCCGGCAGCTTGGGTTTTTGCGCCTCGGCCAGGCCATCGAACTTGAGCCGCTGCTGATACAAGTAGTACCCATCGGCGATCTGCCAGAACAGCTGGGTTTCACCGGAGTCCAGGCGTTCGGAGGTAAACACGAACGCCTTTTCCACCGGCAGGAAATCGGGTTTGGTTTCGAAGGGATTGGCGGCCTGGGCCAGGCCCGAGATCAGGAACAGCCACAGCAAAAACAATCGACGCATGGATAAAGCCTTAGAACGAAGCAAGTGGAAAACACAATGGCGGCTGGCGATTAACCGTCGATTAACCCGGCGACGACCGGCAGGCAGCAATGATCGCCCATGTTGGCCGTACTCGTCGCATAATGTCGGCTTAATCGGCCGGCGGCCTAATGTACCTTTTTCCACGGGGCTTACCATGCGCGTACTGGTCTGCGAAGACGATGAGTTGATTGCCAGCGGGATCGTTGCCGGCCTTACGGCGCAGGGCCTGACTGTCGAGCACGTCGCCACCGCATCGGCGGCGCGGGCGATGGTCGGGGTGGCGGAATTCGACGTCATGGTGCTGGATCTGGGATTGCCCGACGAGGACGGTCTCAAGCTGCTCAGGCAACTGCGTCAGCAGGGGATGCAGACGCCGGTGCTGATCCTCACTGCCCGAGACTCGGTAACCGACCGGGTCGACGGCTTGCAGGCCGGCGCCGATGACTACCTGCTCAAACCCTTCGACCTGCGCGAGCTTGCGGCGCGCCTGCACACGTTGCTGCGGCGCGTGGCGGGGCGCAGCGTCAACCTGATCGAGCACGGTCGCCTGACCTACGACCCCAGCAGTCGGGAAACCACCCTGGACGGCCAGCCGGTGGATCTGTCCCGGCGCGAGCAATCGCTGTTGCAGGCGCTGCTGCACAGTCGCGGCCGGGTGCTGTCCACCGAACAACTCAAGGACAGCGTCTACGGCTTCAACGACGAATTGGAAAGCAACGCCCTCAATGTCCATATCCATCACCTGCGGCGCAAGTTGGGCAACGGGATTGTCGAGACTGTGCGGGGCCTGGGCTATCGCCTGGGGCCGGCCGAAGGTGGAGAGCCCTCCAAGTGATGAGCCTGCGACTGCGCCTGAGCCTGACCCTCGGCGCGGCTTTTGCCCTGATCTGGGCCCTGGCCGCGGCGTGGATGCTCAGTGACCTGCGCAACCAGATGATGTTCTCCCTCGACCAGCGCCTGGTGGCCTCGGCGCGGATGGTTGCCGGGTTGCTTGAACAGATGCCGCCGCTGCCCAGCAAGGGCGACGGCACGCATTTGAGTTCCGAGCAATTGAGCATTCCTGGCGGCATGGCCTGTCAGGTCAGCTCCTTGCGCGGCGAGATTCTGGCCCGCAGCCACGGCACCCCAGAGCAAACCCTGGAAGCCGAGAAAATGGGTTTCCACGACCAGATGATCGATGGCGCGCCCTGGCGCAGCTTCACCCTGGCCCGGGGTGACTTGCGCATCACCACCGCCGACCGCCAGATCGAACGCGAAGCCCTGAACATGTCGATACTGCTGGCCGCCTCGGTGCCGGTGGGCGTGGCATTGCTTGGTTGCCTGTGCCTGTTGTGGCTGGGCATCGGCCAGGGCCTGGCGCCGCTCAATCGCATGCGCGATGCGCTGATGCGGCGTAGCGCCGATTCCCTGGAGCCCTTGCAGATCCATCCACTGCCCAGCGAATTACGACCGCTGCTGGAGACCCAGAACCAGCTGTTCCAGCGCATCGGCAAGACCATCGAGCGCGAGCGACGGCTGACCGGCGACGCCGCCCACGAGCTGCGCAGCCCGCTGACCGCGATCAAGACGCACCTGCAAGTGGCGCGCATGACCGAGGGCGCCGCCCGCGACCAATCCCTGGCCCGGGCCGAGGAGGGCACCGACCGCATGCATCGCACGCTCGAACAGTTGCTGCTGCTGGCGCGGGTAGAAGGTAGCCTGTCGTTCGACGATGGCGTGCAATGCAACGCCGAGCAGGTCGCCCGGCTGGCGATCCAGGATGCCGCCAGCAGTGATTCCCGGCGGATCAGGTTGCACGTATCCCCAGGGTTGTCCGATGCACCGGTGCAGATGCCGGCGGTGCTCTCCATCGCCGCCTTGCGCAACCTGCTGGATAATGCCCTGCGCCATACTCCGGACGATACCGAGGTGGAGCTGAGCCTGGAGATGGTCGGCCAGCGCGTGCGCTTCCAGGTCCGCGACCACGGCCCCGGCATCGCCGCCGACGACATCCAACACCTGACCCAGCGCTTCTGGCGCAACGGCCAGAGCACCGGCTGCGGGCTGGGGCTGGCGATCGTCCAGGCCATCGTCCAGCGTTGCGGTTGCGGCCTGCATTTCGACACGCGCCCGGATGGGCTGCGGGTCGAGTTGACGGTGCCGGTGCAGCAGCCCCTGCTCAAGTGAGTGGTTCCGTGGCGAGGGAGCTTGCTCCCGCTGGGCTGCGCAGCAGCCCCAGAACCAGGGGGCGCGGTGAGTCTGACGGTTCCGGGCGACGGATTTGGGCCCGCTTCGCGGTCCAGCGGGAGCAAGCTCCCTCGCCACAAGGGATTGGGCTGGACACACAATCGCGGTTTCCCCTATCCCTGTTCGCGAAAGCGATGGGTCAGCCAGGTGATGCCGACCGTGCTCGCTCCCTCGCCACAATGATCCAGGCCAACCCCCAAGAACATGGACAATCCCCAGGCAATGCGCGGTATCGAGACACGATTGCACGGCCCGGGAGTAAATCCTTGCCGCGCTGATGCGTTTCCTCAACAGGAAACCTGCATGTGCGCCCGACCGGATACGCACCTGTGCGGTGTGCCATTTGGGTCGCTACTTACAGTGGATTGCGGGGGTCGAGAGATGTCAGTCGCCAACAGCCTTATCGAAGCACAGCCGGCACGGGTCAGCCCTGCGCCGGTCGAGACGCTCTACCAGTTCAATGAGTCGCCGCTGCTGGCCCGCCAGAGTCGGCAGGAGTCCAATGCCCGCAGCTACCCACGGCGGATTCCCTTGGCCCTCAAGCGTGCCAAGGGGCTGTATGTCGAGGACGTCGAGGGTCGCACCTTCATCGACTGCCTGGCCGGCGCCGGCACCTTGGCGCTGGGGCATAACCATCCGGTGGTGATCGAGGCGATCCAGCAGGTGCTGGCCGATGAGCTGCCGTTGCATACCCTGGACTTGACCACGCCGGTCAAGGACCGTTTCGTCCAGGACCTGTTCGGCTTGTTGCCGGCGGCGCTTGCCGCCGAGGCGAAGATCCAGTTCTGCGGCCCCACCGGTACCGACGCGGTGGAAGCCGCCCTCAAGCTGGTGCGCACCGCCACCGGCCGCAGCACCGTGCTTTCGTTCCAGGGTGGTTATCACGGCATGAGCCAAGGGGCGTTGAGCCTGATGGGCAGCCTGGGGCCGAAGAAACCCTTGGGCGCCTTGCTCAGCAATGGCGTGCAATTCATGCCGTACCCCTACGATTACCGCTGCCCGTTCGGGCTGGGCGGTGTGGCGGGCGTCAAGGCCAATCTGCATTACCTGGAAAACCTGCTGAATGACCCCGAGGCTGGCGTGCAATTGCCGGCAGCCGTCATCGTCGAAGTGGTGCAGGGCGAGGGCGGGGTGATTCCCGCTGATCTGGACTGGCTACGCGGTTTGCGGCGGATCACCGAGCAGGCGGGGGTGGCGTTGATCGTCGACGAAATCCAGAGCGGCTTTGGCCGTACCGGCAAGATGTTTGCGTTCGAGCACGCCGGGATCATCCCGGACGTGGTCGTGCTGTCCAAGGCCATCGGTGGCAGCCTGCCGCTGGCGGTGGTGGTTTATCGCGACTGGCTCGACACCTGGCTGCCGGGTGCTCACGCCGGCACCTTCCGTGGCAATCAGATGGCCATGGCCGCCGGTTCCGCGGTGATGCGCTATCTGCAGGAACACGCCTTGCCGGCCCACGCCGCCGCCATGGGCGAACGCCTGAGCGAGCACCTGCACATCCTGCAGCGGGACTTCCCACAATTGGGCGATATCCGCGGTCGCGGGTTGATGCTCGGTGTTGAACTGGTGGACCCGACGGGGAAGCCGGACGCCCTGGGCCATCCGCCGGTGCACGCATGGCTGGCGCCACGGCTGCAACGTGAATGCCTCAAGCGCGGGCTGATCCTGGAGCTGGGTGGCCGGCAGGGCGGCGTGGTGCGGTTCCTGCCACCGTTGATCATCACCCGGGCCGAAATCGACCGGGTCGCCGAGATTTTCGGGCGAGCCCTGCATGCGGCGGTCACCGACAGCTAATTTTCACCCGGCCCCGTACGTTCCTTTCATATCCTGGCTGCGCATGTGACGCAGCGAACCTCGAGCAAAGATGGAGAGACACCCATGACTTCAGTATTCGACCGCGAGGACATCGTCTTTCAGGTCGTGGTCAACCACGAAGAACAGTATTCGATCTGGCCAGACTACAAGGCCGTCCCCGAAGGCTGGCGTACCGTCGGCAAAAGCGGGTTCAAGAAGGAATGCCTGGCCTACATCGAAGAAGTCTGGACCGACATGCGCCCGCTGAGCCTGCGCAAGAAGATGGAAGAGCAGGCGGCTGCGGCCCACTAAATGTAGAGCCTGTGGCAGCAAGAAAGCTTTCCACAGGAAGGCTGCGGGAGAACACAAATCTTGCAGCCACATCAGAACCCCGTGTGCGAGCTTGCTCGCGATAGCGGTGGATCGGCAACATCAATGCCGGCTGACACTCCGCACTCGCGAGCAAGCTCGCTCCCACAAAGGCCGACATTACCCGCTATTGCTCGATCAAAAAATCAATCAACGCCCTCGCCGCCGCCGGCAATTGCCGATGGGGCGGGTAGATGATTGAAAAGGGTCGGCTGCGCCCGCCAAAGTCCTCCAGCAAAGCCATCAATTCCCCGCGCTCGATTCGCTCTCGGACAATGAACTCATAGGTCTGGCAGATCCCCATCCCGGCCTGTGCCAGGGACACGATACCCAATACATCATCGGACACTTGCACATTGCCCGCCGGCAGCCATTCCCGGTCTTCATGATTGTCGCGAAACAGCCAGGGTGCGATGCGTCCGCTGCTGGGCATTACGAAAGGCAGGCAGGCGTGGGCAGCCAGTTCATCGACGTGCCGGGGCGTTCCGGCGCGTTCCAGGTAATGCGGCGCGGCCACCAGGCACAGGCGAGCGTCTTCGAGCTTGCGCCCGACCAGGCCGCTGTCCGGCAGCGGCCCAAGGCGGATCGCCAGGTCATACCCCTCGGCCACCAGATCGACGTTGCGGTTGGTGATACTCAACTCGACCCGAACTTGCGGGTAAGCCTCGGCGAAACGCGACAGCAGCGAGGGCAGGCGGTAATGACCGTAGGTGGTCGGCACGCTCAAGCGCACGCGACCGGTCAAGACACCGTCCTGGCCCTGGATTCGCCGCTCGGCGTCGTCAATCAGGGCAAAGGCCGAGCGTGACTGTTCCAGGTACAACGTGCCGGCGTCGGTGAGGTTCAGCCGCCGTGTAGTGCGTCGCAGCAGCTGTACGCCGAGCCGGGCTTCGAGGCGGGAGATGGCCCGGCTCAATACCGAAGGCGTGGTCCCCAGTGCCACGGCACCGGCGCTGAGGGTGCCTTTTTCCACGACCGTGACGAAGGCTTCCACGTCGGCCAGATAATCGAATCGGCGTGCCATTGTTGCCTCCAGGGGCCAAGTGATGTTCCGGCGCGTCAGTTTATCGCCGGTCAGGGCATCAATACAGTA
Organism: Pseudomonas sp. NFACC46-3; assembly: GCF_900114515.1. NCBI lineage: Bacteria > Pseudomonadati > Pseudomonadota > Gammaproteobacteria > Pseudomonadales > Pseudomonadaceae > Pseudomonas > Pseudomonas sp. NFACC46-3. The sequence continues at coordinate 35,413 of NZ_FOTH01000015.1, forward strand.
AGCGCATCTTTTATCGAAACATCCTGGAGTCATCATGAAAAAGCTCACGACCTTGGCAACGTCTGTCGTTCTGGCGGGTATTGGCGTCGCGGCCCATGCCGATAACGTGCTGGTGGTCCTGTCGGATTCCGATCATCTGGATCTGAACAATGGCAAGGTCTTCTCCACCGGGTTTTACCTCAACGAATTGCTGCAGCCGGTGAAGCTGTTGCTCGATGCCGGTCACCAAGTGACGTTCGCCACCCCGGAGGGCAAGGCGCCGACGCTGGACCGGTCCTCGGTGGACAAGATGTACTTCAATAATGACCCGGCGGAGCTGGAGCGTTACCAGGCGTTACTGGCTCAACTGAATATCACTTCGGCCAAGGACTCACCGGTGATCAGCCTGGCCCGTGTCGAGCAGATCGGTCTGGAACAGTTCGATGCCCTGTACATTCCCGGCGGGCATGCGCCCATGCAGGATTTGCTCACGAGCGCACCGCTGGGGCGGGTGTTGACGCATTTCCATGACAAGGGCAAGACCACCGCGCTGGTCTGCCACGGCCCGATCGCGTTGCTGTCGACCTTGCCTGATGCCAAGGGCTTCGTCGGTCGGTTGGCCAGCAAAGGCCAGGCCTCGCCCCCGTCCGACTGGATCTACAAGGGGTACAACATGACGGTGATCAGCAACCAGGAGGAAGAACTCGCCAAGGGGTTGCTGGGCGGCGGGACCATGAAATTCTATCCACAGACCGCGCTGGAGCAGGCGGGCGGGCGCTACAGCAGCAATACCGCGCCATGGACGTCCCATGTGGTGAAGGATCGGGAACTGATTACCGGCCAGAACCCGGCGTCGGCGCTGGAGGTGGGGCAGGCGTTGCTCAAGCGGTTGAAACCATAGGCCGGAAGGCTTCCTATCCCTTGTGGGAGCGAGCTTGCTCGCGATTGCGGTGGGTCAGCAAGATCAATGTTGGCTGACACTCCGTCATCGCGAGCAAGCTCGCTCCCACAGGCTTTCCGGCACGCCGTCTGGTTATTTGAACCGCCGCTCCACCCCTTTCTCCACCAGGATCTTCGCCGAAATCTCTTCCACGGAAAAATGTGTGGAATTGATGTGCGGAATATTCTCCCGCCGGAACAGGTTTTCCACCTCGCGCACTTCGAACTCGCACTGGGCATAGCTCGAATAGCGGCTGTTGGGCTTGCGCTCGTTGCGGATCGCGGTGAGGCGGTCCGGGTCGATGGTCAGGCCGAACAACTTGTGCTGGTGGGCGCGCAGGGCGCTGGGCAGTTGCAGGCGCTCCATGTCGTCTTCGGTCAGCGGATAGTTGGCGGCACGGATGCCGAACTGCATCGCCATGTACAGGCACGTCGGCGTCTTACCACAGCGCGACACCCCCACTAGGATCAGGTCGGCCTTGTCGTAATAATGCGTGCGGGCCCCGTCATCGTTGTCCAGCGCGAAGTTGACCGCCTCGATCCGCTCCATGTAGTTGGAGTTGTGGCCAATGGAGTGGGACTTGCCGACCGAGTAGGAGGAATGCTCGCTCAGTTCCTGTTCCAGGGGCGCCAGGAACGTGGAAAAAATGTCGATCATGAAACCATTGGACGTTGCGAGAATCTCACGGATGTCCTGATTGACGATGGTATCGAAGATAATCGGGCGGAAACCGTCGGTTTCGGCGGCTTTATTGATTTGCTGTACCATGGCCCGCGCCTTGTCGACGTTGTCGATGTACGGCCGTATGAACTTGGCGAAGGTAATGTTTTCGAACTGTGCCAACAGGCTTTGGCCTAGCGTTTCGGCCGTAATGCCGGTGCCGTCGGAGATAAAGAAAGCAGATCGTTTCATTTGCGCCTTGGGCCTTAAGCTAGTGAGCTAGTGACGATTCTTGGATATGATAGGCGCGATTTGCTGGCCGCCAGTGGTCCGCATTCTCACTTATTTTCCAGGTCCAGGCCATATCGCCGGTCATCGCTCCCCTGGGGCCACCGGTGCCTTGAGCTTTTCCAACACAGTTAGTGGAGAGATCACCTTGGTAGAGTACGTAGTTTCCCTCGATAAGCTCGGCGTCCATGATGTGGAGCATGTGGGGGGCAAGAACGCATCCCTGGGCGAGATGATCAGCAACCTCGCCGGTGCCGGTGTATCGGTACCAGGTGGCTTCGCCACGACCGCCCAGGCTTATCGTGATTTCCTGGAACTGAGCGGCCTGAACAAGCAGATCCACGATGCGCTCGATGCCCTGGACGTCGATGACGTCAATGCCCTGGCCAAGACTGGCGCCCAGATCCGCCAATGGATCATGGAAGCTGAGTTCCCCGAAAAACTGAACGCCGAGATCCGCACCGCTTTCGCCAAGCTGTCCGAAGGCAATCCCGACATCGCCGTCGCCGTGCGTTCCTCGGCCACCGCCGAAGACCTGCCGGATGCCTCCTTCGCCGGCCAGCAGGAAACCTTCCTGAACATCCGTGGCGTGGAAAACGTCATCCGTGCCGCCAAGGAAGTCTTCGCCTCCCTTTTCAACGACCGTGCCATTTCCTACCGCGTGCACCAGGGCTTCGACCACAAGCTGGTTGCCCTGTCCGCCGGCGTGCAGCGCATGGTCCGCTCCGAAACCGGCACCGCCGGCGTGATGTTCACCCTCGACACCGAGTCGGGCTTCCGTGACGTGGTGTTCATCACCGGCGCCTACGGCCTGGGTGAAACCGTCGTGCAGGGCGCGGTGAACCCCGATGAGTTCTACGTCCACAAAGGCACGCTGCAAGCCGGTCGTCCGGCCATCCTGCGCCGCAACCTGGGCAGCAAGGCCATCAAGATGATCTACGGCGACGAAGCCAAGGCCGGTCGTTCGGTGAAGACCGTCGACGTGGACAAGGCCGAGCGCGCGCGTTTTTGCCTGAGCGACGCCGAAGTCAGCGAGTTGGCCAAGCAGGCGATGATCATCGAGAAGCACTACAAGTGCCCGATGGACATCGAATGGGCCAAGGACGGTGACGACGGCAAGCTGTACATCGTGCAGGCCCGTCCGGAAACCGTGAAGAGCCGCACCCAGGCCAACGTCATGGAGCGCTACCTGCTCAAGGAAACCGGCACCGTGCTGGTGGAAGGCCGTGCCATCGGCCAGCGCATCGGCGCCGGCAAGGTACGGATCATCAACGACGTTTCGGAGATGGACAAGGTCCAGGCCGGCGACGTACTGGTCTCCGACATGACCGACCCGGACTGGGAACCGGTGATGAAGCGCGCCAGCGCCATCGTCACCAACCGTGGCGGGCGCACCTGCCATGCGGCGATCATCGCCCGTGAACTGGGTATCCCGGCCGTGGTGGGTTGCGGCAACGCCACCCAGTTGTTGAAAGACGGCCAGGGCGTGACCGTTTCCTGCGCCGAAGGCGATACCGGCTACATCTTCGAGGGCGAACTGGGCTTCGACATCAAGAAGAACTCCGTGGACGCCATGCCGGACCTGCCGTTCAAGATCATGATGAACGTCGGCAACCCGGATCGCGCCTTTGACTTCGCGCAACTGCCGAACGCTGGCGTGGGCCTGGCCCGCCTGGAGTTCATCATCAACCGCATGATCGGCGTGCACCCCAAGGCACTGCTGAACTACGACGGCCTGCCGCAGGACATCAAGGACAGCGTCGACAAGCGCATTGCCGGTTACAACGATCCGGTCGGTTTCTACGTCGAGAAGCTGGTGGAAGGCATCAGCACCCTGGCGGCGGCGTTCTGGCCGAAAAAGGTCATCGTGCGCCTGTCGGACTTCAAGTCCAACGAATACGCCAACCTGATCGGCGGAAAGCTCTACGAGCCGGAAGAAGAGAACCCGATGCTGGGCTTCCGTGGTGCTTCGCGCTACATCAGCGAATCGTTCCGCGACTGCTTCGAGCTCGAATGCCGCGCCCTCAAGCGTGTGCGCAACGAAATGGGCCTGACCAACGTCGAGATCATGGTGCCGTTCGTCCGGACCCTGGGCGAAGCGAGCCAGGTCGTCGATCTGCTGGCCGAAAACGGCCTGGCCCGGGGCGACAACGGTCTGCGCGTGATCATGATGTGCGAGCTGCCATCCAACGCGATCCTGGCGGAAGAATTCCTTGAGTTCTTCGACGGGTTCTCCATCGGTTCCAACGACCTGACCCAGCTCACCCTGGGCCTGGACCGCGATTCCGGGATCATCGCGCACCTGTTCGACGAACGTAATCCGGCGGTCAAGAAGCTGCTGGCCAACGCCATTGCCGCCTGCAACAAGGCCGGCAAGTACATCGGCATCTGCGGCCAGGGCCCTTCGGACCACCCGGACCTGGCCAAGTGGCTGATGGAGCAGGGCATCGAAAGCGTTTCGTTGAACCCGGACTCCGTGTTGGAAACCTGGTTCTTCCTGGCTGAGGGTCAGGCGGCGGTCTGATCGAGTGAAGGGGCGGTCAACGGTAATACTGTTTAAAGGCTGGTGAAGTTCATTGTGGCGAGGGAGCTTGCTCCCGCTGGACTGCGTAGCAGTCCCTTTCTTGTGAGCGCTTCGCACTCAAGCGGGAGCAAGCTCCCTCGCCACGGTTTCACTTATCCTCTTCAATGAGCAGCGTTACAGTTACACGACCCCTTTTTGATTGAAGTAGGGCGGGCTCCTGACAGATGCCGCCCTTTTTTGTGCAAGAACATTATGCAAAGCAGCAGCAACCTCTTTCCTGTCGCCCTGATCAGCGCCGAGCGGCGCGGTGATCTGAGCGAAGACGTCTATCGCTTGAAACCCGGCAACAGCCCGGACGCCAGCGTCGAACTGGCCGTCACCCGGCTGGGCATGGCCGACGCCTGCGAAACCCGCGGGGTCCCGGTGATCCTGTTGCACGGCAGTTTTTCCAATCGGCGCTTCTGGTATTCCCCCAAGGGCCTGGGCCTGGGCGCGTACCTGACACGCCTGGGGTTCGATGTCTGGATCCCCGAGATGCGCGGCCATGGGTTGTCCCAGCGCAACCAGGGTTATCGCAACAATCGCGTGGCCGACTACGCCCGCTACGACTTGCCGGCCATTGGCGCCTTCGTGCGTGAGCAGAGCGGGCAAGTGCCTCACTGGATCGGTCATTCCCTGGGGGGCATCACCCTGGCTGCCGCCTTGGGCGGCCATTACCTGGGCAAGCCGGCGGTGGCTTCGGCGGCGTTTTTTGGTGCCCAGGTCAGCCGTACCTACTGGCCGCTGAAGATTCCGCCAGTGGAGTGGAGCGGTCGCTTCATTCTCAAGCGTTTTGCCCAATTGTCCGGTTCAAGGCTCAAGCGCGGCCCCGAGGACGAGCCCATCGGCCTGGCCCTGGAAAGCATGCGCTGGTACGGCCTGTTCGGACGTTTCGGCGATGCCGAGAAGAACTGGTGGGCCGGGTTGGCCGATGTCCAGTTACCGGTGTTGGCCGTGAGTGCCGCAGGCGATCACCAGGACCCGACCTGGGCGTGCCGCAAACTCTTCGATCAGATCGGTTCCGAGCACAAGCAGTTTGTCTGCCTGGGCCGGGGACAGGGGTTCACCGAAGACTTTGGTCACGTCGAGATGCTGGTGAGCAAGGCCGCGCATCTTGAAGTCTGGCCGCTGGTGGTGCGTTGGCTCAAGGATCAGCAGGCCCCTTTGCTGGCGGAACAGCCCCAGTTGGCCGAGGCGGTTTGAGGCGAAGGCTCTGACAAGGGCATTTCGCTCTGGTCGGCTTGCGGCTAAGATATGACGCTTCAAGCGGTTCCAGTCACAAACGGTTGCTCATTCAGTCCGACGTTCCAGCCTTTCAGGAGTTGTTCGATGAACCATTACCTCACGCCCGACCTGTGCGACGCCTACCCGGAACTGGTGCAGGTGTTGGAGCCGATGTTCAGCAATTTCGGCGGCCGCGATTCCTTCGGCGGCGAAATCGTGACCATCAAGTGCTTCGAGGACAACTCGCGGGTCAAGGAGCAGGTTGAACTCAAGGGCAACGGCAAGGTGCTGGTGGTCGATGGCGGCGGTTCCCTGCGTCGGGCGCTGCTGGGAGACATGCTGGCGGAAAAAGCCGCGAAAAACGGCTGGGAAGGGCTGGTGGTCTACGGTTGCATCCGCGACGTCGACATCATTGCCCAGACGGACCTCGGGGTCCAGGCCCTGGCCAGTCACCCGATGAAGACCGACCGGCGCGGCGTTGGCGAACTCAATGTGCCGGTGACCTTTGCCGGCGTGACGTTTCGTCCGGGCGAGTATGTCTATGCGGACAATAACGGCGTGATCGTCTCGCCAAGCCCGCTGAAAATGCCTGAATGAAGCAGTACAGCCATAAGGGATGAGGATGTTCGAGGAAGAAAACGCGCAGTGGGGGCTGGTGCATGCCCTGGTGCTGGACGGTAAAGGCGGCGCGCGTTCCATAGCCCGGACCGAACTCGACGATTTGCAGTTGCAGGCCCATGAAAGCCTGTGGCTGCACTGGGATCGCAGTCATCCGCAAACCCACACCTGGTTGCGCAAATCCAGTGGCCTGAGCGAGTTCAACTGCGACCTGCTGCTCGAAGAAAACACCCGGCCGCGGCTGTTGCCGTTGCCCAATGCCGAGCTGCTGCTGTTCCTGCGGGGGATCAATCTCAACCCGGGCGCCGAACCTGAAGATATGGTGTCGGTACGGATCTTTGCGTCCGCCCAGCGGGTGATCTCCCTGCGCCTGCGTCCGTTGCGCGCCACCGATGAGCTACTGGCGCAACTGGCCGAGGGCAAGGGCCCGAAGACGGCGTCCGAACTCATCCTCTACATGGCGCAATACCTCACCAATAAGGTGCAGGACCTGGTCACCTGCCTCTCCGAAATCGTCGATGGCGAGGAAGAAAAACTCGATACCGACGAACGGTATACTCCCGAGCACGACGCCATTTTGCACATCCGTCGACGGGCTGCCGGGCTCAAGCGATTCCTGGCGCCACAGCGGGACATCTTCGGCCAGATGACGCGGCTCAAACTGCCATGGTTTTGCGACGATGACGGCGACTACTGGAACGAATTGAACAACAGCCTGACCCGTTACCTCGAGGAGCTGGAATTGACTCGAGAGCGCGTGGGGCTTGTGCTGGAGGCCGAAGACCGGCGCCTTTCGGTGCGCATGAATCGCACCATGTACCGCTTCGGCATCATCACCGGGATTTTCCTGCCGATGAGTTTTCTCACCGGCCTTCTGGGTATCAACGTCGGCGGCATTCCGTTTTCCGAAAGCCCCTACGGTTTTATGGTCGCGTGCTTGCTGATGATCTGCGTGGCGCTGGGGCAGTGGTGGTTGTTCCGTCGTTTGCGCTGGGTGTGATGGGGTTTCATGTGACCCGACGAAATTTGATCGCGTCTTCCACAGACATCACGAGAGGTGCGTATGCACGATCCGTTTGAACAGTCTTTGCGCGACATGCTCAAGGCTTCGCCGTCCAGCCGGGACGACGATGCATGCCTGGGACGTGTACTGAAAACCGCCAACCGCCAGGTCGGCGCCGGCGATCTGTTCAGCCTGCTGGGCCGCTGGTTGCCCGCGCTGATGATTGCCCTGAATAACGGATCGGCCCATCTCTCGCCGGTTTCCCGCCGTAAACCTGTTACTCGCACCGCTGATAAGGCTGATTGAATATGGAACTTGATCTCTGGACCCAGAGCCTCGTCACGGCGATGACTGCGTTGTGGACCAAAGTAGCTAACTTCATCCCGAATCTCTTCGGCGCCCTGGTGGTGCTGCTGTTGGGCTTTGTCGTGGCCAAGCTGCTGGACACGCTGCTGTCCAAGTTGCTCGCCAAGCTGGGCCTCGATCGCCTGATGGGCGGCACCGGCCTGACCAAGTTGCTGTCCCGTGGCGGCATCCAGGTACCGATCTCGACCCTGGTCGGCAAGATCGTGTACTGGTTTGTATTGCTGATTTTCCTGGTTTCCGCAGCAGAATCCCTTGGCCTTGAGCGAGTTTCGGCGACGCTCGATATGCTCGCATTGTATTTGCCGAAGGTTTTTGGTGCTGCGCTGGTATTGCTGGTCGGCGTTCTGCTGGCGCAACTGGCCAATGGGCTGGTGCGCGGCGCGGCCGAGGGCGTGGGGCTGGACTACGCCGCTGGCGTAGGGCGAATTGCCCAGGGCCTGGTGATCATCATCAGTATTTCGGTGGCGATCAGCCAGTTGGAGGTCAAGACAGACCTGCTCAACCACGTGATCGTGATCGTTTTGATTACCGTTGGTCTGGCGGTTGCGCTGGCAATGGGATTGGGGAGTCGTGAAATCGCCGGTCAGATACTGGCGGGAATCTATGTGCGTGAATTGTATGAGGTTGGGCAACAAGTGCGTGTAGGCGAGGTCGAAGGCCAGATCGAAGAGATTGGCACGGTGAAGACCACATTGCTGACCGAGGAGGGCGAGCTGGTGTCGCTTTCCAATCGGATCCTGCTGGAACAGCATGTGAGTAGCCGCTAACCCGGCAAATCCTGCTAATGTATGCCGCCGCAAAATGCCTGCTATCGCAGGCTGCGGCGCACATTGACCTAGACTGTCGGCCCGACTTGTTTTGAACAAACCCCAATCGCTATCTACGCGCTACGACCCCCGTGATCTCTCCGATGAGGAGTTGGTCGCGCGCGCGCATACCGAGCTGTTTCACGTAACGCGCGCCTATGAAGAATTGATGCGCCGTTACCAGAGAACATTATTTAACGTTTGTGCACGATATCTTGGGAACGATCGCGATGCTGATGATGTCTGTCAGGAGGTGATGTTGAAGGTGCTGTATGGCCTGAAGAACTTCGAGGGGAAATCGAAGTTCAAGACCTGGCTCTACAGCATCACCTACAACGAATGCATCACGCAGTATCGCAAGGAACGGCGAAAGCGTCGCTTGATGGACGCTTTGAGCCTGGATCCTCTGGAGGAAGCGTCGGAAGATAAGGCGCCCAAGCCCGAGGAGAAGGGGGGACTCGATCGCTGGCTGGTCTATGTGAACCCGATCGATCGGGAAATTCTGGTGCTACGATTTGTCGCAGAGCTGGAATTCCAGGAGATCGCAGACATAATGCATATGGGTTTGAGCGCGACAAAAATGCGTTACAAGCGCGCGCTCGACAAATTGCGTGAGAAATTTGCGGGCATTGCTGAAACTTAAGTTCGGCGCAAATATCTCTTACGTGTAGGCAAGTTCTGATAGACTTGCCGCCGAGTTGTCCCCCGGTTTGCGGGACTGCTTCACAATCACCAGATGGGGATTTAACGGATGAAACTGAAAAACACCTTGGGCTTTGCCATTGGTTCTTTGATTGCTGCCACTTCGTTCGGCGCTCTGGCACAAGGCCAAGGCGCAGTTGAAATCGAAGGCTTCGCCAAGAAAGAACAATTCGACAGCGCTCGTAACTTCAAGAACAACGGCAACCTGTTCGGCGGTTCGGTTGGTTACTTCCTGACCGACGACGTTGAACTGCGTCTGGCCTACGACGAAGTGCACAACGCCCGTACTGACGACGGCACCAACGTCAAAGGCGCCAACACCGCTCTGGACGCTCTGTACCACTTCAACAACCCAGGCGACATGCTGCGTCCTTACGTCTCTGCCGGTTTCTCCGACCAGAGCATCGACCAGAATGGCAGCAACGGTCGTAACCGTTCCACCTTCGCCAACGTTGGTGGCGGCGCCAAGCTGTACTTCACCGAGAACTTCTACGCCCGTGCCGGCGTTGAAGCTCAGTACAACATCGACCAGGGCGACACCGAGTGGGCTCCAAGCGTCGGTATCGGTGTGAACTTCGGTGGCGGCTCCAAGCCTGCTGCTGCTCCAGTTCCAGCTCCGGCTGAAGTCTGCTCCGACAGCGACAACGATGGCGTGTGCGACAACGTCGACAAGTGCCCTGACACCCCAGCCAACGTAACCGTTGACGCTGATGGCTGCCCAGCAGTTGCTGAAGTCGTACGTGTTGAGCTGGACGTGAAGTTCGACTTCGACAAGTCGGTCGTCAAGCCTAACAGCTACGGCGATATCAAGAACCTGGCTGACTTCATGAAGCAGTACCCATCCACCAGCACCACTGTTGAAGGTCACACTGACTCCGTCGGTCCTGACGCTTACAACCAGAAACTGTCTGAGCGTCGTGCAGACGCCGTCAAGAAAGTTCTGACCAACCAGTACGGTGTTGAATCGTCCCGCGTTCAGTCTGTTGGCTACGGCGAATCCCGCCCAGTTGCCGACAACGCCACTGAAGCTGGTCGTGCAGTTAACCGTCGCGTAGAAGCGCAGGTTGAAGCCCAAGCTAAGTAATTAGCCCACAGCTTTGGAAGAGCCCGGCCTAGGCCGGGCTTTTCTTTGTCTGCGATTTGTGGGACGCAGCTTGTGCCAGACAAAACAATACCTGTGGGAGCGGGCTTGCTCGCGATGGCGGCGTATCAGTCAACATCAATGATGCAGACCCACCGCTATCGCGAACAGGCTCGCTCCCACAGGTTCGGTGTGGTTTGTTATAGCGCCGACGCCTGGACCCACGCAGGCTGCGATCCGGCGAGTTCAGCGGCCGCTGCCACCGCACCAATCACCAGGATCGCCGGGCTCTTGAGTTGAAAGGCGTTCGCATCGGCTTCCATCGAGGCCAAGTCGCTGCGGCAGTCACGTTGATGGGGCAGGGACGCATTTTCGATCATGGCGACAGGCGTGTTTGCCGCCAGGCCACCGGCCAGCAACTGTTCGCGGATCTCGCTCAGCTTCGCCACACCCATGTACACCACCAGCGTCGTGCCGCTTTGCGCCAAGGCTTGCCAGTTCAGGCTACTGCCGTCCTGGGTGTGGGCCGTCACCAGCGTCACGCCCCGGGCAACCCCGCGCAGGGTCAGTGGAATATCGCATTGGGTCGCCCCCGCGAGGCCGGCGGTGATGCCATTGACCATCTCCACTTCGACACCCTGCTCGCGCAGCCACTGCGCCTCTTCACCACCGCGGCCGAAGATGCAGGGGTCGCCGCCCTTGAGGCGCACCACGCATTTGCCCTGGCGGGCATAACGCAGCATCAATCGATGAATGAAGGCCTGGGGTGTGGAGCGGCACCCGCCGCGCTTGCCCACGGCAATGATGCGCGCATCGGGGCAATGTTCCAGCACCGCTGCGTTGACCAGATCGTCGATCAACACCACGTCGGCCTCGCGCAGGGCGCGCACGGCTTTGAGGGTCAGTAATTCAGGGTCACCAGGACCTGCACCCACCAGCCAGACTTTTGCGTTCATAGTGTTTTCCTCACGAGATAGCCGCCAGCGGTTGCGCAGTGGCAACCAGCAGGCGCTTGATTTCCGGTACGCAGGAGCCGCATTGCGTGCCACAGCCCAGCTCCTGTTTGAGCCCCTGCAAGTCCAGGCCACGTTCAATACCTGCGCAGATCGCACGCTGGCTGACGTTCATGCAGTTGCACAGCGTTTTGCTGCCACCCGTTGCTGCGCCGACATTGCCCGGCGGCGCGCTCAAAGGTGCCAGCAGCCAGCGCCGCAGTTGTTCATCGGCACGACCTTCCAGCCACAGGTTCTGCAACCAGTGTCGGGCCAGGGTTTCGCCGGCCAGGCGAATAGCGGTGATGCGGCCGTTTTCGATGCGCACCCGCTTACCGATGGAGCGACGCGGATCGTCATAGGCCAGCACCGGCCCATCAATCAGACCCAATTGTTCGTCGATGGCCTGGAGCAGTTGCGGTTCAGGGGCAACGGCGCTGGCAGCGCGAATCAGCAATGCGGGACGCTCACGGCCAGTCAGGCTCAGGCTGACGTAGGAAAACGCCTCGCACAGGGGGCGCAGGGCCTCCAGATGCTGTTGAACATCGCCTTCGATCAAGGCGAAAAGCTGCCAAGGCAGGTTCACCGCTTCCAGGCGCACACCGCTGTGCTTGAGTTCCGGTTGTTTCGACAAGGGATCGAAGGCAGGTTGCGTCAGGGTATTGACCCCACCCTTGAGGAACCGGTCGCCCCAGTGCATGGGCAGGAACGCCTGGCCGGGACGCACGCTGTCGTCGCTGTCCACGGCCACGATCACGCTGCCGCGACGACTCTTGAGGCTGACCAGGTCGCCCGCTTGCAGGCGATGGCGCTGCAGTTCGTCGGGATGCAGGCTGAGTACCGCTTCGTTCACATGACCAAACAACTGGGCGGCGGTGCCGGTGCGGCTCATGCCGTGCCATTGGTCGCGTAGCCGACCGGTGTTGAGGGTTAGCGGGTAGCGGGCGTCACGCAGTTCCTTGGCGGCGCGATACGGGTCGGCCACGAACCGGGCGCGGCCGCTGTCGGTGGGAAAAATCCCGTCCACGTACAGGCGCGCCGTTCCGACGGTCGCGCCTTCCGGGAAGGGCCATTGCTGCGGACCGAGTTGATCGATCAACGCGTGGCTGATGCCGGACAAGTCCAGGTCGCGACCCCGGGTCAATTGCTTGTATTCATCGAACAATTGGGCCGGGGTTTCAAAGGCGAACAGGCTGGGCTGGCCGGGCCGCAGGCGTTTCTCCAGGCGTTGTGCGAAATCCACCGTGATTGCCCAGTCCGGCCGTGCTTCACCCGGCGCGCCGATTGCCCGGCGGACGTGGGAAATGCGCCGTTCGGAGTTGGTCACCGAACCTTCTTTCTCGCCCCAGCTAGCCGCCGGCAGCAGCAGGTCGGCGAATGCGGCGGTTTCGGTGGTCCGGAACGCCTCCTGCAGGACCACGAACGGGCAGGCTTGCAGGGCTTCACGTACCGCGGTCTGGTCCGGCATTGATTGGGCGGGGTTGGTGCAGGCGATCCACAAGGCCTTGATCTTGCCGCTGCGAACCTGCTCGAACAATTCGATGGCGCTCAAGCCCGTGGTGGCGGGCAATTGCTCGACGCCCCAATAACGGGCGACGTCGGCGCGATGCGCCGGGTTGGCTGCTTCGCGATGACCTGGCAGCAGGTTCGACAGGCTGCCGGTTTCCCGTCCGCCCATGGCATTGGGCTGGCCAGTCAGAGAGAAAGGCCCCGCACCTGGCCGGCCGATTTGTCCGGTGGCCAGGTGCAAGTTGATCAAAGCGCTGTTCTTGGCGCTGCCGGCGGTGGACTGGTTCAAGCCCATGCACCACAGCGACAGGAAGCTTGGCGACGTGCCAACCCATTCGGCGCACTGGTGCAGTTGCTCGACGCTGATACCGCACAGTTGGGCGACCATGCTCGGCGTGTAGTCGCGTACCAGGTTTTTCAGGTCTGCCAGGCCTTCAGTGTGGGCCTTGATGAAATCGCGGTTGACCCAGTCTTCCCACAGCAGCAGGTGCAAAATCCCATGGAACAGGGCGACATCGGTGCCGGGCAGGATCGCCAGGTGCAGGTCCGCCAGGTCGCAGGTGTCGGTGCGCCGGGGGTCGATGACGATGATTTTCATCTGCGGCCGGCGGGATTTGGCTTCTTCGAGGCGGCGAAACAGGATCGGGTGGGCGTAGGCCATGTTACTGCCGACGATCATTACGCAGTCGCTCAGCTCCAGGTCTTCATAGCTGCAGGGCGGGGCGTCGGCGCCGAGGCTGCGCTTGTAGCCCACCACGGCGGAGGACATGCACAGCCGCGAATTGCTGTCGATGTTATTGGTGCCGACCAATGCCCGGGCGAGCTTGTTGAAGGCGTAGTAGTCCTCGGTCAGCAGTTGCCCGGAGATGTAGAACGCCACGCTGTCCGGGCCGTGCTCGGCGATGGTCTCGGCGAAGACGCTGGCGGCGTGATCCAGGGCGCTGTCCCAGTCGCTGCGGGCCCGGGCCAGGCCTTTGCCCAGGCGCAACTCGGGATAGAGGGCGCGAGCGGCGAGGTCGCCGGTCAGGTGCAGGGTGGAGCCCTTGCTGCACAGTTTGCCAAAGTTGGCCGGATGGGCGGGATCGCCGCTGACGCCGAGGATGCGCTCGACGTCATGCTCGATCAGGACGCCGCAACCGACCCCGCAATAACAGCAGGTCGAGGCAGTGATCTGGCGGTTCATCAGCTTGCGTCCCGCAGGGCCAGCATCACCCGACCGTTCTCGACCCGCGCCGAATGATGATGGGCGCAGCCCACGTCCGGGGCCTGGGCCTGGCCGGTTTCCAAGTCGATCTGCCAGTTGTGCAGCGGGCAGGCCACGCGCTTGCCATAGACCAAGCCTTGGGACAGCGGGCCACCCTTGTGCGGGCAACGGTCATCGAGGGCGAAGACTTCATCGTCGCTGGTCCGAAAAATTGCGATATCGCCTTTCGGGCCATTGATGATGCGCGAACCCAGGATATTGATCTCTTCCAGTGCGCAGATATCCAGCCAGTTCATGCCGGCACCTCCAGGTTTTTCACGGGGATGACCTCGAACTCTTTCTTCAGCTGGGGTTGTTCCAGGCGCTGTTTCCAAGGGTCCTGTTCCAGCGACAGGGAAAACTTCAGGCGTTCATGGAGGGCTTTGCGCCGTTCCGGGTCCTCAAGCACGGCTTTCTTGATGTGCTCCATGCCGACCCGCTGCATGTAGTGCACGGTGCGTTCGAGGTAGAAGGCTTCTTCGCGGTACAGCTGCAGGAAGGCACCGTTGTATTCACGCACTTCCTCGGCGGTCTTGAGCTTGACGAAAAACTCGGCGACCTCGGTCTTGATCCCGCCGTTGCCACCGATGTACATCTCCCAGCCGGAGTCGACACCGATGATGCCGACGTCCTTGATGCCGGCTTCCGAGCAGTTGCGCGGGCAACCGGAAACGGCCAGCTTGACCTTGTGGGGCGACCACATGTTGAACAGGTCGTGCTCCAGTTCGATACCCAGTTGGGTCGAGTTTTGCGTGCCAAAGCGGCAGAACTCGCTGCCCACGCAGGTTTTCACGGTGCGGATGGATTTGCCGTAGGCGTGGCCGGACGGCATGTCGAGGTCTTTCCACACGCCGGGCAGGTCCTGCTTCTTGATGCCCAGCAGGTCGATGCGCTGGCCGCCGGTGACCTTGACCATGGGTACGTTGTATTTGTCGGCCACGTCGGCGATGCGCCGCAGTTCCGAAGGATTGGTCACGCCGCCCCACATCCGCGGCACGACCGAGTAGGTGCCGTCTTTCTGGATGTTGGCGTGGGCGCGTTCGTTGATCAGGCGCGACTGCGGGTCGTCCTGGGCTTCGCCGGGCCAGGTGGAGATCAGGTAGTAGTTCAGTGCCGGGCGGCAGGTGGCGCAGCCGTTCGGGGTCCGCCAGTTCAGGTAGCTCATGGCCCCGGCGATGGTCAGCAGGTGCTGGTCGCGGATCGCCTGGCGGATCTGGCCGTGGTTGAGGTCGCTGCAACCGCAGATGGCTTTTTCGCTTTTCGGCTTGACGTCCGCCGCGCCGCCGACGGTGTTGATCAGGATCTGCTCTACCAGGCCGGCGCAGGAACCGCAGGAGCTGGCGGCCTTGGTGTGTTTCTTCACGTCATCGACGCTGAACAGCCCGTGTTCCTGGATCGCCTTGACGATGGTGCCCTTGCACACGCCATTGCAACCGCAGACTTCGGCGCTGTCGGCCATGCTCATGGCTTTGTCCTGGCCTTGGTGACCGACGTCGCCCAAGGCGTTCTCGCCAAACATCAGGTGATCGCGGATCTCGCTGATGGCGTGGTTCTCACGGATCTGGCGAAAGTACCAGCCGCCATCTGCGGTATCGCCGTACAGGCAGGCGCCGACCAGCACGTCATCCTTGATCACCAGCTTTTTGTAGACGCCACCGATCGGGTCGGAGAGGGTGATGGTCTCGGTGCCTTCGCCGCCCATGAAGTCCCCGGCGGAGAACAGGTCGATGCCGGTGACTTTGAGTTTGGTCGAGGTCACTGAACCCTTGTAGGTGGCGAAGCCCAGTTGTGCGAGGTGGTTGGCGCAGACCTTGGCCTGTTCGAACAACGGCGCCACCAGGCCGTAAGCGGTGCCACGGTGGCTGGCGCATTCACCGATGGCGTAGATGCGCGGGTCGTAGGTTTGCATCGTGTCGTTGACCAGGATCCCGCGGTTGCAGGGGATGCCGGATTTTTCCGCCAATTCGGTATTGGGCCGGATGCCGGCGGCCATCACCACCAGGTCGGCGGGGATGATGTCGCCGTTCTTGAACTGCACCGAGCCGACCCGGCCATTGCCGGCGTCGTGCAAGGCCTGGGTCTGCTCGCTGAGGCGGAATTTCAAGCCCCGGTTTTCCAGGGCGGTCTGCAGCAATTGGCCGCTGGTCTTGTCCAGTTGCCGTTCCAGCAGCCATTCGCCCAGGTGCACCACGGTCACGTCCATGCCCCGTAGCTTCAAGCCATTGGCGGCTTCCAGGCCGAGCAGGCCGCCGCCGATGACCACGGCGTGCTTGTGAGTCTTGGCGGTGTCGATCATCGCCTGGGTGTCGGCGATGTCGCGGTAGCCGATCACGCCGTCCAGGGTGTTGCCGGGAATCGGCAGGATGAAAGGCGTGGAGCCGGTGGCGATCAGCAGGCGGTCGTATTCGGCTTCGCTGCCGTCTTCGGCGATAACCCGGCGCTTGACCCGATCGATCTCCACCACCTTGCGGTTGAGCAGCAGCTTGATGTTGTTGTCCAGGTACCAGCTCAGGTCGTTGAGCACGATCTCCTCGAACGTCTGCTCACCGGCCAGCACCGGCGAGAGCAGGATGCGGTTGTAGTTGGTGTGTGGCTCGGCGCCGAACACTGTGATGTCGTACAGCTCGTTGCTCAGCTTGAGCAGTTCCTCGAGGGTTCGAACCCCGGCCATGCCGTTGCCGATCATTACCAGTTTGAGTTTTTTCATCAGGGTTCTCCGCAAGCTCAGGTCCGCTTTATCACGGTGATCGGACTGGCTCGGCAATTTTTACGAAAACAAAAAAAGGCGTCCCGCTAGCAAGCTAGCGAGGACGCCTTTGTCCTGGTCCCGTTCTCTCGGGAAGCACCGCCTTCATCGTTGGAGGCGTTGCTTTATGTATGGTGAGAGAGGTTATGCAGTGGTTGTGCCAAGTGGCTTGAAGGTGCGGGTTTATTGGGGGGAAAGACCGGGTGAACGAGAGAGAAGGGGATTTATTGCACCGAATCAAAGCGTGTTGCCCGGTAATGGAGCGTTGTCGAGCGACGAGGCATTTTATGTGGCGAGGGAGCTTGCTCCCGCTGGGCTGCGCAGCAGCCCCCCCTCTCAAGCTCACTCAATCAACCTGATCCACCGTGTCGCCGGGTTCTAGGGTCGCTGCGCGCCCCAGCGGGAGCAAGCTCCCTCGCCACGGTTGTTATGAGTGAAACACCAAAAACAGCAGCACGATGTTCACCACCAGGGACACCAGCGCCAAGGTCCGCCAGACCTTCAGCGGCTCGCGCTCCAGCAGTGGCCGGGGCCTGACGTTCAAGCTGCGGCGTTCACCCTGCTCCAGCAGCAACAACCACTCTTCGGCGGTTTCAAAGCGTTGCTCCGGGTCTGCGGCGACGGCGCGTTCCAGGCTTTGCCCGAGCCATTCGGCCAAGTCCGGTCGATAGCGACTGGCACTGACCGGTACGCCAAAGCGCGGGCGTTGGAAGGCTTCGATTTCGCCGTAGGGATAATGCCCGGTCAGCAGGAAGTACAAGGTCACGCCGACCGAGTACAAGTCCTGTTGCGCCGTCGGTGCGGTGCCGGCGAAGGCTTCCGGGGCAATGTAGCTGGGCGTGCCGGGCAGGACGTTGGCCTGGTCCTCGGACAGGCCCGGGCAGTAGGCCAGGCCGAAATCCAGCAAACGCAATTCCCCGTCATCCCCCAGGTGCAGGTTTTCCGGCTTGATGTCGCGGTGGTAGATCTGCCTTCGATGCAACAGGCCTACTGCCCGTACCAGCCGCTGCGCCAGGTCCAGCCACTGGGCCAGAGGCAGTGGCCCGCCCTGGTTGAACAGCTCGGCCAGGGTCGCGCCCGGATATTCACGCATCACGTAGTACAAATGCTGACGCTGGGGAACGCCATGGACCTCGGGAAACTGCCGCCCGGCGACGCGCTTGAGAAACCACTCCTCCGAGAGCAACGCCTGCCCCGCGCGGCTATCGTCCCGTAGTTGCGCGGGCAGGGTTTTCAGCAGCCAAGGTTGGCCCTGACCATCGTGTACCCGGTAGAGCAACGATTGCTGGCTGTGGCCGAGCAGGCTTTCGATCTGCCAGCCCTCGAACACCTGGCCCGGTTTCAGCGCAGGCGGCAGGGGCCATTGCTGCAACTGGATCAGCGCATCGCCGATGCTCGCTTCGCCCACCGCATCGACCCGCACCAGCAAGGCACTGGCGTTGTCCTGGCTGCCGGCCAGGTGCGCGGCGTTGACCAGGGTCTGGGCGGCGACGTCCAGGTCCGGTTGATCCCGAAGAATGCCGGCAATGGCCGTGTCGCCCAGCACTGCCCAGACGCCGTCGCTGAGCAGCACGAAGGTTTCGTCGATGCGCAGTTCGCCGTCAAGAAAGTCGAGGATCAGGTGTTGGTCCAGGCCCAGGGCACGCTTGAGCACATGCTGCATGCCCTGTTGTTCCCAGACGTGGTCTTCGCTGACCCGTTGCAGATGATCGGCGTGCCAGCGGTAAACCCGGCAATCGCCGACATGAGCGAGGGTGAAGCGCCGACCCCGCAGGACCAGGGCGCTGACGGTGGTGAGCAGCGGCTGTCCGCCACCGTTGGCTTGCAGCCAGCGATTCTGCGCCAACAGCAACCGGTCCAATGCCTGGGCCACGCCCCAGGTCTGTGGCGTGGAGTAGTAATCCAGGGCCAGGGCCTGCAAGGTCGAACGGGCGGCCAGCCCGCCATCGGCGCATTGGCTCACGCCGTCGGCGATGGCGAACAGGTATCCCTTGCTGGCGGCCAGGGCCGGGGCGGGGGTGACCAGGCGCAGGGCGTCCTGGTTTTCCTCCCGCGGGCCGATGGCACTGGCTTCGGCGAAACTCAGTTGCAGGCTCATGGAGGCTATTTATACCCGAGCCGCAGTGACGGCGGCCGAACCCCAAGTGGTCCTCCAACGGCGCTTGACGCCGTGCAGGCCGAACCAGGCCAGGACACCGAGGCTGGCAAACAACCACAGTGCCAGTTGATAGCTGCCGGTGCTCTGCTTGATCGCGCCCATGCCCGCCGCCAGGGCGAAGCCGCCGATGCCGCCGGCCATGCCGATCAGCCCGGTCATCACGCCGATCTCGCGACGGAAGCGTTGTGGCACCAGTTGGAACACCGCGCCGTTGCCTGCACCCAAACCGAGCATGGTGCAGACGAACAGGGCCAGGGCGGCGTAGGAGCTCGGCAGGTTGAAGCCCACTGCGGCGATGCAGACGGCCGCGACGGTGTACATGCCCAGCAAGGTGCGGATGCCGCCGAAACGGTCCGCCAGGGCGCCGCCCAATGGACGCATCAGGCTGCCACCGAAGACGCAGGCGGCGGTGTAGTAGCCAGCGGTGACCGGGCTCAGGCCATATTGGTCGTTGAAGTAGCCGGGCAGGGCGCTGGCCAGGCCGATGAAGCCGCCGAAGGTCACGCTGTAGAAGAACATGAACCACCAGCTGTCGCGGTCGCCCAGGGCCTTGAGGTAGTCGGCCATGGATTTGGCTTTTGGCCGCTCGGGGGCGTTCTTGGCCAACCAGGCGAAGAGCACCAGGGTCAGCACCAGGGGGATCAGCGCGAAGCCGAACACGTTGCTCCAGCCGAAGGCCACCGCCATGACCGGAGCGATCAGCGCCGCGAGCACGGTGCCCGAGTTACCGGCACCGGCAATACCCATGGCCTTGCCCTGATGCTGTGGTGGATACCACTGGGACGCCAGCGGCAAGGCCACGGCGAACGACGCGCCGGCCACGCCCAGGAACAGGCCTAGCAACAACGCTTGCTCGTAGCTGTGGATGCCCAGTTTCCAGGCGCAGAACAGCGCACCGATCACAATCACCTGGCCCACCATGCCAGCAGTCTTCGGCGAAATCCGATCGGCCAGCAGGCCCATGAACAACCGCAGTACGGCGCCAGCCAGGATCGGCGTCGCGACCATCAGGCCGCGTTGCTGGGTGGTCAGGTGCAGGTCGGCAGAGATCTGTACCGCCAGTGGACCGAGCAGGTACCAGACCATGAAGCTCAGGTCGAAGTAGAGGAAGGCCGCGAACAGTGTCGGGGTATGGCCGGATTTCCAGAAGCTTGAATTCATCGCGCACCTCAGCTGTAAAAGTCTCGAGAAATGAGTCAGTGCTTTGAGCAGTGCGCCGCCTGTGGTCGCACCACCGGCCCCGAGGGGCCAAAACAAAAAAACGCCGCAACCCGGATCGCCAGAGAGGCAAGGAGGGTGTGCGACGTCTTTGTCGTAGGTGGGGCAACCGCCGTTGGTTACCTGTGGGTTTGCTTAAGCGAGATCTGTGCCAAGTCTGTCACGATCATTCCTACGCTCTGCGCGGGAATGCCGCGCCAGGGACGCTCCGCGTTCCGCTTCACAAGGTGACGCAGAACGTCACAGGATGCATTCCAACGCAGAGCGTGGGAACGATCATCAGTAGGGCGGTAAGGCAGGCGCTACAAGGCTTTCAGCCCAGCAGCTCATTCATGGCAATGATCTGCTCCGCCACCTGGATCAGCTTCTGCTGGCGGCTCATGGCCTGGCGGCGCATCAGGGTGTAGGCCTGCTCCTCGTTGCATTCCTTCATCTTCATCAACATGCCCTTGGCCAGTTCGATGCGCTTGCGCTCGGCCAGTTGCTGGTCGCGGGCCAGGAGCTGGGCGCGCAGGGCCTGGTCGCTTTCGAAGCGGGCCATGGCCACGTCGAGGATCGGTTGCAGGCGTGCGGCGTGGATGCCTTCGACGATGTAGGCGCTGACGCCCGACTTGATCGCCTGACGCATCACGTCCGGGTCGTGCTCGTCGGTAAACATGACGATCGGTCGTGGTTGGTCGCGGCTGACCAGCACCACTTGCTCCATGACATCCCGTCCGGGTGACTCGGTATCGATCAGGATCACGTCCGGACGCACCGTTTCGACGCGCGCCGGCAGGTCGATGGTCAATCCGGATTCATCGATGACTTCGAATCCGGCTTCAATCAGGGCGGCTTTGAGGCGGCCGACTTTTTTCGCGGTGTCGTTGATCAGCAGGATACGCAGCATGGTCGAGGCTCCTGTCAGCGGCTGGCGAAAAGGGGAGCCGCATCGCTCAAGGCGTGCAGTTTGAAGCTGCGGGCATACTTGGCCGGGTCCGAACCGTCCCAGGTGGTGCCATCGATCAACTGGCTGCTGCGCATGTCCTGGCGCGGGGACGCGATGCCCAGTGCGCCAGCGGCTTCACGGTACAGCTTGAGCTGCTGGACGTCCTGGGCCACGGCCAGGTAATCCGGGTCTTCGCGCAACAGGCCCCAGCGACGGAACTGGGTCATGAACCACATGCCGTCGGACAGGTACGGCAGGTTCACCTCGCCATTGCCGTGGAAGCGCATGGCGTGGGGATCCTGCCAACTGTTGCCCAAGCCATCGGCATAGATCCCCAGCAAGCGCGGCTCGATGCAGTCCAGTGGCGCGTCGAGGTATTCGGGCGCGCTCAACAGTTGTGCGGTGCTGCGACGGTTTTCGCTGCTTTGTTCGATGAAGCGGCTGGCTTCGAGGATCGCCATCACCAGGGCCCGGGCGGTATTGGGGTACTGCTCGACGAATGCGCGGGTGCAGCCCAGGACTTTTTCCGGGTGATCGGGCCAGATGGTCTGGGTGGTCGCAAGGGTAAAACCCAGGTTCTGCTTCACCGCGCTGGCGCACCAGGGTTCACCGACGCAAAAACCGTCGATACGTCCGGCTTGCAGGTGCGCGATCATTTGCGGCGGCGGCACCACGACGCTGTCGACATCCGACAAGGGATGGATGCCCTGGGCGGCGAGCCAGTAATAAAGCCACATGGCATGGGTGCCGGTGGGGAAGGTCTGGGCGAAGGTCAGTTTCGGGCGAGTTTGGTGCACGTGCTGTTCCAGTGCCTCAGGACTGGTCACGCCCTGGGCCTGCAAGCCATGGGACAGGTTGATGCTCTGGCCGTTCTGGTTCAGGCCCATCAGCACGGCCATGTCGGTCGGCGCGACGCCGCCGATCCCCAGGTGCACGGCGTAGATCAGGCCGTAGAGGCTGTGGGCGGCATCGATTTCACCACTGACCAGCTTGTCCCGCAGGTTGGCCCAGGACGTCTGGCGCTTGAGGTTCAGGGTCAGGCCATAGGGTTGGGCGAAGCCCTGGGTGGCGGCCACCACGACTGGGGCACAGTCACTCAAGGCCATGAAACCCAGGTCGACTGCGCTCTTTTCCGGGGCATCGCTGCCGTTGACCCAAGCCAGGGGGTTGGCTGGAACTTCATTCATCGCGCATCACCTTCCACGTAAAAAAAGCGCCGTACCCAGCGCTGCCAGGGCAGGGCCGGATGACGACGCCGTTGTCCTTTAAATCAGTGTGGCACTCATTCCGCCATTGGCATGGGCGCCGATGAACGAAAAGGGTGCAAGGCATATGCCAGTGCGTGCCCCATCACCTTTCCATCAAGATTCAAGACGCCGGGTCTTTCATCCTGTCGGCCCTTCCAAGGCTACGTAGCAAAGGAGACCGGCGTGCAGGACAAATCATCTCGCTCCACGGCATTGCCTGAACAGCGCGAACGGGTGCTGCACCTGCGTGTCGCGCAAAGCCCGGTTCAACTGAGCGCCGCGAGGTTTGGCGTCAGTCATCGCCTGCCGGTCGGTTGGGAAGGGGTGGTGGTGGCGGGTGATTCGCTGCGCTGGAGTGGTGGCCCGTTGCAGGTCCAGCCTGTGACTGCGGCGCCGCTGGTGAAGTTGCAGGCTTTTTTCGACATGAGCAATGCCTTCGTCGAGGTCGGGCAACGGGGGGCAGTTGGACCGTGGGCCCTGTTGCCGGTGACCGAGGAAGTCGTCCGCTCCCAGGAACGATTCGAACGCTGGTTCATCGGCCAGGCGCTGGGCGGCACCGCGGCCTATCACGCGGCTGCCAACCTGTTGCGGCATCACGAGAGCTACGGGCTCGTACGGTTTTTATTGGAACAAGGCACGCACAGCGAAAAGCTCAACACGCTGGCCCAGCGCTACGGCGTGTCGGTTTCGCATTTTCGGCGGCTGTGCCAGCAGGCCTTGGGGAGCGCGGCCAAACCGGTGTTGCGCGGCTGGCGCACGGCCCAGGCGCTGCTGAACATGAGTCTTCAGGACGGCTCGCTGACCGACGTGGCGCTGGAGTTCGGCTTTGCCTCCTCTTCACACTTTTCCAAGGAAGTCCGCGAACTGGTGGGTTTCGCGCCCAGCAGCCTGGCGGATATCACCTACCTGCCAGGCAAGTGAGTCGATGAGCCAGCGACGATTTTCCCTGACCCTTTCATGGCTGTGCCTGAGTACCGCCATGCTGCTCCCAGCATTGGCCGCCCGGGCCGATGTCTACACCTTCGAAGCCCGAGAGCAGAGCGCGCGGACTTTTTTCAGCGAGTTGTCCGGGTCGTTGGGCAAGCCGGTCATTGTCAGCAAGGCCACGGCGGCCAAACGGATCGGCGGCACGTTCGACCTGCGCACGCCGCAACGGACTTTCGAGCGTGTCAGCGCGCAGATGGGGCTGATCTGGTACAGCGATGGCCAGGCGATCTATCTGTATGACGCCTCGGAAATCAAAAGCGCGATGATGTCGCTGCAGACCCTGACCGTGGCCAAGCTCCAGGCCTTCCTGGGGCGTTCGGGGCTGCACGATGTCCGGTATCCGCTGCGTCACGACGGTCTGCGGACGTTCCATGTCTCGGGCCCGCCGATCTATGTCGACCTGGTGGTGCAGGCCGCCGGCTTGATGGACAACCAGCGTTCGGAGCTGCTGCTGGGCAAGCAGCAGATCGGTGTGATCCAGGTGCGAAACACCTTTGTCAGTGACCGCAACTATGAGCTGCGCGACGACAAGGTGACCATTCCAGGGCTGGCCACTGTGATCGAGGCCCTGTTGCGCGGCGAAAAGCACGAGGTCGAGCCGTCGGTGGCGCAAGGCACCGCGTCGGGAGTGCGGGGCGCGATGCCGCTGTTTCCCCTGGAGGGCCTGGCGGACACCCCCTCGAACCAAGACCCGACGGCCCCGCGAATCATTGCGCGGGAGGTGGCCGCCGGCAACATTCGGGTGGTGGCCTACCCGGACACCAACAGCCTGTTGGTCAAGGGGCTGCCGGAGCAGGTGCGCTTCATCGAGAACCTGGTCAATGCCCTGGACACGCCGAAACGCCACGTCGAGTTGTCGTTGTGGATCATCGACCTGCACAAGGATGAGCTCAACCAGTTGGGCATCAATTGGCAAGGCGCGGTGAAGTCCGGGGCCACCTTCAGCGCATCGCTCAACGCCGGCTCGGCGACCACCCTCGATGGCGCCTCGTTCGTCACCCAGGTCATGGCCCTGGAGCGGACCCAGCGGGCCAATGTCGTCTCGCGCCCGGTGATCCTGACGCAAGAGAACGTGCCGGCGATCTTCGACAACAACCGCACCTTCTATGCCCCCTTGGTCGGGGAGCGCAGTGTCGATCTGCAGCATGTGACCTATGGCACGTTGGTGAATGTACTGCCGCGTTTCGCCCACGCGGACGAGATCGAGATGTCGCTCAATATCGAGGACGGCAACGAAGTCGAGAGCCCGGGCCAGGGTGAGCGCCAGGGTGCATTGCCGACGGTCGGTCGCACCCGCATCAGTACCGTGGCGCGGGTGCCCCAAGGCAAGAGTCTGTTGGTGGGTGGTTTCACCCGCGATGACCATGGCGAGCAGATCGGACGCGTCCCGGTGCTGGGGTCGATTCCCTGGATCGGTCGCTTGTTCAGCTATCGTCAGGGGCGCTCGGCCAACACGGTGCGTGTGTTCCTGATCCAGCCCAAGGAAATTCGCGAGGCTTTTGAACCGGCCACGAGCGAGCCGGGCGGGCAGTTACTGACCCCGCAGCAGCACGAACGGGTGCGTCGGATGTACTTCCGGATGTCAGAGAAATGATGCTGCCCCCGGTTTCCCTCGGTGGCCGGGCCGCCCAGGCGCGGCTGAATGCCGAGAAAGCCGCCGAACATCCACAGCCGCCAGTCGATGCCGAGGCGCCGGAGGACAGCGCAACGGCTGCGGTGGCGCAGCGCCTCGTACAGATCAGCGACGAACTCTCGGCGGCATTGACCCAGTTCCGTGGTCGCCGGTTGTTTGAGCTCAAGTCCGAGGCCATGACCGACACCTTCGAGCGCGTGCTGGAAGACGACACAGTGCCCAAGGCGCGGCAGGTGCTGAGTCTGGCGCGGTTGGCGGACAAACCCGTCGCCTGGTTACTGCAAATGGCGCGAAGCCTGTTTCCCGATGACAGCGACCTGGCCCTGGTGCTACGGGCGTTGTTGCGCCGCAAGAACCTGGAAACGCTGACCCGGCAGCGCCTCGAAACGCTGTTGCAGATGGTGGTTGCCCAAGCCTCCCCCAAGCGCTTGAACGCCGGGATCAACGCGGCGCTCAAGGCCCGGATGTTCGGCAAGAGCCTGGCGGTGCGGGCCGGCCTGCTACGCGAGACTTACCGGGACTTCCTCGAGTCCGACGAAGGCCCGCTCAGTTGTTACCAGGACTGGATCGCCCTGTATGGCGCGGCGCAACGCAGCGGGGTGCTGGCGTTCATCGAAGCGGCGTTGCTCACCGACATCAGCGCCCAGGACCCCAGTTGCTCGCGCGTCGAGTTTGGTCAACTGCTGGCCCGGGTGACCGACCTCAAGCGCCTGCGTTCGGCCGACGAGCAGTTTATCGGCGCAGTGCTCGGCGATGCCGTCATCTGCCGGCACAACCCCGATGAGTCCGACTGGTTGGTGTTCTTCTTCGGCGTGTTGACCTACCCCGATGACCTCGACCAGTTGTTGCTCGGTGCGTTGGGCGAACAAGTGCTGCTCAGTGCCCACCGTGAGCGATCGATACTGTTGCAGACCCTGCGCCGGCTCAGCCTGCGGTTGCCCTTGCCCCTGTTTGCCGATGAGGAGGCGCCACAGCGCCTGGCCACCCAGTTCACCCGCTTGGCGGACGTCGCCTATGCCCATGAATGCATCGATCAGCGCCGCTCGGGCGGTTGCCCATGACCTTGCTCAATGGGTTCTTGCGCAACGTCGGTGCTCGCCCGGAGCTGCTGATCCTGACCTTGATGGTGATGATCATCGCCATGCTGATCATCCCCTTGCCCACGGTGCTGGTGGATTTTCTCATCGGCCTGAACATCGTCATCTCGCTGCTGGTGTTCATGGGCTCGTTCTACATCGAGCGCATCCTCAGCTATTCGACGTTCCCGGCGTTGCTGCTGCTGACGACCTTGTTTCGCCTGGCGCTGTCGATCAGCACCAGCCGGCTGATCCTCAGCCAAGCCGATGCCGGCGAGATCATCGCCTCGTTCGGTGACTTTGTGATCGGCGAAAGCCTGGTGGTGGGCTTCGTGATTTTTTCCATCGTCACCATTGTCCAGTTCATCGTGATCACCAAAGGCTCGGAACGGGTCGCCGAAGTCGCCGCGCGTTTTTCCCTGGACGGGATGCCGGGCAAGCAGATGAGCATCGACGGTGACCTCAAGGCCGGCGCCATCGACGCGGCCCAGGCCCGGGAAAAACGCAGCGTGCTGGAGCGCGAAAGCCAGCTGTACGGGTCTTTTGACGGGGCGATGAAATTCATCAAGGGCGATGCCATCGCCGGGATCATCATTATCTTCGTCAACTTCATTGGCGGCATGGCCATCGGCGTCGGCCAGCTGGGCATGGACCTGTCCACCGCGCTGTCGACCTACACCCTGTTGACCATCGGCGATGGCCTGGTGGCCCAGATCCCGGCGCTGCTGATCGCCATTGGCGCCGGTTTCATCGTCACCCGCGTCAACGGCGACGACAGCAACCTGGGGCGCAACATGCTCACCCAGATGCTCGGCAATCCGTTCGTCCTTGGTGTTACCGCGTTGCTGGCAGTGGGCGTGGGGCTGTTGCCGGGTTTCCCGTTGCTGACGTTCCTGTCGATTGCCGGCGTGCTGGGCCTGGTGGTGTTTGTCCGCCAGCGCAAATCGTCGCGACAGGCTAGTCCGGGCGAAAGCCGCGCCGAAGCCGCCGAGCAAAACACGCTGCCGAGCGAGTCAGGGCTGCTCGATGACGTCGACAACCTCGCGACAGAAACCATTGCCTTGATGCTGCTGGTGCCCAAGACGCAACTCGAAGCGCTGGAAAAGCAGCGTTGGGCGGCGCGCTTTCGCAGCCAGTTTTTCGTCGACTACGGCTTGCGCATCCCCGAGCCACGGCTGCGGGCCAGCGAGGCGCTGCCGGCGCATCAAGTGGCGGTGTTGATCAACGAAGTGCGGGCCGAGCAGTTCGACATTCATTTCGATCACTGGCGCCTGCTGGATTACTCGCCGGAGCTGGACCCCCTGGGCTTTGCCTTGGTGCGCGGCAACGACAGCAATCGCCTGGGCGGTGTCTGGGTCAGCGCCGCCGACCGCGAGCGGGTGCAGCAGTTGGGCTATCACCTACGGCCCGCCGATGAAGAATGCTATCGCTGCCTGGTCACGCTGCTGGCGCGCAACATCCAGGAGTTCTTCGGCGTGCAGGAAACCAAGCAGTTGCTCGACGAAATGGAAACCCGCTGCCCCGACCTGCTCAAGGAAGTCTATCGCCACGTCACCGTGCAGAAAATCGCCGAAGTGCTGCAGCGCCTGATCGGCGAGCGCATCTCTGTGCGCAACATGAAGCTGATCCTCGAATCCCTTGCCCATTGGGCCTCCCGGGAAAAGGACGTGCTGGCGCTGGTCGAACACGTGCGCGGCGCCATGGCCCGCTACATCAGCAACAAGTTTGCCCAGGGCAACGACCTGCGCGTGCTGCTGTTGTCGCCAGAGTTCGAAGAAGTGGTGCGCCGGGGCATCCGGCAAACCTCCGGCGGCAGTTTCCTCAATCTGGAACCGGCCGAGTCGGAAGAACTGATGGACCGCCTCAGTGTTGGCCTGGACAGCGTGCACATCGCCCACAAGGACATGGTGTTGCTGTGTTCGGTCGATGTGCGGCGCTACATCAAGAAACTCATCGAGGGACGTTTCCGGGAGCTGGACGTCATGTCGTTCGGCGAAATCTCCGAGAGCGTGTCCGTCAATGTCATCAAAACCCTGTGAGGACACTGCACATGGCGGTTGGAAATAGCCTCCGCCTGGAGCGACAGGCGGCCCACCCCTTGCGCTTGAGCGGACCACTGATAGAAGCGGCGCTGCCCGGGGTGGTGGTCGGCGAAGTCTGCGAAGTGCGTCGGCACTGGCGCTCGCCCGAGGTCGCGGCCAGGGCGCAGGTGATCGGCTTCAAGCCCGGTGCCGTGTTGCTCAGCCTGCTGGGTGATGGCAAAGGCTTGTCCCGGGAGTCGATGATCGTGCCCACCGGCTCGACCTTGCAACTGACCTGCAGTGACGCCTTGCTCGGCAGTGTGGTCGATCCCCAGGGCACGATCGTCGAGCGCCTGGCGCCTTCGACGGCGGTGGCGCAACGGGATTGTCCGGTGGATGCCGACCCGCCGTCCTACCAGCAGCGACGCCCGGTGGCGGAATCGTTGCGCACCGGCATTCGCGTCATCGATGGCTTACTGACCTGTGGTGTCGGTCAGCGCATCGGCATTTTTGCCGCCGCCGGTTCCGGCAAGACCACCTTGATCAACATGCTGATCGAGCACACCGACGCAGAGGTCTTCGTGATCGGCCTGATTGGCGAACGTGGGCGGGAGGTGACTGAGTTCATCGCGCACCTGCGCCAGTCGCCCAAGCATTCTCGTTGCGTGGTGGTGTTCGCCACTTCGGATTTTTCCTCGGTGGATCGCTGCAACTCGGCGCTGCAAGCCACCACCATCGCCGAGTATTTTCGCGACCAGGGGCGGCGCGTGGTGTTGTTGCTGGACTCGTTGACCCGCTACGCCCGGGCCCGTCGCGACCTGGCGCTGGCGGCCGGTGAAGCCCCGGCGCGGCGCGGCTATCCGGCTTCGGTGTTCGATGCCTTGCCGCGCTTGCTGGAGCGACCTGGGGTGACCGCGACCGGCAGCATCACCGCCTGGTACACGGTGCTGTTGGAAAGCGACGACGAGCCGGATCCGATCGCCGAGGAGATTCGTTCCATTCTCGATGGCCATGTCTACCTCAGCCGTGCCCTGGCGGCCAAGGGGCACTACCCGGCCATCGATGTCCTGCGCAGCGTCAGCCGGGTGGGGACGCAAGTCACTACGCCGCAGCTGCAGCAACTGGCCGCATCGACCCGGGAAACCCTGGCCCGTCTTGAACAGTTGCAGGTCTTTCTCGACATGGGCGAGTACAGCCCGGGCGCGGACGCGGCCAATGACCACGCGATGCACCGGCGTGATGCCCTCGACCGTTGGCTGCGCCAGCCGACGGGCGAGTGTTGCGAGCCGGACGAAACCTTACGGAGCCTGCATGAAATCCTTGCCTGAGCAGCGACGCTTGTTGGCCTTCAGCGAGTTCCGGCGGCAACGCGGCCAGCAGGCGCTGCTGCGCGTCCAGCGCCAATTGCAGCCGCTGCTGACGGAGCGCGACGGCTTCGAGGCGCAGGAAGCCGCGCTGCAAGACCTGTTGGCCAGCCATCGCGCCAATGACTGCGTGCTGGATCACGGGCAGCTGTTGGCGCTGTTGCGTACTCAGGCGGTGATCCGTCGGCGGATCGATCTGCTGCGGGTCGAGCGTGACCGCGTGGATCAGCAGTGCCGACAGGTCGAGCAGCAGTTGCAGGTGCAGCGCGAGCGGTTGCGTGGGCTGCTGCGCAAACACGACAAGTACGAGCGTTCCGTCCAGCAACTGTTACGGGTTCAACGGCTTGAAGCGGTGCGCCGGGAAGAGCGGGAACTGGAAGAAATGATGGAGGGACGGCGATGAAAGAGCTCTCAGTGGTTCCCGCTCGGCCGGTCCAGGTCCTGGACCCCGTCGACGAAGGCCCGATGGATGAGCTGCAAGACCTGCTTGTCCCGGTGCAGGAAGAAGAGCTGCCACAGGGCGTGCTGGACCTGATGGTTGCGCTGGTTCGGCCTCATCGCGAGCCGATGGACAATGGCCGTGCGCTGGCCTGGCGTTCGATGAGTACTGTTCAGGGCGGCGCGGAGGTTGAGCGTGATGGGGAGCGCTCGGGTGCCCGCGAAGCGGTGGAGGTTGAAGCCGTTCGCGCGCCACCCCGTGCCCAGGTCGCAATGACTTTTCCACACGCCGGCCCACCGCTCAGCCAGATGGCACGCCATCCGTTGTCCCAACGCTTGGAGCCAGCGGGGGATCAATCAACGCTGCCGACCTACTCGGCATCGATCGAGCCGCCACGGCATGAGCCGTTCACCGCTGCCAGTGAGCAGTCGCTGGCCCTTGGCGATGAACCGCTGCCCCAGGCGCCGTTGAGCCTCCAAGGCACGCGTCACGCACCGACGGTTGCCACGGCATCCGTCCCTGCATCGACGCCGCCACCCGCGCTCGATGTCGTGATCGAGACGTTGCCGGGTGCGGATCGAGGGTTCCTGCAAGTCCCCTTCAACCGAGCGGGGGCCAGCGGACAAGTGACGATCAGCCGCAGGTCTGAGGAGCCCACTCGACACCTGACGCTCAGCCCCAGCAATGCCCTGGTGTTCGAGCAACTCAAGGAACCTTTCGCCCTGGCCCGGGAGCCTGCCTGGCGGCTGACCGACAGCGGCGGCGAGCAGCCGCGCCAGGGTTCGCAGCAGGGGCCGGACGAGGATCCGGACGAGCAGGCTGAGCCTCCGGCATGAGCGCATTGCAGTTACGACGAGTCGACCCTTGGGTGCATGCCCACGCCCAGGCGATTCAACGCTGGCGGCGCGCCGGTCGGGACGCGGGCCTGGCCAAGGTGCCCAAGCGTTCCGACTATTTGAGCTTCTGCGCACAGGGTGATGGCGGGCCCTGGCGCGGGCTAATCAGGGCCCGTGACTGGTTGCACCATTCGCTCCCGACCTTGCAAGCGCTGCTGACGCAGCCGTGCCCGTTGCCCCGTATCGTCGAGTTGTTCCGGGCGGTGCCACGGCCCTTGTCACTGGAGGTGGACGAGTTGCGTTACAGCCATCTGTCGGACATCGAATCCGTGGCCCCGGCGCGCTTGCCGACGGGCGAAGTGCCGTGGCTCGACACCCCCGGAGGGCGCGTGTGGTTGACCCAATTGCCGCCCAGGAATGCCCAGCGCGGCCCCGTAACCGCCGACTCATGGCTGAAGACGTTGCCAATGCGCCTGGAACTGATCCTCGGCGTCAGTCACCTGAGCCTTGCCAGTCGAATACGGCTGGGGGAGGGCGACGTGCTGCGCATCGCCCAGCCCATGCAACGCTGCTTTGTGGCGGGCCAATGCCTTGGCGTTTTCACCTTTACCGAAGAGGGTTTACACATGCAACCGACCGTGGCCGAGGCCAGTCCAGAGAGCCCGTCAGAACCTGCCATGGAAATCGACCTGGGATCGCTCCCGGTGCGCCTGGAATTCCTGCTCGCCACCCATGATCTGGACCTGGCCGCGCTGTCGCAGATCATCGCCGGGCAACTGATCCCGCTGGCTGACGACGCGGCCCGGCACATCGAGGTGCGCGCCAACGGCAAGCCCGTGGCCCTGGGCGAACTGGTGCAGTTGGACGGGCAGTTGGGCGTCGAATTGCTGAAGGTCTATCGGGACGGTGACGATGAATGACGTTTCGCTGATCGCGCTGCTGGCGTTCGCTTCGTTGCTGCCGTTCCTGGTGGCGGCGGGCACTTGCTACCTCAAGTTCTCCATCGTCTTCGTCATCGTGCGCAACGCCTTGGGCTTGCAGCAAGTGCCGTCGAACATGGCACTCAACGCAATTGCCCTGATGCTCGCGGCGTTCGTCATGACGCCGGTCGTGAAGCAGGGCCATGACTACTACAAGACCGAGGCGGTGGCCTTTACCGATATCGAATCGGTGGTGAATTTCGCCGAGAACGGCCTGGGCAGCTACAAGGATTACCTGCGCAAATACACCGACCCGGAGCTGGCGCTGTTCTTCGAGCGGGCCCAGGCGGTCCAGGATGAAACCGACGCCGATTGGCCTGTTGATGAAGAACTGGCGCCTTCGCTGTTTTCGCTGTTGCCGGCCTACGCCCTGAGTGAAATCAAGAGTGCCTTCAAGATCGGCTTCTACCTGTACCTGCCCTTCGTGATTGTCGACCTGGTGATCTCCAGCATCCTGCTGGCGCTGGGCATGATGATGATGAGCCCGGTGATCATTTCCGTGCCGATCAAGCTGGTGCTGTTTGTCGCCCTGGATGGCTGGGCGCTGCTGTCCACCGGGCTGGTCAAGCAATACCTGACCTTGCTGGCGTAGGCGCAGCCATGAACGATCTGGTCTATGCCGGCAACAAGACCCTGTACCTGATCCTGCTGATGGTGGCCTGGCCGATCATCGTCGCCACGGTGGTCGGCCTGGTGGTGGGCTTGATCCAGACCGTGACCCAGTTGCAGGAACAGACCCTGCCGTTCGGCTTCAAGCTGCTGGCGGTCGCCGCCTGCCTGTTCCTGCTCTCGGGCTGGTACGGCGAAACCTTGCTGGACTTCAGCCGCGAAGTCATTCGCCTGGCGTTGGGTTAGGTCGATGGCGGTGACGCTGTTCTTCGAACTGTATGCCGGGTTCGCCGCCGCGCTGTTGGGCGTGGCGCGCCTGGCGCCGATTTTCTTCATGTTGCCGTTTCTCAACAGCGGCGTGCTGACCGGTGTCGCGCGCCAGGCGGTGATTGTCCTGGTGGCGCTGGGGTTCTGGGCCTACGTCGGCGTGCCGACGCCCGCCCTCGACAGCCTGGCGTTCCTCGGCTTGATGCTGCGGGAGGTGAGTATCGGCGTACTGCTGGGTGTGCTGCTGTGCTGGCCGTTCTGGGTGCTGCATGCCATGGGCAACCTGATCGACAACCAGCGCGGCGCCATGCTCAGCAGCACGGTGGATCCGGCGAACGGTGTCGACACGTCGGAGTTGGCGAATTTTCTCCAGTTGTTCGCGGCGGCGGTGTACCTCGAAGGCGGAGGGATGCTGTTGATGCTGGAAACCGTCGCGCAGAGCTATCGCATTTGTGCGCCGGCCAACGACTGCGCGATGCACCTGCCGGCTCTCCTCGCGCTATTGGATGTGTTGGTGAGCAAGACGCTGGTGATCAGTGCGCCGGTGGTGGCGACCTTGCTGGTCAGCGAAGCCTTGCTCGGTTTGCTCTCGCGCTATGCGCCGCAAATGAATGCGTTCTCCGTGTCGTTGACGGTCAAGAGCCTGGTGGCGCTGGTGGTGTTGATGCTGTATTTCGGTGTGCACCTGCCGGACGAAGTCCTGCGCATGGGCGGGATGTCAGAGGGGCTGGCGCAGTCTCTGGGCGACGGGGAGGGCGATCATGTCATCCAGCGCCTCGAAGACTGAGAAGCCCACCGCCAAACGCCTGCGGGATGCCGCCCGCAAGGGCCAGACGTTCAAGGCCAAGGATCTGGTCATCACCTGCCTGACCCTGTGCGGCATCAGCTATCTGGTCTTCAACAGCTCGCTGTTCGAGATCATGGAGGTCTACCGGCGCATCATCGCCAGCGATTTTGACGTTGAACTGCAAACCTACTCGGCGATGCTGGTGCTGGTCGGCCTCAAGGCGTTGCTGCCGCTGTTGCTGGTCTGCGTGCTGACCAGTGCGTTGCCGGCCCTGCTGCAAAGTGGTTTTGCCCTGGCCAGCGAAGCGTTGAAGCTGAATCTCGGCGCCTTGAACCCGATCAATGGCTTCAAGAAATTGTTCAGCCTGCGCACGGTCAAGGACACCTTCAAGGCGCTGTTGTACCTGGGCAGTTTTGCCATGGCGCTGTGGCTCGTCTGGGTCACCCAGCGGCAATTGCTGTTTGCCCAACTGTTCGCCCAGGCAGCGGACCTGTTCGCGATCTGGGGGCATTTGCTGCTGGTGCTGGTGCTGGCGTTCCTGGCCTGCATCCTGCTGATCGTCGTGCTCGATGCCCTCAGCGAATATTGGTTGTTCATGAAAGACCAGATGATGGACAAGGATTCGGTCAAGCGTGAACACAAGGAGCAGGACGGCAACCCACAGATCAAGGGCCGCCGCCGTGATTTGCACATGGAGCTGTTGTCGGAGCAGGTCAAATCCGACGTGCGCAGCTCGCGCATGATCATCGCCAATCCGACGCACATTGCCATCGGCGTGTATTTCCGCCCGGAAATCACTTTGCTGCCGTTCATCTCCCTGATGGAAACCAACCAACGCGCCCTGGCGGTGCGGGCGTATGCCAAGGCAGTCGGTGTGCCGGTGATCAACGACAAAGCCTTGGCCCGACGGATCTTCAAGACCCACCAGCGCTACAGCTTCCTCCAGGTGCAGGAAGTCGAGGAAGTGCTGCGCCTGCTGATCTGGCTGGAACAGGTCGAACAGGCTTGAGGCCCACTCATCATCGACGGCGCCGTACACCTGTGGCGAGGGGATTTATCCCCGTTGGGCTGCGAAGCGGCCCCAAAAAAGCAGCGAGCGCTGCGCACTCGAGCGGGGATAAATCCCCTCGCCACAGAAGCAAAACCCGACGACGCGGTGTATCAGGTTGATTGCAGTGACCTCCGGGGTCTGCTGCGCAGCCCAGCGGGAGCAAGCTCCCTCGCCACAAAGGCAAGGATGAGCGCAATTTGGCAGCGTGACCTATCTGCGTTTTGGCTCAATGCACCCGTCAGCAACGCTGACGTTTTTTCAGGAGTGTGGCCGATGAATCGCGACAACAAACAAGACGAGCAGGTGGCCCTGGAGGTCGTGGACGCGGTACTCGGTGGCGCGGCGTTGAAAGACGTGCAAGGCATCAGTGACGAACACATGGACAGCCTCTATGCCTTCGCCTTCCAGTTCTACGAACAAGGACGGCTGGACGACGCCGAGAAGTTCTTCCACTTCCTGTGCATCTACGACTTCTACAACAGCCATTACTGGATGGGACTGGCGGCGGTGCACCAGCTCAAGCAAAACCACCAGAAGGCCATCGACCTGTATGCCATCGCGTTTGCCCAAGGCAAGAACGACTACCGGCCAATGCTCTACACCGGCCAGTGTCATCTGGCCCTGGGCAAGGTCGGCAAGGCCAGGTTGTGTTTCGAATACGTCATCGAGCAAGCCGCGGAAGACGATCTGCGCGAGCAGGCCAAGGTGTATCTCGACACCTTGGCCCACATGGAACTGCACTGTTCGGAGGACTGAACATGACTGACATAGGAAGTACCCGTAGCGCTCCCTTCCTGGGGGGAATGAGCCGCACCGAAGCCTTTGAAAAGTACGGCGCGGCGGCCAGCAAGGCCGCCAGGACCACGGACTATCAGGAGGCCGGTCGCAAAGCCCTGGCGGACCTGATGTCAGTGCAATACGACGGTCACGCTGGCCCGACCGCCAGCACCGGCCGACCCGTACTGCACGCACCACCGCCACGGGCCGATGGCAACAAGCAGGAAACCAACGGTGACCTGTTCACCCTATTGATGGCGATGATTGCCGAGCTGATCGGTGAGGTCGACGTCAACAAACTGAAAAACCGCCTGGCGATGTTGCAGAGCATGGCCGGTGCCCGCCAGCAGGGGCTTGAAAACCTCTCGGCCGAATACGCCGCCGCCGTCCAGGCCATGGCGGATGCCGAGGGGGATGTCGGCAGCAGCCAGGCGCAACTCGACCAATTGCACGAGCGGGTCCTGCATTTCCAAGGTCTGCTGGCAGACAGCGAAGCGCGGTTGGCACAACTGGACCCTGACTCGCCCGAATACGCCGAAGAGCTGGCCCGTCGCGACCAGCTCAAGGGCGAACTGGCGAGCCACACCCAAACGTTCAACGCAGCGACCGCCGCGCACCTGAAGCTGATCGAGATCGCCAATACCTTTGCCAAAACCTTGAGCGGGGTGATCGCGAAAGTGGTGGTGTCCGGCGGCGCAGACCCCGACCACAAGGAAACCGACGAAAAAGCCCTCAGCAGCAGTGCACTGGCCTTGCTCAACCGCTTGAAGATCATCGAACTGCTTGGCGACGCCGCGCAGAACAAGGAGGAACTGAGTCGGGAGTTGTTCCAGGAGTTGCAGGTCAAGCTTCAGGAGCACATGAAGCGTGAGTCGGATAAATACCTGGAGGAAGTGCGCAAGGCCGAGGCGTTGCAGAAAACCATGGGCTGCATCGGCAAGATCGTCGGGGCGATATTGGCCGCCGCCACCATCGTCGCCGGGGTCCTGACCGCCAACGTGGCCCTGATCGTGGTTGGGGTGGTTGGCGCGGCGGTAATGATTGCCGATGCGGTGGTCGAGGAGAAAACCGGCAAATCGTTCATGGCCGAGGCCATGAAGCCGCTGACCGTCGCCATGCAAGAGGCCATCGAGTTCTTCACCGAGCTCTACACCCAGATACTGATAGAGGTGGGCGTTGATGAAGACAAGGCCAAGGAAATCGCGCAAATCGCCGGCATGATCCAGGGCGTCGTTTCGACGCTGGCCGCCATTGCCTTGGTGGCGGTTGTCGGGACGGCGGTGATCGGGCCGATGGTCAGCGCCGTCGCCTCGAAACTGGGGTCGGTGGTCGCCCAGGCCGCGCCCGCCGCAATGCAAGCCATGAAGCAGGTGGCAACCTCGGTGGGCAAATCGCTGACCCAGATGCTCACGCAACTGCGCAGCTTGGTGACCAACGGCGCCGATGCGGTATCGCTGGCCCGTTACGCCGCCAACCTGGAGATCGCCCAGGCCGTCACCGAGTTCGGCCATGTTGCGGCGCAGGGCGTGATGCAAATCGAGGCCGGTCGGCATCAGGCCCAGGCGGCCGTGCATTTGGCCGATGTGCGAGTGCGCATGGCGATCAGCGAGGAAATCAGCAAATACCTGACCCAGGTAGTCGACGACTACGGCCAGGCGATGCGGGAGCGAACCCATCAGATCGAGCAGGTGTTTGCCGATCTGCAGCGCAGTCACAACGTCAGCCTGAACATGGTTCGGAACGTTTGAAAATCACGGATAGCAGGTACCTACGATGAAGGCTATTGACACTTCGAGCACGCATGTTTTTGTCCTCAATGCAGGGCAAGACGTGTTAACCGCTCAAACTGAATCTTCAAACCCCCTCAAAAGGAAGTCCCTCTCCGATTCAGCGGTTTTCGGCGAGATCACCGCAAGACAAGTCCTCCAGAACCCCAGCATCACGGCGCCTTCAGCTGCGGAGCTGGAGAGCGCGATCAACGCCTACCAGCCCACCGAGTCGGACTGGCAGGACTTCATGGCCGCCTCGATGATGCTCAGCGATGAAGTGCGCAACGAGCTGATCTTCGATCCAGGCGCCTGGGAGAAACACGCGAACGTATTGGTGGCGGCGATCATCGCGCTGAACATCGCGCGGGTCGCCAATGCTCAACTGCGTGGACATTTCAGCGTCATGGCCTCCGAGGCGGCCAAGGCCCAAGGCGCGGCTATTGTCGAGTCGGGGCAGGCGGCACTGTACAGCGCTATCACCGGGGCAATCGTCTCCGGCGCGATCTCTGGGTTCGCCTTGCTCAAGACCTTCCAGGGGCAAACGCTGAAGCATGCTGACATCGACCTGCACAAACGCAACGCCATGGACGCTCGCAATATCGAACGCGACCTCAAGCTTGAACGCAGTCGCAGCGAGTGGAATCCACAGGGCACCTACAAGATCAAGACCCTCGATGATTTCGGTCGCGCGAAGACGGTCGATTTCAAACCCAGCGGTTCAACCCGGCCAGCCGAGGACCAGGCCTGGTTCGACAAGGAAATCCTCAAGGCGCAGGAGGTCGGTCGCAACGCCAAGTGGCTGAGCGAGACAGACCCCCAGAACCGATTGAACCTGCACAAGCCCAACGCCCTGAACGCCAGGAACATCGAACGCGACCTCAAGCTTGAACGCGACCGCACGGACTGGAATTCGGACACCACTTACAAGATCAGGACGTTCGACGCGTTCGGTCGTCCGACGCTGGTCGATTTCAAACCCAAGGGATCGCCCCTCTCAGCCAAGGACCAGGCCTGGTTCGAAAAGCAAATATCCAACGCGCAAAAGGTCAGCGAGACCTCCGACTGGCTGAGCCAGATGGGCAGCCGGGGTATTGAAAGGAAACTGGAAATCGGCCGCGCCCTCAGCGCCATGGCGACGAACCTGAGCCAGGTGGTCTCAAGCATCGTGCGCCTGGCTGAGTACACCGCGCGGGAGAAAGAGGTGCTGCAGCAAAGTGCGCAGAACAGCCAGAAGAGCCTGGGGGATGAAGTCGCTCAGAAGGACGCCGCCGATGCCGCATTGCTGCAAAAACTGATGGACATGGTCATGCAGCTTTTTCAATCACGCAGTGACGTTATTCGCGCCGTGACGGCTTGAGGAGAGGAATATGGAAATCACCAGATTCATACAGACACCTGTCGTCTTGCTGCCGAACATCGACGCCACGGTCGATACGCCGTTGCCTGTGGACATTCCCGTTGAAGTACAAACGGTCAGCTCTCTGACACAGTTGCTCGACCGCTCCGTGAGCGCACTCAATCGCAGCCTCGCCAATCTGCTCAGGGGCCCATTCAACGCCAAGTCGCTGGAAGGCATGACCACCGAGTCCATGGCGCAACTTATCCCGGAGCTTCTCGAACAGATCCACGCCAAGCGCGATCGCTCACACCTGTGGGCCCAACGCGCCCACCAGTGTTGTGCGGTGATGAGCCACAGCATGAAGTCCACGCTTCTGGACGACAGTCGACTGCGCCAGCTCAATGAGGAACAAGGCGAGATCCTGCGCAGCCTCAAGCAAGCCGTGGACCAGGACAAACCCTTCGAAATCGCGGAGGCCCTGGATGCCGGGATCAATTCCTCCAATGACTTCTTCGACAAACTGCTCGAGCTGATCGACCTGATCAAGAACGGCTACCTGGCCGGTTACGAACACATCATCAAGGCCTATACCGACTTCTTTGCTGATTTCAACGCTCTAATTACCGCGAAGATGAAGGACTGGATCGAGGGGACGAACGACGGTAAAGAGGTCAAGGTGAGTGTCAGCGGATTGCGCGCCGCGTTGACCAGTCTGATCAATAAATACAGCCACCCCAACTCCGCGTCCGTACTCTTTCCGAAACCTGGCGACGGCGCAGCGAGCAAGGAAGAAGCAGAGAAATGGCTCAAGGCCCTGGGCTTGCCCGCCAGTTGTCTGAAACAGAATCCTCCGCCGGATAGCGGCTGGTGTGTCGTCATCGACCTCAGCCCATTGACGACCATGCTAGGTAGCGTGCCGAGCGGAGGCACAGTGACGTGGGATACCGCCAAGTACAACCAATGGCAAACCGGCTTCAACGCCCAGGAAGAACGCCTGAAAAACATGCTGCAGTCCCTTACCCAGAAGTATTCGAATGCCAATTCGTACCATGACAATTTCAATAAGACGCTGTCGGCACATTTGAATCAGTTTGCGGACATGTTGAGGGCGATGTTGAATTTTTAACTTCACGACTGTGCGGTGATCGATGGGTGCGTCAGTGACTGAAATGTGTATCGAGTCGGAAGTGATAAAGCTGCTGTCTGGCTATTTTTCGACGATCCAACGGAAGATAAGCAGGCATTCGCGGTTAGTGGAGGATCTGAATCTCGATTCCGTGGATGTGGTGGAAATCATCATGATTGTTGACGAAGCATTTAATGTTGAACTGCCTTCACATGAGGTGGAGGCTTGGAGGTCGGTGGCCGATATCATCCATTCGGTTGAGGCTGCGAGAGGCGCTTGATGGAGCGATAGCCGCCGTGAGCAATTTGCGGCGGTGACGCCTTAATTGCAGAAGCCTCTCTTCTTGGCATCCCCCGAGGGCCCTACGTTGTATGTCGTGGTTTCCTACATCAATAAGATTGGAAGCCCTACGGAATCCCCCCACACATCTTCCTATAGTCACGCAGCTCGTCACCCCGAGCCTACCCACAGGCTCAATCGCGCTCAGTAACTTTCTATAGAGAAGTCCCAGAGTATGGACAGTGCAACTGAACAAACGCCAGTCACGTCATTCGTCTTTGACCACTGGCTATTGCAAAGCGATGGAACGCTGATGCGAGATGGACAAGGAGTTCATGTTCCACCCAAAGAGCTGCACGTACTGCGCCTGTTGTTGCAGTCAGCGGGTACGATCGTCAGTAAGGATTATTTGCTGAGCCATGTATGGTCCCAGATGGATGCAGCGGAGGAGTCGCTGACACGCTGTATCTACGCTTTGCGCAAGTTGCTCAAGGAAAACAAGGACTACATTGCGACGGTCTACGGCCAGGGTTATCGATTCACTGGCTCAGTGGTTGAGCTCGACGTGCCGAGTCAGACGGGGGCGGTGGCGCCTTCGTTGGCGGTCCTACCTTTTCGTAACCTGGACGAGACGGCGGCGCTGGATCTGCAGGATGTGCTGATCCGTCAGTTGACCACCGCGTTCGGCGAGGCTTTGCGTGTGATGCCCTCGGGGGTGATCGCGACCTATGGGGCACCGGAGGATGTGCGCTCGCTGGCCGGGCGGTTGTCGGCGGATTACTGCTTGAGCGGGCGGTTCATCGGTTCGGGCAGACAGCGACATTGGTCGGTGGAATTGATTCGTGGCAGCGACCAGGCGCTGGTCCATGGGCAGACGCTGGACGCCCATGATCCTGGCGAGGCCCTGGGCGCATTGACCTGCCTGGTGGCCCAGCGTGTCGCCGGGTTGCGTCCGGTCGGTGATCGTTGTGGGTCGTACCCGGTGGCGGTGGCGTATCTCAATGGGCTGTGCAGCGTGCAGCAGCACACGGCGCAAAGCCTCGGCGATGCCGCTGTGCTGTTTCGCCAGTGTTTGAAACTCGATGCCGGCTACGCGCCGCCCTGGTGCGGTTTGGCGGATGTGTGGCTGGGGCAGGCGCTGATGGGCCTGGGTGACCCGGAGCGTGCCATCGAAGAGGCGCATTCAGCGGTTTCCAATGCCTTGGCGCTGGACCCCGGCAGTCTCCCGGCCTTGACGCGCCTGGCGTTGCTCACCAGTTTGCGTGGCTGCGAGGAGGCGGCCCAAGTGTTGTTCCGACGCTGCCTGTTGTCGGCGGATCAGGCTGACGTGCTGTATTTTCATGCCTGGCATCATTGGTTCTGGCGGCGCAACGAGCAGGCGGCGCAGTTGATCGACCAGTGTCTGCGGCATGATCCCGGTTGTGTCCGGGCGCAGATCTTGCGGGGGCGTATTCACGAACAGCTGACGTGGATCAGCGAGCGGCGCCTGGCATGAGGCGGCGCAGGAGCAAGTGGTTATGCGTGCCGATGTGTCTGGGCTTGGGGCTTGGCATGGCCCAGGCGCACGCCTGGTGCTGGAGCAGGGCGGGGCAGTTGCATGCCATCGAACCCGAGCTGCTGCAAGCGATTGCCGATGTTGAATCCGGGCAGCGGCCAGACGCAATCAACCACAACCGCAACGGCACCCGCGATATCGGGCTGATGCAGATCAACAGCATCCACCTGCCCCGATTGAATGCCCAGGGCATTACCGAGCAGCGTCTGCTGGATGAGCCGTGCCTGTCGGTGGAAGTCGGTGCCCAGGTGCTGGCCGAATTCATCGCCCGCTATGGCTACAACTGGACGGCAGTCGGCGCCTACAACGCCGGTCATTCGCCTCACCGTCAAGCGGCGCGGCTTCGCTATGCCCGCAAAGTCTGGAAACGCTATCAGGCGTTCACCCAGGCGCGAATGGCAGCACCGTGAGCCGGGCCGGTCCAGGGATTCTGATCCTTTGCGGGAGGCAATCGGCAGATTTGCATCAGGAACCCTGGGGCCGGCCTTTCTAACCTGCCTGCTCATTTGACTGCCCTGGAGTTAGGACGGTGACAGTCCCGACGGCCCTCCCTCTACAGCCCTGCGTCTTGCGGATACTCAATGGCCCGTTGCAAGGCTGTGAGTTCCCGCTGGGTGAAGGCGCGACCCTGTTCGTGGTGGGGGCTGTGGATGTGCTCGGGGACGGCGTCCGTTCTGCCAGCGTTCCGGCTGAAACCATCTTCGTTCCCCTGGAGGAAGGTGGCTACAATTTCGAGGTGCTGGCCGACCAGGCCACGGCGGACGGTGTGCCGTTGCGGTTGCTCGGCGATTCGGTGGAGGTACGCCATTGTGCCTTCCAGGCCAGGGTGCAGATCGGCAGCCTGCAAATCGTCTTGCGTCCGGAGGATCAACCCTGGGCTCCCGAATGTGTCGGTCAAGCACCCGAGACGCCGTCCAATGCCAGCACTCTCGAGCGTTGGCGGGCCCCTTGGATGCGCTGGGGCGCCGGCGGTCTGGCGCTGATTGTTCTGGTTACCGTGATGGGGCTTTGGTCGATGCCGGGGCCTGCGCCGGAAACCGATATTCGCGCGTTGATCAGCGGCGGCAGTGCCGAGGTTCAGGTGCTGTCGGGGCGCGATCATTCGGTCTACGTCTTTGTGTCTTCCGAACGCGATGCCGGTTGGAGCCGACAGGTGCTGACGCGCCACAACGCCCTGAACGGCAAGGTGCTGATGAGGGACCAGGAGCGTGGTCGACTGGAGCAGGTGCTGATCGATCACGATCCGCAACTGGCCTGGCACTTCCTGGACCTCAAGGACCCGTCGACGCCGCGGCTGCTGCTCAGCACCCAGCGCAACCTGCTCACGCCGGACAAGCAAGCGCAACTGCTCGATGTGCTGCTCGCGGCGGCGCCTTATGCCCGCGACGTCGTGGTGCAGATGCAGGATGACACGCTGCTCGCCGACCTGGCGCAGGGCGGCTTGCAACGCCTGGCCCTGGCCTTCAACCGGATCGAGCACGCGGACAGTGTCACGTTCGCCGTCGAGGGCAACCTGCAGGATTCCGAACTGGCCGCCGCTCGCCAGTATGTCGACCGCTTTTACCGGCAGTGGGGTGATCGCTACGTGCATTTCACTGTCGAGCTCAAGGACGACGCGCTCAAGGGCCTGTCGTTTCAAACCGGCCCGCAGGGCTACGTCAAGACGAGTGCTTCGTCCTGGTTTTTTCCAAACAGACACAATAGGTGAGCAATGGCTGGTATCGGTTTACCCATCACATTTCCCGACGACTTTCTCGGCGAGCAAGCTGCTGCGTTCGAACTCGGTGCACAGAAACTCAAGGACGTCCTGGATAAAGCGCTGGAGGACCTGAAAAAAGATGCCTCTGACCCTGGGCTGCTAGCGGCCTACCAGACCGCGTTTTCCTCCTACACGGTCTTTCGCAACGCCCAGACCAACACCATCAAGGGCTTCAAGGACATCGACATGGCGATCATCCAGGCGGCCCGCTGACGCTGGCTTTTTTCGATTGGCCATCGCCGTGACGATGGCCATTTTTCATGAGTGCATCCTATGTCCATCCTCAGTGTTTCCCCTTCGCTTGTTCACGGCTCGACCTTCGTTGAACTGCGCGGTCCGCAGGAAGGCCCGGTCGTGTCACTGGAATCGCGCTTGATCGAGGCGTTTGCCGGTTCCGCCGTGGACAGCGGCCAGGAAGTCGCCGCGATCAATCAGTTGCTGCTGCGTCCGGATATCAGCGACCCTGAAGTATTGGCCCAGTTGCAGGAGATGACCGGGCAATACAACGTCGATATCAACTTGCTCAACGTGCTGGTGCGCAAGGCCGTAGGCACGGCAGAAACCTTGTTGCGTGCGTCATGAAAGCGGGCGTGGTGTTGCTGCTGTTGGGCCTGGCGCTGGCGGGGTGTCGCCAACCGAGCCTGCTTGAAGGGCTGGATCAGCAGCAGGCCAATGAAGTGCTTTCGGTCTTGCAACGCAACAACATCGCCGCGGTGAAAGTCGACGCCGGCAAAGCCGGTTATGCGGTGAAAATCGATCAGTCGGATTTTTCCGCCGCCGTCGATCTGCTCAACCTTTATTCGTTGCCGTCCCGACCACGCCTGCAAGTCGCGGAGATGTTTCCCGCCGATTCCCTGGTGGCCTCGCCCCGCGCGGAAAAAGCCCGGTTGTATTCGGCGTTGGAGCAGCGCATCGAGCAGTCGCTGGCGGTGCTCGAAGGTGTGGTTTCCGCGCGGGTGCATGTCAGTTATGACCTGGATGCCGGTGAAGGCGGGCGCAAGTCGCCGCCTATCCATCTCTCGGCGGTGGTGCTGCATGAGCGCGATGTCGAACCGCAGTTGCTGATCACCGACATCAAGCGTTTTCTCAAGAACAGTTTTGCGGCGGTGGAGTACGAGAACGTCTCGGTGGTGCTGTCCAAGCGCGCTCCCATCCAGCATGTCGCGCCAACGGTTATCGCAGCTCAGGGGCGTCCGAGTTGGCCGTGGTGGCTGGCGCTGATCGGCGGGTCGCTGTTGGCCGCTGGTGCCTGGGCCTATCGTCAGGCAAATGCGAGGCGGCGTGATGACGGACGTTGACTGCTTGCAGCAGATTCTCGCTGAGCCTTTGGGGTATCTGCATCCTCAGCGCCTGGTGGTGCCCGCGAGATTCGAGGGGGCCGAGGCGTGGAGCCTACTTAACCGGATCGTGCTCGAAGGGCTGGCGATGCAAGGGCCTTGGCCATCGATGCCACTGACCGGCGTGGCGAAACAATGGGTTCGTCACTGGCGACGATTGCCTTATATCGCCTTGCTGATGGGCGCTTATCGTTTGATGCCCGATCTGGCACGAGGCGCTGCGCTGGGTTGCCTGCCGATGTCGGTTCGTCGTTTCGCGAGTTACAGCTTAGGGGGGCGAGGCGGTCTGCCGATCGACCGCTCACCTGTTGTCGTGGCCCAGGTTGAAGCGGCTGGC
Source organism: Pseudomonas sp. NFACC46-3 (assembly GCF_900114515.1). NCBI lineage: Bacteria > Pseudomonadati > Pseudomonadota > Gammaproteobacteria > Pseudomonadales > Pseudomonadaceae > Pseudomonas > Pseudomonas sp. NFACC46-3. The sequence goes on from NZ_FOTH01000015.1 coordinate 80,012, forward strand.
CTCAATGCGTTGTGGAGCTGGCACGAACAGGTTCCCGCCGCGCTGCTCGATCGTCTGGCATTGCAATTTTCCGAGGCGGTCGTGCGCTTGCATCGGCAATGGCCGCTCACGAAGCCCAATCCAAGCCTGTTCTTTCTGGCGGTGCAGCATGCTCGACTCTATCCGCTCCCTGACTGACCTGCCTGTGGGCGAGGACGCGCGCCTGGCGCGCGAGGACATCGCCGCTGCCCGTCGCCGCCAGCGCTTGCAGCGTGAGGCCCAACGCCGCGCCCGCGAGTGTGTCGAGCAGGCCCGGCGCGATGCCGAAGCGCTGCACGCCCAGGCGTTTCAACAGGGTTATGCCGAGGGCATTCTGCGCGCCACCGGGCAACTGGCTGACGGTTTGTTGAAGTCGCAAACCCTGGGCCTGCAATTGCGCCACGCGCTGGCTCGGGCCGCGCGTGATCTGCTCGCCCAAGCCTTGAGCCAGCCGCAATGGCTGGATGAAATGCTGGAACGTTGGCTGGCCGCACACCCGGTCGATTCGACCGCAGTCCTGCAGGTGCTGGTGCCGCTGCATTGCCGCCCGCGCGGCCATGAACTGCGGGACAGCCTGCGCCAGCAATGGGCCGGCGAACTGATTCTGGAATATCACCCGCAGGAGCGCTATGTGCTGCGGCTGGCGGATCAACTGCTGGAATTCGACGTTGAAACGATCCAGGAACGGTTGGCGCCCAGGTTGCTGGCGAGCATCGCCGCCCTGCCGGAGTCGGTTCGCGCTCTGGACCAGACATCGTTACAGACCCTGACGGACTTGTGCTCAAGCTTCGTCGAGCACCCCACCGATTCCACGGCAACCGAGGTTCACCATGAAGATTGAAACCATGAGCGATTCCAGCACGCTGGATCGCAGCGTCAGTCCGGCGGTGGAGACGCTGGAAGCGCGCCTGCTGGCTGCTGGTGAGCAAAGCAAACGTCCGGACCCTGAGTTCGAGCACTTGTATCAATTGCTGCTGGCCATGGAAGGGCAGGGCGAGAAGGCGATTCATGAGTTTCTTCGCACACTGCGTGGGGCGGACGGGGAAACCGCTGCGTACCCCACCGCGATGGCGTTGAAAGCGATCACGCAACAAGTACTGGTTCGGTTGAAGGACGAGGGCCTGGAAAAGTCGCAGCTCTATAAGGAAGTCCGCGGGGCCAATGGCCTGGCGTTTGCCATGGAAGTCTATGTATTGGGCGTTATGCGCGATGTGTTTCAGCCCATGGGGGATGACGCTTGGGAGAGGAGTGAGTGGTGAGGAGTTTTTGATGGTTTACATAACAATATGGAGAAACAACCATGCAAATTGTGAATGGGGCGAGCGTTCCTACGAGGGCTGTCCAGAGCGACTTCGTTTCATCTTCAAATGGTTCGGCAGGGGCGTTAGAGACGCTTGACGCTGGAAAGCTGGATACTTCGGGGTTTGAACTGAGCCGATTGGGGTCGCCTAAGCAGATCGCAGCGGGTCTTGAGCATTTAGATCGTGCAGCAGCCATTGGATTGGAGAGTCTCGCCACTTATCAGGGGCAGGAAGATCTGGTTATAAGGTCCCGGATTTCCGAATTTGTTGAAGAGGGTAATCTGCCCGCCGAAAGAAGCGGAATTTTTAGCTTTGTAGATGAAGGGGCAGCAGGCACCGGAAACCGCGAGGATCGCTTGAAAGCTGTGCTCGAGGCCGGCCTGGAACTGCTCGAAGCCGCCAAAGGGCCAGGGCTCAACCTGCTGAATGTCGCCGGGCACACGGGGATGATCATTGCGCTGGCCACCGGTTTGCGTCAGTACGTTGGCTATCTCGTCGAGCAGGCTATGCGCGAAGGTGATACACCTGAGGCCGCTCGGACATGGGCGACCGTTGCGCTGGCAATGATAGGGCCAGCGTTGACGCTGATGGGGGCTGTCCGCAGGGAGGTCGCAGGGGAGTCGACCTGGAAGTCTCGGGCGGGAAGTCTTTTCATGGCGATTGCTGTGTTTGGAAGCACGCTTGGGGCTGTTCTCACGGGAGCGGCGGCAAAGCTTTTCCCTACAATGGCCGGCGGAGTCGTCTACATCATGGCCCGGGCGCTGGCTCAGTCCTTCTTCCCTTTGAAAGACAACGCAGGTCCCGCGAACGCAGCGGTAACCGGGGTTACAGCTGCGGCTTATGGCGCGTTTCAATTTGCGTTGGCAGAACTGGGGAAGGCCATGCCATTGAGTGGTCCTGCCAGGGCAGCCGAGGGGCTTGGTTACAATTTTGGGGCGGACGTTATTCAGGCCACGCTGAATGCTCTCGGAATGATAGCCGATGTAGCTACCTTGACTGTCTGCAAAAGTTTGGATGTGCTATCACGCAAGTTAGGGCCGGATTCGGTCTTTTCTGATCCGGAGTCTTTACAACAGATGGCCCTGGAGGTACGCGCTGGTGTTCAGTGGCCCACCAGAACGCAATTGGCCGATGCATTCATAAATGTTGCAGGGGCACGCCTTTCGTTTGGGCACACTGTCAGCCTGTTCGTAGGTGCGGCAGCAGCTTTGTTGAGTGAGTCCGAGATCGGTGAGGATGCCCAGGGCCATGTTCTCAATGGCTGTTTCGCCGTAATGATGATGCTTCTTTACTTTCCACTCATTTTTACCAACCTAAAGGCAACCGACCGAACCTATGCTCTGGAGAATATGAACACGCCTTGATCCAGCCCCAAGAGCGAGCAGCCATAGGTTGCTCGCTCCTGTCCCTTTACCCCGGCTATAATCCCCGCCTCATTTCGTCGATCGAGTCAAACCCACCCATGTACACCCTGGCCCGTCAGCTGCTGTTCAAACTTTCCCCGGAAACCTCCCACGATCTGTCCCTGGACCTGATCGGCGCGGGTGGACGTTTGGGCCTCAACGGTTTGCTGTGCAAGGCGCCGGTGAACCTGCCGGTGACGGTGATGGGGCTGGAATTCCCCAACCCGGTCGGGTTGGCGGCAGGGCTGGACAAGAACGGTGCGGCCATCGACGGGTTCGCCCAGTTGGGTTTCGGTTTCGTGGAAATCGGCACCGTCACCCCGCGCCCGCAGCCGGGTAATCCCAAGCCACGGCTTTTCCGTCTGCCCGAGGCCGAGGCGATTATCAACCGCATGGGCTTCAACAACCTGGGCGTCGACAATCTGCTGGCCCGGGTGGCCGCGGCCAAGTACAAGGGCGTGCTGGGCATCAACATCGGCAAGAATTTCGACACCCCGGTGGAGCGTGCCGTCGACGATTACCTGATCTGCCTGGACAAGGTCTACGCCCACGCCAGCTACGTGACCGTCAACGTCAGCTCGCCGAACACCCCGGGGCTGCGCAGCCTGCAATTCGGCGACTCCCTCAAGCAACTGCTGGCCGACCTGGCCCGGCGACGCGCCGAGCTGGCGGTGATGCATGGCCGGCATGTGCCGCTGGCGATCAAGATCGCCCCGGACATGACCGACGAAGAAACCACCCAGGTCGCCCAGGCCCTGATCGAGACGGGCATGGACGCGGTGATCGCCACCAACACGACCCTGGGTCGCGAAGGGGTCGAAGGGCTGGAGCATGGTGACGAGGCGGGTGGGTTGTCGGGAGCGCCGGTGCGTGACAAGAGCACTCATACCGTGAAGGTGCTGGCCGCCGAACTGTCGGGGCGCTTGCCGATCATTGCGGCGGGTGGGATTACCGAAGGCCGGCATGCCGCCGAGAAAATCACCGCCGGGGCGAGCCTGGTGCAGATTTATTCGGGCTTTATCTATAAAGGACCGGCGTTGATCCGTGAGTCGGTGGATGCGATCGCGGCGTTGCGTTGACTTAAGGCTGGGTGGAACCTTGTGGCGAGGGAGCTTGCTCCGCTGGATGTGGCGAGGGAGCTTGCTCCCGCTGGACTGCGCAGCAGTCCTGAAACCGGCTGACGCCATTTGCCTGGCTCACCGTGCAATGGCTTTTTGGGGCTGCTGCGCAGCCCAGCGGGAGCAAGCTCCCTCGCCACAACGGTGTTCTCAGCTCAAGCAATGACATAAAGCCAAGGCATTAAAAAGGGCTCCTCGAAGGAGCCCCCTGGGCCGTAGCCCGCCGTCCGGATGGGACGTGCGTGGTTAAATCGATATGGGTGTCAAATTGTCGAGTTCTTGAGTATTAAGCCCTGTGTCAGCCGACGGCGTGAAGTTCGTTGAGTCTATGGATACCCGCAGTGCCGGTCATACCGTCCCAGTTGTCGCCGCGTCCTTCTCGCCAGCCATTGATCCAGGCTTGACGTACCGACGGTAGAGTAAAGGGGCAAAGCTCACGGGATTTACCACCAACGCCATATTGGTAACCACGTAAAAATGCTCTTTCCAACGGATCACGCTTAAGTCTTCTCATAGGGTGTTGCCCTCACTTGTTGACTGTTACTTAGCGTCGACCTCTATCGAGGCCGGGGCAGAATCATTCTGCCGTTGGTGGCTCGTTGCCGGCGTGACGAGCCGAGGTGTTGACGCCGTTGCGACGTCAACCTGTGTTGAGTTCTAACCAAAGCGTCACATGGATGGAATGATCGTTTTGTCATAAGCACGTAACAATAAAGATGTTAGGGCGATAAGTAACTTGATGTTCGTTGACCGCTTTTGAGCAAGACCCCTGTATGATCGGCCCTGCGCCAAAGAGGGCGGCCTTCCCTCGAATGAGAATGTCCCCCTGTTGCACTCGGGTACTATTCGACGAAAGGGTCGAGTTTTCACAATTTGTTGCACAGAATTTTTTTTCTGCCTTCGCATCTAAGCTCTTTTAACCTGAGCGGCGAGGGTGGCACGGCACACTTTCGTGCCACACGGGTGTTCTTGAGAAAAGCACCTGATTGAACCTGGCCCGGCAATGCGTTGCCCGGTCCACTTAGCCAAAGGCTCTGGAATCCCCATGTCCGATCGTTTCGAACTCTTCCTCACTTGCCCCAAGGGCCTCGAAGGCCTGCTCATCGAGGAAGCCGTCGGGCTTGGCCTTGAAGAAGCGCGCGAGCACACCTCGGCGGTGCGCGGCATGGCCGACATGGAAACGGCCTATCGCCTGTGCCTGTGGTCGCGCCTGGCCAACCGCGTGCTGCTGGTGCTCAAGCGCTTCCCGATGAAGGACGCCGAAGACCTCTACCACGGCGTGCTGGATGTTGACTGGCAAGACCACATGCTGGCCGATGGCACGCTGGCGGTGGAGTTCAGTGGCCACGGTTCGGGCATCGACAACACCCATTTCGGCGCCTTGAAGGTCAAGGACGCCATCGTCGACAAGCTGCGCACGCCGTCGGGCGAGCGACCGTCCATCGACAAGCTCAACCCCGACCTGCGCATCCACCTGCGCCTGGACCGTGGCGAAGCCATTCTCTCCCTGGACCTTTCCGGCCACAGCCTGCACCAGCGCGGTTATCGCCTGCAGCAAGGTGCCGCGCCGCTGAAGGAAAACCTCGCCGCCGCGATCCTGATTCGCGCCGGTTGGCCGCGCATTGCCGCTGAAGGCGGGGCGCTGGCCGACCCGATGTGCGGTGTGGGCACGTTCCTGGTAGAAGCCGGGATGATCGCCGCCGATATGGCGCCGAACCTGCGTCGCCAGCAGTGGGGCTTTACCGCCTGGCTCGGCCACGTGCCGGCGCTGTGGAAGAAACTCCACGAAGAGGCCACCGCTCGTGCTGAGGCCGGGTTGGCCAAGCCACCGTTGTGGATTCGCGGCTACGAAGCTGACCCACGGCTGATTCAACCGGGCCGCAACAACGTCGAACGTGCCGGCCTGAGCGAATGGATCAAGATCTATCAAGGCGAAGTCGCCACCTTCGAGCCGCGTCCGGACCAGAACCAGAAGGGCTTGGTGATCTGCAACCCGCCGTACGGCGAGCGCCTGGGCGATGAAGCCAGCCTGCTTTACCTCTACCAGAACCTCGGCGAGCGTCTGCGCCAGGCCTGCCTGAACTGGGAGGCGGCGGTGTTCACTGGCGCGCCGGACCTGGGCAAGCGCATGGGCATTCGCAGTCACAAGCAGTATTCGTTCTGGAACGGCGCCTTGCCGTGCAAATTGCTGCTGATCAAGGTGTTGCCAGACCAGTTCGTCACGGGTGAGCGTCGCACCCCGGAACAACGTCAGGCCGAGCGCGAGCAGGCCGCCTACGATCAGGCCCCGGAAGTCCCGCAAGAGCGCCAGTACAACAAGAACGGTAACCCGATCAAACCGGCCCCGGCGCCAGCCCCCGTCGTGGAGCAGGCGCGGTTGAGCGAAGGCGGGCAGATGTTCGCCAATCGCCTGCAAAAGAACCTCAAGTTGCTGAGTAAGTGGGCCAAGCGTGAAGGGGTGGACTGCTACCGGGTCTACGATGCCGACATGCCGGAATACTCCATGGCCATTGACCTGTACCACGATTGGGTACACGTCCAGGAATACGTCGCGCCAAAATCCATCGACCCGGAAAAGGCTTCGGCCCGGTTGTTCGACGCCCTGGCGGCGATTCCCCAGGCGCTGAACGTGGATAAGAGCCGCGTGGTGATCAAGCGTCGCGAGCGCCAGAGCGGCACCAAGCAGTACGAGCGCCAGAGTGCCCAGGGCAAGTTCACCGAGGTCAACGAAGGTGGCGTGAAGCTGCTGGTCAACCTCACCGATTACCTGGATACCGGACTGTTTCTCGACCATCGACCGATGCGCCTGCGGATCCAGAAAGAAGCCGCCGGCAAGCGCTTCCTCAACCTGTTCTGCTATACCGCGACCGCCAGCGTCCATGCGGCCAAGGGCGGGGCGCGGAGCACCACCAGCGTCGACCTGTCGAAAACCTACTTGGATTGGGCACGCCGCAACCTGTCGCTCAATGGTTTTTCGGAGAAGAACCGCCTGGAGCAGGGCGATGTGATGGCTTGGCTTGAGGCCAGCCGTGACGAGTACGACCTGATCTTCATCGACCCGCCGACCTTCTCCAATTCCAAGCGCATGGAAGGCATCTTTGACGTGCAGCGTGACCATGTCCAATTGCTGGACCTGGCCATGGCGCGCCTGGCGCCTGGCGGCGTGCTGTATTTCTCCAACAACTTCCGCAAGTTCCAGCTCGAGGACAACCTCGGCGAGCGTTATGCGGTGGAAGAGATCACCGCCAAGACGATTGATCCGGATTTTGCCCGCAACGGCAAGATCCACCGCGCCTGGAAGATCATGGCGCGTTGAGTCGGGGCTGATTGGATCCACGAAGCCTTGTAATTCAAGGCTTCTAGCCTCGTTGGGGACTGGCTAAAGTGATGGCGAATAGCTATAACTTAGGCTGTGTCCAGGGCTGTGCCTATGCCTGGTTCCTTTCTGAGTTGTGTTTATGGCATTGCATCAGGTGCGTCCCAGGATCCTGGGCTTTATCAGCGAAGACGTGTCGGCCTGGCTGGTCGCTTCGCTGGTCCTGCTGGCCGGTATGTTCCTGACCGGGTTGCTGACTTGGGCGATGATGAATCTGTTCCACCAGCAACTGCGCCAGCGCTTCGAGCTGCAAGCCGAGGAGCGTTTCAGCCGCATCGAGGAACACTTCCAGGACCAGGAGCAACGCCTCGACAGCCTCAGGCGTTTCTTTGCCAACTCTGAAGATGTCTCCAACAACGAATTCCGTGGTTACGCTGACGTGCTATTGCGCCGTATCCGGGCGTTCGCCTGGGCGCCCAGGGTGCTGCGCGACGAACGGCAATCGTTCGAACGACAAGCGCAAGCCGACGGGGCCACTCAATTCACGATCCGCGAGCCGGAGGGTAGCGGTGGCCTGCGACAGGCCGCCGAACGAGATGAATACGCACCGCTGCGCTACATCCAGAGCCAGGCTTCCTACGGGACACCGCTGGGCCTGGACCTGCTTTCCGAACCCTTGCGCCGTGCCACCGTTGAGCGGGCCCGCCAGCGAGGCGGGCCGGTGGTTTCGCAGCCATTGGACCTGATGGGCGCCGACCCGGTATTTGCCCGGGGGGTACTGTTGGTTGCGCCGGTCACCCGGGAGTCGGCCAGCGAACCGTTCGGGTACGTGGTGGCGGCCATCAGCATGCGCCAACTGGCGGGTGACGGGCTGCCAGCGTCCAGTCACGACAATCTGTCGATGCGTGTCATGGACCTGTCTACCGAAAACGCGGAGGAGGCGCTGTTCGAATCCCACAACCCGCCGGGCCGTAGCGATTTGTCGGCGACTCGCCTGTTGCGCCTGGCCGATCGCGACTACCGGGTGGAGTTGCGGCCCAGCCGGGTGTTCCTGTCCACCAATCATTCTTCGGTCACCAGTATGGTGATACTTGGCGGCTTGCTCAGCCTGCTGCTCAGCGTCTTGCTCTATGTACTGGTCAGCCAGCGGCAGCGGGCCTTGAAACTGGTAGAGCAACGCACCCGTGAACTACGCGCCCGGGAGCAGGAGCTGCGCGGTACCCATGGGCAGTTGCGTGGTGTGCTGGATGCCGCGACTCAGGTCGCGATCATCGCCACGGACCTGCGCGGCGTCATCACCACCTTCAACGCCGGTGCCGAGCAGATGCTCGGCTACCCGAGCTGCGAGGTCCTGCAGAGCATGACCCTGGAAAGCCTGCATGTACCGCGCGAACTCCAGGCCCGCGCCGCCCAACTCGGCGCGCGCTTTGGCAAGCCGATTCCGGCGTGCCACGCGATGTTGCTCGAGGGCGGCGAACAGGGCGGGCAGCAGGCGCGGGAGTGGACCCTGGTGCGCCGCGATGGCAGCCACCTGACCGTGAACATGCTCGCCACACCGATGCTCGATGACCAGGGACTGTGGATCGGGCACCTGGCGATCTGCATCGACATCACCGAACGCAAGCGCGTCCACGAAGCGTTGGCTGCCCGTGATGTGTTGCTGAAAAAGCTCAGTGCCCACGTGCCCGGGGGGATCTACCAGTTCAAAATGGATTTCAACGGTCGCTTCAGCGTGATCTATGCCAGCGACGGCATTCGCGACATCTATGAATTGGAACCCGATGTGCTGGTGCAGAACGCCGAGGCGATTTTCTCGCGCATTCACCCGTTGGACAGCACGCGTGTCCGCGCTTCGATTCGCGCTTCGGCCCACACCTTGAGTCCGTGGCGAGAAGAGTACCGGGTGCAACTGCCCTTGCGCGGCCTGCGCTGGGTACGCGGCGAGGCCACGCCCGAGGAACTGCCCGGCGGCGGGGTGTTGTGGCACGGGTATATCTCGGATATTTCCGACCTCAAGCGCGTGGAAGAAGAGCTGCGGGCCTTGTCCGTGACTGACGCGCTGACCGGTATTCGCAATCGCCGCTATTTCCAGGAGCGCCTGACTTCGGAGATGGCTCGGGTCGAGCGCGGTTCCGGAGGACTGGCGGTCATCATGCTCGACATTGACCACTTCAAGCGCATCAACGACCAGCATGGCCACGCAGTGGGCGACCGGGTGTTGCAGGCCGTCTGCCAGCGTGTCGCCCAACGGTTGCGGCGCACCGATGTGTTCTGCCGGCTGGGGGGCGAAGAGTTCGTGGTGCTGTGCCCGGACACTGACAGCGACAGCGCCTACACCTTGGCATTGGAGTTGTGGGAAGGCTTGCGGGCGGCGCCCATCGAGGGCGTGGGGTTTGTCACCGCCAGCTTCGGTATCGCCACCTGGCGCGCCGGGGAAGGCGCCGATGCGTTGCTGCTAAGGGCTGACTCGGGCGTGTATGCGGCCAAGCAGGCCGGGCGGGATCGGGTTGAGGTGCAGTTGGGTTAGCCACTTAGGCTGGGTATATGGTAGTGCCGTTCAGTTAAGGATGGTTTGAATCATTGTGGCGAGGGGATTTATCCCCGTTGGGCTGCGCAGCAGCCCCAAAAGGCTGAATGTAACCAACCCGGCATACTTCGGTGGCTGGGTTCAGGGCCGCTTCGCAGCCCAGCGGGGATAAATCCCCTCGCCACAGATTCATCGAATGCCTTAAGTGAACAGCATTATGGGTATATGGGGGCGAAGTGTGGGAGCGAGCAAGCCCGCTCCCACAGTTGATCTCTGGCGGAATTAGAGCACCGAAGCCGTCTGCGGCAGTTTCGGCTGGCGGTACAGGTCCAGCAGCACCTGGTCCAGCACCGACGAAGCGCCCCAAGGTTTCGGATCGTTGAGAATCGCCACCACCGCCCAGGTGTTGCCATTGATGTCACGGCTGTAGCCGGCGATGGCGCGGACGGTGTTCAGGGTGCCGGTCTTGACATGGGCTTCGCCGGCCATGGCGGTGGTCTTCAGGCGTTTGCGCATGGTGCCGTCGGTGCCGGCAATCGGCATCGAACTGATGAACTCGGCCGAGTACGGGCTGCGCCAGGCGGCTTGCAGCATGGCCGCCATTTCCCGGGCGCTGACCCGTTCGGCGCGGGACAGGCCGGAGCCGTTCTCCATCACCAGGTGCGGCGCGGTGATGCCTTTCTTGGCCAACCACTGGCGCACCACCCGTTGCGCGGCCTTGGCGTCATCACCGTCGGCTTCGTTACGGAACTGTGCGCCGAGGCTCAGGAACAACTGCTGGGCCATGGTGTTGTTACTGTATTTGTTGATGTCGCGGATGATCTCCGCCAGGTCCGGGGAGAATGCCCGGGCCAGCACCTTGGCGTTGCTCGGGGTCGCGGCCAGGCGGTCCGTGCCCTGGATGCTGCCGCCCAGCTCTTTCCAGATCGCCCGCACCGCTCCTGCGGTGTAGGTAGCATGGTCCAGCAGCGACAGGTAGGTCTGGGAGCTGCAACCGTCACCGAGCTGGCCGCCGACGGTCACCGTCACGCTGCCGTCCGCCTGGGCCACCGGGTTGTAGCGCACACCGCCGGCGCATTGCTTGGAGTTGACGGCCTTGACCTGATTGTCGATGCGAATGCTCGCAATTGGCGGCTCCACCGACACCAGTACCCGGCCGCCGTCATTGCGGGCGACGAAGCGCAGGGCCTTGAGGTTGACCAGCAACGAGTCGGGCTTGACCAGGAACGGTTTGTTTTCGTCGTTGCCGTCGTCGTTGAATTCGGGCAGTTGCGGCTGGATGAAGAAGCCGCGGTCCAGCACCAGGTCGCCGGTGACCTGCTGCACACCGTTGGCCCGCAGGTCGCGCATCAGCAGCCAGAGTTTTTCCATGTTCAGCTTGGGATCGCCGCCGCCCTTGAGGTACAGGTTGCCGTTGAGGATCCCGCCGCTGAGAGTGCCATCGGTGTAGAACTCGGTTTTCCACTGGTGATTGGGGCCGAGCATTTCCAGGGCCGCGTAGGTGGTCACCAGTTTCATGGTGGACGCTGGATTGACCGAAACGTCGGCGTTGTACAGGGTCGGAGTGCCGGGGCCATTGAGCGGCACCATCACCAGGGACAGGGCGTCATTCTGCAGTTTGCTGGCCTTGAGGGCTTTTTGCACATTGGGCGACAGGGCAGTGTTGATCGTGGCGGCGTGGGCGGTGACAGGGAGGGCCAGGGGAAGAAGAAGGCTGGCCAGAAGCAGTGGACGCAAAGATTTGATCATTTGTAATAAAACCCTACGGGCGAGGGGGAAAAGACGAGGACATGAAAATGAACGCCCTCAACGGTCATGAAAGTGTCGGCATTATGCCCCAAGCCGCAACGGCTGGGGCCGTGCCTGAGCCCTTCGGCCGCTATTTTTTACCGACGGTAGGTCGATACACCCGATCAGTCGGGCAAACGACGCACCAAACTGGTAAAGTGCCGGCCGTTATTACTTATGAGGATTGTTCCAATGGCGACTAACCGTTCCCAGCGTCTGCGCAAAAAACTGTGCGTGGATGAATTTCAAGAGCTGGGTTTCGAACTGAACCTGGATTTCAAAGAAGATCTGGCCGATGAGGCTATTGACGCTTTCCTCGACGCTTTCCTGAAAGAAGCCATGGAGGCCAACGGCCTGGGCTACGTCGGCGGCGACGACTACGGTCTGGTTTGCCTGCAGAAGCGTGGTTCGGTTTCCGAAGAGCAGCGCGCTACCGTTGAAGCCTGGCTCAAGGCGCGTCCTGAGCTGACCAGCGTTGAAGTGAGCCCGCTGATGGACGTCTGGTACCCGGAAAAGCCGATCAACCCGGTCGCTTGATGGTCCGATGATGTTCCGAAACCGGCTGCCCGTTTGGGGGCCGGTTTTTTTGTGCCTGTCTGTTGGGTATTGAGTGACCTTCAGGCCGCTATCGCGAGCAAGCTCGCGATGCTTTCAGGCGTTGCGCCAGTTCAGAATCACCAGGGTCAACACCCCCGCCACGATCCCCCAGAACGCTGAGCCGATGGAGAACAGCGTCAGCCCCGACGCCGTGACCATGAAGGTGATCAACGCCGCTTCCCGCTCCTTCACTTCGCTCATGGCGATGCTCAAGCCATTGATGATCGACCCGAACAGCGCCAAGGCCGCGATGGACAGCACCAGTTCCTTGGGCAGCGCCGCGAACAACGCCGCCAGCGTGGCGCCAAACACCCCGGCAATCCCGTAGAAAATCCCGCACCAGACCGCCGCCGTGTAGCGCTTGTTGCGATCTTCGTGGGCGTGGGGGCCGGTGCAGATCGCCGCGCTGATGGCCGCCAGGTTGATGCCGTGGGAGCCGAACGGCGCCAGCAGTAGCGAAGCGATGCCGGTGCTGGTGATCAGCGGCGAGGCCGGTACGTTGTAGCCGTCGGCCCGCAGCACGGCGATGCCGGGCATGTTCTGCGAGGTCATTGCCACCACGAACAACGGAATGCCGATGCTGATGGTGGCCGCCAGGGAAAAGTGCGGCGTGGTCCACACCGGTGTCGCGACTTCCAGGGCAAAGCCGCTGAAGTCCAGCAGCCCCAACAGGCCCGACAGCGCCGTACCGATCAACAATGCCGCCAGTACCGCATAGCGGGGCGACAGGCGCTTGACGATCAGGTAGGTGAAAAACATCCCCAGCACCAGGCCGGTGCGATGCTGGGTGGCGACAAAGATCTCGCTGCCGATCTTGAACAGGATCCCCGCCAGCAACGCCGCCGCCAGCGAGGCCGGGATGCGCTTGACCAGGCGCTCGAAACTGCCGGTCAGGCCACAGATCGTCACCAATACTGCACAGGTGATATAGGCGCCGATGGCCTCGCCATAACTCACGCCACCCAGACTGGTGATCAGCAGCGCTGCGCCGGGTGTCGACCAGGCGATGGTGATCGGTGTGCGATAGCGCAGCGATAGCCCGATGGAACACACCGCCATGCCGATGGAAATTGCCCAGATCCACGAAGAAATCTGTCCGCTGGTCAGCCCGGCTGCCTGCCCGGCCTGGAACATCAGCACCAGGGAACTGGTGTAGCCGGTCATCATCGCGATGAACCCGGCGACGATGGCCGAGGGTGAGGTGTCGGCGAATGGACGAAGTGGCGTGGTCGTGACTTCGGTCATGGTGGACGATGATCCTTATTATAAATTGGCAGAATCTGAAGCAGCCCGGTGGCGAGGGAGCTTGCTCCCGCTGGGTGGCGCAGCCGCCCCAAAACCAGCCGATGCGGTGGGTCAGGCCATACGGCGTCGGTCTGTTTGGGCGTGCTCCGCACGCCAGCGGGAGCAAGCTCCCTCGCCACAGGGTTTTGGTTTTAAGCCTAAACTCAACGCAGTAGCCGATTGCAATACAGCCATGCCCGCAAACAGCCGTACAGTCGTGTTGCCATCAGAGGTTGTGTACAATCGCCGTGTCATTTACGCGATACTTGCCAGCGACCCGCTGTGCCGTATTACAGTCACGGTCAATTCGCCGCCGTTCTCCCGACTCGAGTGCCCATGAACGAACAGTTGCAACCCCTCAAGAAACAACCGCGAGCCGGTAAAGCCGGCCGCAGCGGAACCCAGGACGATATTGTCTATGCGCATATCTTCGAGGCCATCCTCGAACAACGCCTGGCGCCCGGTACCAAGTTGAGCGAAGAGGCACTGGGGGAGATTTTCGGGGTCAGCCGCACGATCATTCGTCGGGCGCTGTCACGCCTGGCCCACGAAGGCGTGGTGTTGCTGCGGCCCAACCGCGGCGCCGTGGTGGCCAGCCCGAGTGTCGAAGAGGCTCGCCAGGTCTTCATGGCCCGGCGCCTGGTGGAAAGGGCGATCACCGAATTGGCGGTGCAGCATGCCACGGCTGAACAATTGGCTGAGCTGCGGCAGATGGTCAGCGACGAACGCGACAGTTTCTCCCGTGGCGACCGCGGCGCCGGCATCCGTTTGTCGGGCGAGTTCCACCTCAAGCTGGCCGAAGCGGCGAAGAACGCCCCGCTGATCAGCTTCCAGCGCAGCCTCGTGTCCCAGACATCGCTGATCATCGCCCAGTACGAAAGCGGCAACCGTTCCCACTGTTCCTATGACGAACACACTCAGTTGATCGACGCCATTGAGGCCCGCGATGCCACACTGGCCGTCGACCTGATGATGCATCACATGGACCACATCGACAGCAAGCTCAACCTCGACGAGGAAAGCGCGTCGGATGACTTGCATGCGGTGTTCTCGCATTTGTTGCAGAGCAAGAAACCGGGGCGGTCGACCGCTAAGCTTTGAGGGGTTGAATCAGCCTGATCGTTCCCACGCTCTGGGAACGCAGCCCGGGACGCTCCGCGTCCCAAAAGCCGAACGCAGAGCGTCCGTTGAGGCATTCCCACGCAGAGCGTGGGAATGATCAAAAATCTACCGCTGATGCACCAATTTACCGGCCGCATACGTCTGCGCCACCGTCCGGTCATCCCCCAGCGTCATCAGCACGAACAACCGCTCGGCAATGTCCTTGGCCTGCTTGAGGCGATAGCCCAGCAGCGGCGTGGCGTTGTAGTCCAGCACCAGGAAGTCCGCATCGGAACCCGGCTGCAGCGTGCCGATCTTGTCCTCCAGGCGCAGGGCCCGGGCGCCGCCGAGGGTGGCCAGGTACAGTGACTTGAACGGGCTCAGCCGCGCACCCTGCAGCTGCATCACCTTGTAGGCTTCGTTGAGGGTTTGCAGCAGCGAAAAACTGGTGCCGCCGCCCACATCCGTGCCCAACCCCACGTTCACCTTGTGTTTTTCGGCCATCGGCAGGTTGAACAGGCCGCTGCCCAGGAAAAAGTTCGAGGTCGGGCAGAAGGCGATGGCCGAACCGGTCTCGGCCAGGCGAGCGCATTCGTCGTCGCACAGGTGCACGCCATGGGCGAACACCGAGCGTTCGCCGAGCAGTTGGTAGTGGTCGTAGACGTCCAGGTAACCCTTGCGCTCCGGGAACAGCTCTTTGACCCATTGCACTTCCTGCAGGTTTTCACTGATGTGGGTCTGCATGTACAAATCGGGATATTCCCCCAGCAACTGACCGGCCAGAGTCAATTGCTCCGCAGTGCTGGTGGGCGCGAAGCGTGGGGTCACCGCGTAGTGCAGGCGGCCCTTGCCGTGCCAGCGCTCGATCAGCGCCTTGCTCTCGGTGTAGCTGGATTCGGCTGTGTCGACCAGGTAGTCCGGGGCGTTGCGGTCCATCATCACTTTGCCGGCGATCATCCGCAGGTCGAGCTTCTGGGCCACTTCAAAAAACGAATTCACCGATTGCGGGTGCACGCTGCCGAACACCAGCGCGGTGGTGGTGCCGTTGCGCAGCAGTTCCTTGACGAAAATATCGGCCACGGCATCGGCGTGGGCCTTGTCGGCGAACTGGCTTTCGCAGGGGAAGGTGTAGGTGTTGAGCCAGTCCAGCAACTGTTCGCCGTAGGCGCCGACCATGCCGGTCTGCGGCAAGTGGATGTGGGTGTCGATCAAGCCGGGGGTGATCAGCGTATCCGGGTAATGAGTGACTTCGATGTCAGTTGCCAGGGTCGGCAGCAGGTCACGGGCGTGGCCGATGGCGCTGATCTGGCCGTTTTCCACCACCAGCAAACCGTCTTCGAAATATTCATAGGACGCCTCGATACCGACTTCGGCCGGGTCGGCGAGGCTGTGGAGCAGGGCGGCGCGGTAGGCTTTGCGTGTCAGGGGCATGGGAATTCTCAACGAGTGTTCAACGGTTCGCCTGGCTGCGGCGCGAGGCCGGCAGCAGCTTGGCGATCGGTTCGGCGCGGGCGGTGTGCTGGCCGAAATCCGCGTTATAGGTGGCGATGATTTCGCCGGCGATGGAGATGGCGATTTCCACAGGCAACTTGCCTTTGACTTCGCCGATGCCCATGGGGCAACGCATGCGTTGCAAGGCGGCGCTGTCGAAACCGCGATCACGCAGGCGATGCTCGAACTTGACCCGTTTGGTCTTCGAACCGATCAGGCCGAAGTAGGCAAAGTCGTTGCGCTTGAGGATCGCGGCGCTCAGTTCCAGGTCGAGCTGATGATTGTGGGTCATGACGATGCAGTAGCTGCCGGCGGGCAAGTCGTCGACTTCGTCCAGTGGCTCTTCGCTGACGATCTTGTGCACGCCATGGGGCAGGTGTTCGGGAAACTCCGCCTCCCGCGAATCGATCCAGCGCACCTTGCAGGGCAGGCTCGCCAGCAGCGGCACCAGGGCGCGGCCGACGTGGCCGGCGCCGAACACGGCGATTTGCGCCTGGACCTGGCCCATGGGTTCGAACAGCAACACGGTGACGCCGCCGCAGCACTGGCCCAGGCTCGCACCGAGGCTGAAGCGCTCCAGATGGGTGTTCTGCTGGCCGCTGGCGAGCATGTGCCGGGCGATTTCCATGGCCTTGTATTCCAGGTGCCCGCCACCGATGGTGTCGAACGTCTGGCTGGCGCTGATGACCATCTTCGAACCGGCGTTGCGTGGGGTGGAGCCGAGTTCTTCGATGATCGTCACCAGCACGCAGGGTTCGCCGCGGGTTTGCAGGTCGGCGAGGGCGCTGATCCAGTTGTACATATTCACCTCGACTGATCGTTCCCACGCTCTGCGTGGGAATGCATCTTTGGACGCTCCGCGTCCGCTCTTCAAAGCGGAGCCATCTCGGCTTCGGCTTGCGTAGGCTTCACGGCCTTCAACTGCCGCATCTGCTCACACCCCCACAACACTCGCTCCGGCGTTGCCGGGGCGTCGATGTTCGGTTGGTGCTGGTAATCCCCCAGGCTCGCCACGGCGTCCTTGATGGCGCACCACGCGGCGATGCCGAGCATGAACGGCGGCTCGCCCACGGCCTTGGAGTGGAACACCGTGTCTTCGGGGTTCTTGCGGTTTTCCACCAGCTTGACCCGCAGGTCCAGCGGCATGTCGGCCACGGCGGGGATCTTGTAGCTGGCCGGGCCATTGGTCATCAGCTTGCCTTTGTCGTTCCACACCAGCTCTTCCATGGTCAGCCAGCCCATGCCTTGGATGAAGCCGCCCTCGACCTGGCCGATGTCGATGGCCGGGTTCAGCGAGGCGCCGACGTCGTGGAGGATGTCGGTGCGCAGCATCTTGTACTCGCCGGTGAGGGTGTCGACGATCACTTCGGCGCAGGCCGCGCCAAAGGCGTAGTAGTAGAAGGGGCGGCCACGGGCCTGGCTGCGGTCGTAGTAGATTTTCGGGGTCTTGTAGAAGCCGGTGCTCGACAGCGAGACCTGGGCGAAATACGCCTGCTGTACCAGCGCCTCGAAGGTCAGGATGTGGTCGCGCACCCGCACATGGCCGTTGTGGAATTCCACGTCTTCTTCGCTGACCTTGTACTGCCGTGCAGCGAATTCCACCAGGCGCTGCTTGATGGTCTCGGCCGCATTCTGCGCCGCCTTGCCGTTCAGGTCGGCGCCGCTGGAGGCCGCGGTGGGCGAGGTGTTCGGCACCTTGTCGGTGTTGGTCGCGGTGATCTGCACGCGGTCCATTTCCACCTGGAACACCTCGGCCACCACCTGGGCGACCTTGGTGTTCAGGCCCTGGCCCATTTCGGTGCCACCGTGGTTGAGGTGAATGCTGCCATCGGTGTAAACGTGGATCAGCGCGCCGGCCTGGTTGAGGAAACTGGCGGTGAACGAAATGCCGAATTTCACCGGGGTCAGCGCCAGGCCTTTTTTCAGGATGGGGCTATTGGCGTTGTAGCGACGGATCGCCTCGCGGCGTTCAGCGTACTGGCTGCTTTGCTCCAGTTCGGCGGTCATTTCCTCGAGCATGTTGTGCTCGACGGTCTGGTAGTAGTGGGTGACGTTGCGCTCGGTCTTGCCGTAATAGTTGGCCTTGCGCACGGCCAGCGGATCCAGGCCCAGGTGCCGGGCGATGGCATCCATGACCTCTTCGATGGCGACCATGCCTTGCGGCCCGCCGAAACCACGGTAGGCGGTGTTCGAAGCGGTGTTGGTCTTGCAGCGGTGGCCGTTGATGGTCGCATCGCCCAGGTAGTAGGCGTTGTCGGCATGGAACATCGCCCGGTCGACAATCGACGCCGACAGGTCTGGCGAGCAACCGCAGTTACCCGCCAGATCCAGGGCGATGCCGTGCAAGCGCCCGCGGCTGTCGAAGCCGACGTCGTATTCGATGTAGAAGGGATGGCGCTTGCCGGTCATCAGCATGTCTTCGACCCGGGGCAGGCGCATCTTGGTCGGCTGGCCAGTGAGGTGGGCGATGACGGCGCACAGGCACGCCGGGCTGGCGGCTTGGGTTTCCTTGCCGCCAAAGCCGCCGCCCATGCGGCGCATGTCCACCACGACCTTGTTCATCGACACGCCCAGCACTTCGGCCACCAGTTTCTGCACTTCGGTGGGGTTCTGGGTCGAGCAGTAGACGATCATGCCGCCGTCTTCGGTGGGCATTACCGAAGAAATCTGGGTTTCCAGGTAAAAGTGCTCCTGGCCGCCGATGTGCAGCGAACCCTGGATGCGATGCTCGGCGCTCGCCAGCGCCGTGGCCGAATCGCCACGTTGGTGGGTGTGGCTGTCGAGCACGAAATGCCGCTTGCGCAGGGCTTCGACCACGTCCAGCACCGGCTCCAGGTCTTCGTACTCGACGATGGCCGCCATCGCCGCTTTGCGCGCGGTGTCCAGGTCCTTGGCGGCGACGGCCAACACCGGTTGGCCGACGAACTGCACGTCATCGATGGCCAGCAGCGGGTCGCCGGGCAACAGTGGGCCGATGTCCTTCAGGCCGGGGATGTCTTGGTGGGTAATGGCGATGCGCACGCCTTCGAAGGCGTAACAGGGCGCGGTGTCGATGCGGACGATCCGGGCATGGGCGCGGTCCGACAGTCGGGCATAGACGTGCAACTGGTTCGGGAATTCCAGGCGGTCATCGATGTACTGGGCCTCGCCGGACACATGCTTGGCGGCGCTGTCGTGCTTGACGCTGCGGCCCACGCCAGTGGTCAGGTCGCGGGCGAACAGCTCGGCGAGTTCGGCTTGGGTCTTTTCTACGGTGTGATGGTTAGACATAAGCGGTCACCCGAGTCTCGATGTGCGGTGTTTGCAGTTCGATGAAGTACTTGCGCAACAGGTTGCGGGCGCTGAGCAGGCGGTATTCCTTGCTGGCGCGGAAATCCGACAGCGGTGTGAAGTCCTCGGCCAGGGCGGCGCAGGCGCGTTCGACGGTGCTGTCGGTCCACGGCGCACCGATCAGTGCCGCTTCGCAATGGGTGGCGCGCTTGGGTGTGGCGGCCATGCCGCCGAAGGCAATGCGGGCTTCGCGGACCACGCCGTTGTCGATGCGCAGGTTGAACGCCGCGCACACCGCGGAAATATCATCGTCCAGGCGCTTGGAGACCTTGTAGGCGCGGAACGCCTGCTCGGCACTGGCCCGGGGCACGATGATCTTCTCGATGAATTCGCTTTCCTGGCGCGCCGTGACGCGGTAGTCGATGAAATAGTCTTCCAGCGCCAGGGTCCGGCGGGTCTGGCCCTTGCACAGCACGATTTGCGCGCCGAGGGCGATCAGCAGCGGCGGCGAGTCGCCGATCGGCGAGGCGTTGCCGATGTTGCCGCCCAAGGTGCCTTGGTTGCGGATCTGCAGCGAGGCAAAGCGTTGCAGCAGTTCGCCGAAGTCCGGGTATTCGGCTTTCAGGGCTTCGTAGCAATCGGAGAGGGCGGTGGCGGCGCCGATCTCCAGGCGATCGTCGAAACGCTCGATGCGCTTGAGTTCGGCGACGTTGCCCACGTAGATCATCACCGGCAGGGTGCGGTGGAACTGAGTGACTTCCAGGGCCAGGTCCGTGCCGCCGGCCAGCAGGCGCGCCTGGGGATAAGCATCGTAGAGATCGGCCAGGTCGGCCACGGTCAGCGGCACCAGGCAGCGCTTGTCGCCGCTGTTGAGCTCGCCGGTCTCGGTCGGTGCGATGGCTTTGAGGCGGGCGATGGTCTCGGCCTCGCGGGCGTCGAACTGGTCCGGTTGCTTGCCGCAGCAGGCCTGCTCGGCGGCGGCCAGGATCGGCCGGTAGCCGGTGCAACGGCAGAGATTGCCGGCCAGGGCTTCGTGGGCTTTATGGGCGTCGGATTGTTCGCTGTTCTTTTGCAGGGCGAACAGCGACATGACGAAGCCTGGTGTGCAGAAGCCGCATTGCGAGCCGTGGCAATCGACCATCGCTTGTTGGACGCTGTGCAGCTGGCCCTGGTGCTTGAGGTCTTCGACGCTGATCAGTTGCTTGCCGTGCAGGGCCGAGACGAAAGTCAGGCACGAATTGAGGCTGCGGTAGCGCATGCGCTCACGGCCGGTTTCATCCATATGCAGTTCGCCCACCACCACGGTGCACGCGCCACAGTCGCCGCTGGCGCAGCCTTCTTTGGTACCGGACTTACCAACATGCTCGCGTAAATAGTTGAGCACGGTCAGGTTCGGGTCCAGGGCGTGCTCGCTACGGAGTTCCTGGTTGAGTAAAAACTGGATCACGGAAGGCCTCGCAGACTCATTATTGTTGTATCGACTTGGGCCGAATTTATCAGTTTTGACTTTTCGGTCAATGATTTTCTGACTTAAAGGTCAGGAAAATTCGTTTTGTCGATGAACAACGTGTAGGTTCAGTATTGACCCTTGGGTGACGCCCTGCTTTTTTGCTTGAATCGTGCCAAAAACCCGCTGCAGGCCCTGCGCCATGACGTATCGAGTGCGCTACACTGCGCCGCTTGTGCAAATCGAAGAGTTTGAAGGACAACCATGACGTTCAAGGCCCCGGACAGCCTCGCCGAGCAAATCGCCCACCATCTCGCCGAACGCATCATTCGCGGCGAAATGAAGCCGGGAGAGCGCATCCAGGAGCAGAAGGTCACGCTGGCGCTCAACGTCAGCCGCGGTTCGGTCCGCGAGGCCTTGCTGATCCTGGAGCGACGCCACTTGATCGCGATCCTGCCGCGCCGCGGTGCCCACGTCACCGAACTCACCGAGCACAAGGTGCGCAGCCTCTGCACGTTGATGAGCGAGCTGTACATCCTGCTGGGTTACGCCGTGGCCCATGGCTGGAAAGAGCAGGCCGACATGGCGCCGTTCGTGGCGATCCAGCAGCGTCTCAACGACGCCTACGCGCGCCAGGACATCCGTACCTTCGTCGATGAAAGCTTCAGCGTGATGCGCGCCGCCTATCCCTTTGCCAACAACCCGTACTTGCAGGAAACCGTCGAGAACCTGCAACCGGCCATGAGCCGTGCCTATTTCCTGGCCCTGGACCAGCGCAAGGCGGAAATGAGCGAGTTCCTCGACCTGTTCCAGCGCCTGCTCGCCGCTGTGCTGGCCCGTGATCTGCCGCAGATTCGCCTCGTGCTGACGGCCTACGCCCAGCGCAGTTGCGATCTGGTGGTCTCTGCCCTGACGAAGGCCTGAACGTGCGGCTCAAGTGCATCAAACTGGCGGGGTTCAAATCCTTCGTCGACCCGACTACGGTGAACTTCCCCAGTAACATGGCGGCAGTGGTCGGGCCCAATGGTTGCGGCAAGTCGAACATCATCGATGCCGTGCGTTGGGTGATGGGCGAGAGCTCGGCCAAGAACCTGCGCGGCGAGTCGATGACCGACGTCATCTTCAACGGCTCCACCAGCCGCAAGCCGGTGAGCCAGGCCAGCATCGAGCTGGTGTTCGATAACTCCGACGGCACCCTGGTGGGTGAATACGCCGCGTATGCGGAAATCTCCATTCGTCGCAAAGTGACCCGCGACAGCCAGAACAGCTACTTCCTCAACGGCACCAAGTGCCGACGCCGCGACATCACCGATATTTTCCTCGGCACCGGCCTGGGCCCGCGCAGCTACTCGATCATCGAACAGGGCATGATCTCCAAGCTGATCGAGGCCAAGCCTGAAGATCTGCGCAACTTCATTGAAGAAGCCGCCGGTATTTCCAAATACAAGGAACGGCGGCGCGAAACCGAAAACCGCATTCGTCGCACCCACGAAAACCTCGCGCGCCTGACCGACCTGCGCGAAGAACTCGAGCGCCAGCTGGAACGTCTGCACCGTCAGGCCGAGGCCGCGAAGAAGTACCAGGAATACAAGGGCGAGGAGCGCCAGCTCAAGGCCCAACTTTCGGCCCTGCGCTGGCAGGCGTTGAACGAGCAGGTCGGTCAGCGTGAGGCGATCATCGGCAACCAGGAAGTCAGTTTCGAGGCCCTGGTGGCCGAGCAACGCAACGCCGACGCCGCCATCGAACGCCTGCGTGACGGTCACCACGACCTGTCGGAGCGCTTCAATCTGGTGCAGGGGCGCTTCTATTCCGTGGGGGGCGACATCGCCCGGGTCGAGCAGAGCATCCAGCACGGTCAGCAACGGCTGCGGCAGTTGCAGGATGACTTGAAGGAAGCCGAGCGGGCGCGCCTGGAAACCGAATCCCACCTGGGCCACGACCGCACGCTGCTATTGACCCTTGGCGAAGAGCTGGACCGGCTCACGCCAGAGCAGGAAATCACCAGCGCCGCCGCCGAAGAAGCCGCCGCAGCCCTGGAAGAAGCCGAGCTGACCATGCACGGCTGGCAAGAGCAGTGGGACAGCTTCAACCTGACCTCGGCCGAGCCACGGCGCCAGGCTGAAGTCCAGCAGTCGCGCATCCAGCAGTTGGAAACCAGCATGGAGCGCCTGGCCGAACGGCAGCGCCGCCTGGCCGAAGAGCGTGCCTTGCTCGCGGCGGACCCGGAAGACGCAGCGATCCTGGACCTGAGCGAGCAACTGGCGACCAGCGAAGCCACGCTCGAAGACTTGCAGGCCAGCGAAGACGCCCAGGTCGAACGGCTTGAGCAACTGCGCCAGGCCTTGCAACTGGCCTTGCAGAACCAGCAACAGGCCCAGGGCGAATTGCAGCGGCTCAATGGGCGTTTGGCTTCGCTGGAAGCCTTGCAGCAAGCCGCGCTGGACCCAGGCACCGGCACCGCCGAGTGGCTGCGCGACCAGCATCTGGCCGAGCGTCCGCGACTGGCCGAGGGCCTGAAGGTCGATGCCGGTTGGGAGCTGGCGGTGGAAACCGTGCTGGGTGCCGACCTGCAAGCGGTGCTGGTGGATGACTTCGGCGGCTTCGACCTGTCGGGTTTCACCCAGGGCGATCTGCGCCTGCTCAGCCCGGCTGGCGACGGCGTACGAATCCCCGGCAGCTTGCTGGACAAGGTCGAGGCCCAGGTCGACCTGTCGCCCTGGCTGGGGCAGGTCAAACCGGTGGATAGCCTTGAACAGGCGTTGGCCCTGCGTGGGCAGTTGGCGGCCGGCGAAAGCCTGATCAGCCGGGACGGTTATTGGGTCGGCCGGCACTTCCTGCGGGTGCGCCGGGCCAGCGAAGCCGAGAGCGGCATGCTCGCCCGGGGCCAGGAAATCCAGCGCCTGGGCGCCGAACGGGAAGAGCGCGAAGCCAGCGTCGAAGCCCTGGAAACCGAATTGCAAAACCTGCGGGCGCAACAGCGTCAGCAGGAGAATGGTCGCGAACACCTGCGGCGGCTGTTGCAGGATGAGGCGCGCCAGCAAGGCGAGCTCAAGGCGCAGTTGTCGGCCGGCAAGGCCAAGGTCGAACAGCTGGCGTTGCGTCGCACCCGCCTGGAAGAAGAAATCGCCGAACTGGGCGAGCAGCGGGCGCTGGAGCACGAACAGATCGGCGAGGCGCGCTTGCAACTGCAAGAAGCCCTCGACGCCATGGCACTGGACACCGAGCAGCGCGAACTGCTGCTGGCCCAGCGTGACAGTCTGCGCGAGCGCCTGGATCGGGTGCGCCAGGAAGCACGCCAGCACAAGGATCATGCTCATCAGTTGGCGGTGCGCCTGGGCTCGCTCAAGGCCCAGCACGATTCCACGCGCCAGGCCTTGGAACGGCTGGAAATGCAGTCCGAACGCCTGACCGAAAAACGCGAGCAGTTGAGCCTCAATCTGGAGGAGGGCGAAGCGCCGCTGGAAGAGCTGCGTCTCAAGCTCGAAGAGTTGCTCGACAAGCGCATGAGCGTCGACGAAGAACTCAAGACGGCGCAGATCGCCCTGGAGGACGCCGACCGTGAACTGCGCGACGCCGAAAAGCGTCGCAGCCAGGCCGAGCAGCAATCGCAACTGATCCGCGGCCAAATGGAACAGCAGCGCATGGAGTGGCAAGCCCTGACGGTGCGGCGCAAAGCCTTGCAGGACCAGTTGCTGGAAGACGGCTACGACCTCGATGGTGTGCTCGCCACCCTGGTGGCCGGGGCGAACGAGAAGGACGCCGAGGAGGAGTTGGAACGCATTGCCCAGCGCATCCAGCGCCTGGGGGCAATCAACCTGGCGGCCATCGACGAGTACCAGCAGCAGTCCGAGCGCAAGCGTTACCTGGACGCCCAGAACGACGATCTGGTGGAAGCGCTGGAGACCCTGGAAAACGTCATTCGCAAGATCGACAAGGAAACCCGCAACCGCTTCAAGGATACCTTTGATCAGATCAACGGTGGTTTGCAGGCCCTTTTCCCAAAAGTTTTCGGTGGCGGCAGCGCTTACTTGGAACTGACGGGCGAAGATTTACTCGATACAGGGGTGACAATCATGGCGCGTCCTCCTGGCAAGAAGAACAGCACCATCCATTTGCTCTCCGGTGGCGAAAAGGCGCTGACCGCGCTGGCCCTGGTTTTTGCCATCTTCAAATTGAACCCGGCGCCGTTCTGCATGCTCGACGAGGTCGACGCACCACTGGACGACGCCAACGTAGGCCGTTACGCACGGCTGGTGAAGGAGATGTCTGAAACGGTGCAGTTCATCTACATCACCCACAACAAAATCGCCATGGAAATGGCCGATCAGTTGATGGGCGTGACCATGCATGAGCCGGGCTGTTCGCGGCTGGTGGCGGTGGATGTGGAGGAGGCCATGGCCATGGTGGATGCCTGAACAACCGGTTGTAGGGCTTCTACTTGGAACGCTGTAGGTATTTTTTACCCTTGGGCCTGTTGTTCAAATCACAGATTGGGCACAAGCCTGTGCGACAGACGGTGTAAAGTTATCTTTGGTCGTGCTAGTTTAATGTCAATTTTTCGTATGCGTGGGCAAAAGGCCATTCAGAACATAGAGTTGGCGCCACGTTTTAAAGCGGTTTGCAAATAGCTAAGCCCCTTATTTTTCAGCATTTTTATAGAGGCACGGGATTACATGGAAATCGGTCTGCGCGAGTGGCTGATCGTCATCGGCATCATTGTCATTGCCGGTATTCTTTTCGACGGCTGGCGTCGCATGCGCGGCGGCAAGGGGAAGCTGAAGTTTCGCCTGGACCGCAGCTTGTCGAACCTGCCGGATGAGGATGACAACGCCGAGCTGCTGGGCCCGCCCCGGGTGCTGGACACCCACAAGGAGCCGCAGCTGGACGAACACGACTTGCCGTCGATGAGCGCGCCTGCCCGTGAGCCACGGGAATCGGGCTCCAAGCGCGGCAAGCGAAACAGCGAGCCATCCCAGGGTGATTTGAACCTGAACCTCGACCTGGATGGTGGTCCGAGCTTCAGCAGTCGCGACAGCGACTTCCCGGACGAGAACAAAACCTCGAGCGCCGACAAGGACCAGGCCCAGGCTGAAGAAGTGTTGGTGATCAGCGTGATCTGCCGCGATCCGGCCGGTTTCAAGGGCCCGGCGTTGCTGCAGAACATTCTGGAAAGCGGCCTGCGTTTCGGCGAGATGGACATTTTCCACCGTCACGAGAGCATGGCCGGCAACGGCGAGGTGCTGTTCTCCATGGCCAACGCCGTCAAGCCCGGGGTGTTCGACCTGGACGACATCGATCATTTCAGCACGCCAGCGGTGAGTTTCTTCCTCGGCCTGCCGGGTCCACGTCATCCCAAGCAAGCCTTCGACGTGATGGTGGCTGCGGCGCGCAAGCTGTCCCAGGAGCTCAATGGCGAACTCAAGGATGACCAGCGCAGCGTGCTGACCGCCCAGACCATCGAGCACTACCGCCAGCGCATCGTCGAATTCGAGCGTCGTGCGTTGACCCAGAAACGCTGAAATCGGCAAAGCCTTTGTGGCGCAGGGGCTTTTTGTGGCGAGGGGATTTATCCCCGCTGGGCTGCAAAGCAGCCCTGAAACCTGACGCCCTAGCCTGATCAGGCTAATTGAATTGATGACTTTTGGGGCTGCTTCGCAGCCCAGCGGGGATAAATCCCCTCGCCACAGGTTCTGTATTGGTAGGTTCAGGTTCGAACTGCCAACGATTTTAAAAGATTGAGCAGCCTAGGCTGCTCTTTTGCTTTATGAGAGAACACCCATGAACGCCGTCGAAACCCGCATCCAACAGCTGCGTACCGAGTTGGATCAGCACAACTATCGTTACCATGTCCTCGACGAGCCGAGCATCCCCGATGCCGAATACGACCGTCTGTTTCACGAACTCAAGGCCCTGGAAGAGCAGCACCCGGAGCTGGTGACCAGCGATTCCCCGACCCAGCGCGTCGGCAGCATGGCGCTGTCGGCGTTCAGCCAGGTGCGTCACGAGATCCCGATGCTCAGCCTGGGCAACGCCTTCGACGAAACCACCATGCGCGAGTTCGACCGGCGGGTGACTGAAGGCCTCGACCTGCCCATGGGCGATTTGCTGGGCGGTGGCGCGGCGGTTGAATACAGCTGCGAGCCGAAGCTCGATGGCTTGGCGGTCAGCCTGTTGTATCAGGACGGCCTGCTGGTGCGCGGAGCCACGCGCGGTGATGGCACCACGGGCGAGGACATCAGCGTCAATGTGCGTACCGTGCGCAACATCCCCCTTAAGTTGCAGGGCAGTGGCTGGCCGCCACTGCTGGAAGTGCGCGGCGAGGTGTACATGTCCAAGGCCGGTTTCGAGCGCCTCAACGCTACGCAACTGGAAGCGGGTGGCAAGACCTTCGCCAACCCGCGCAACGCGGCGGCGGGGAGCCTGCGCCAGTTGGATTCCAAGATCACCGCCAACCGCCCGCTGGAATTCTGCTGCTACGGTATCGGCCAGGTGACCACGGACATTGCCGATACCCACATCGGCAATCTCAAGCAACTCAAGGCCTGGGGCCTGCCCATCAGCCGTGAATTGAAGCTGGCCCATGGTATTGACGAATGCCTGGATTACTACCGCGACATCGGCGAGCGACGCAACGCGTTGCCTTATGAGATCGACGGGGTGGTGTTCAAGGTCAACAGTATCGCCTCCCAACGCGAACTGGGTTTCCGCGCCCGGGAACCACGCTGGGCCATCGCTCATAAATTCCCGGCCTCTGAAGAGCTCACCGAGTTGCTGGACGTTGAGTTTCAGGTCGGTCGCACTGGCGCCGTGACGCCCGTGGCGCGCCTCAAGCCGGTCAAGGTCGCTGGCGTGACCGTGGCCAACGCCACGTTGCACAACATGGACGAAGTGGCGCGTCTGGGCCTGATGATCGGCGACACGGTGATCATCCGCCGCGCCGGGGATGTGATTCCGCAAGTGGTGCAGGTGATCACCGAACGTCGGCCGGAGCATGCTCGTCCGGTCGCGATCCCACAGCAGTGCCCGGTGTGCGGCTCCCATGTCGAGCGCACGCAACTGATCAAGCGCAGCAAGGGCCGTGAAACTATCAGCGAAGGCGCGGTGTATCGCTGCGTCGGTCGCCTGGCCTGTGGCGCGCAGCTCAAGCAGGCGATCATTCACTTCGTCTCGCGCCGGGCCATGGACATCGAAGGTCTGGGCGAGAAGAGTGTCGAGCAACTGGTGGACGAGGGCCTGGTGGGGTCGCCCGCCGACCTGTATGCCCTGACCTTCGAGCAGGTGGTCGACCTGGAGGGTTTCGCCGAACTGTCGAGCAAGAACCTGCTGGCGGCCATTGTCGACAGCAAAAAACCGAGCCTGGCGCGTTTTATCTACGCCCTCGGCATCCCGGACGTGGGCGAGGAAACCGCCAAGGTCCTGGCTCGCTCTCTTGGTTCGCTGGAGCGCGTACAAGCGGCTTTGCCCCAGGTGCTCACCTACTTGCCCGACGTCGGCCTGGAAGTGGCCCACGAGATCCACAGCTTCTTCGAAGACCCACACAACCGCCAGGTGATCAAGGACCTGCTGTGCCACGGTCTCGAGATTCAGGACCAAGGCGAGTTGGGCGCCGAGTTCTCCGCCAGCACAACCCTGGGCGGCTTTCTCGACAAACTGGACATCCCCTCGGTCGGGCCGGGCGGGGCGCAGAAACTGGCAGACAAGTTCGGTTCACTCGAAGCGGTGATGAATGCCGACTGGCTTGACATGCGCCAGGCGTTGCCGGAAAAGCAGGCCAACGCCGTGCGCGAGTTCTTCGCCAATGCCAGCAACCGTCAGCAGGCCGAGGCAGCGGAACGACAGTTGCGCGACTTCGGCATGCATTGGCAGAGCGAAAAGAAGGTCGTCGAAGGCTTGCCCGAGGCGGGGCATACCTGGGTGCTGACCGGTTCGCTGGAGTTGATGAGTCGCGACGTCGCCAAGGACAAGCTGGAGAGCCTGGGGGCGAAGGTCGCCGGTTCGGTGTCGGCGAAAACCCACTGCGTGGTGGCGGGGCCGGGCGCCGGGTCGAAATTGACCAAGGCCAATGAGCTGGGGCTCAAGGTGCTGGATGAAGAGGCGTTCGTGGCTTTCTTGAGCAAGCATGGCATCACGGTTTAATCGTGAGGGCGCCGCTGTGGCGAGGCAGCTTGCTCCCGCTCGGCGGCGCAGCCGTCGTAAAACCTCCTGACGCGGTCCGTCTGGGAAGGTTGCGTCGTTCCGATTGGGGCGGCTGCGCCACCCAGCGGGAGCATGCTCCCTCGCCACGGTTTATCGGGCACTATGACGCAACGCGTGGGAACGATCATGGATACAGGGTGATCTAGTCTTGCAGGCCCCAGGGAGAGATCGCCATGCACCGCTTCTTCGAACAACTGAGCTCACGCATCGCCGCGCCGTTCCTGGGCGATCGGTCACGTAACAGCAAGGTCTGGCCGTGCCGCTGTGGCCAGTCGTTGTTTTTTCGCAATAGCCAATGCCTGGCCTGCCTGGCGGCGCTGGGTTATCAACCTGAGCAGAGTCGCCTGACGTCCTTGCAACCTGGCGAGCAAGCCGGGACCTGGACGCTGGACGTTGATCCCCAAGCCGGGCTGTTTCGCCGTTGCGCCAACCTCGACACTGCGGCGGCCTGTAATTGGCTGCTGCCGGACAATGGGCACGACACCCTGTGCGTCGCCTGTAGCCTGAACCGCACCATTCCCGACCTGTCGATCCCGGAAAACCCAGAACGCTGGCGCAAGGTCGAGACCGCCAAGCGTCGACTGGTCGCGCAACTGATTACTCTCGGCTTGCCGGTCATCCCGAAAACCGTCGACGAAAACATCGGCTTGGCGTTTGATTTCATCGGTGTCGACCCCGACGGCACGCCACCCACCACCGGTCACGCCAGCGGGCTGATCACCCTCGACATCAAGGAAGCTGACGATGCCCATCGCGAATACGTGCGCCAGCAGATGCGCGAGCCGTATCGCACCTTGCTTGGGCATTTCCGGCATGAGGTGGGGCACTACTACTGGGACCGACTGGTCGCCAACAGCCACTGGCTCGGGCCTTTTCGCGAGCTGTTCGGCGATGAGCGCGCCAGTTACGCCGACGCCCTGGAGCAGCACTACCAGCAAGGCGCGCCGCTGGACTGGCAAACCCGCTACGTCAGCGCCTATGCCACCATGCACCCGTGGGAGGACTGGGCGGAAACCTGGGCCCATTACCTGCACATGATGGACGCGGTGGACACCGCCCTGGGGTTCGGTATGAGCGCCCGGGAAATGGATTTCGACTACCAGCCGTTCCCGCCCGAAACCCTATACGATTCCGGGCACGCTGGCGGTGCGGCCTTCCTCTCGTTCGTCAACGCCTGGATCGAACTGGCCGGCATGCTCAACGAACTGTCCCGCAGCATGGGCCAGCCGGATTTCTACCCCTTCGTCGTACCGGCCGCGGTGATTACCAAACTGCACTTCATCCATCTGGTGATCCAGGAGGAGGGTGGTAGGGCGGATGGGGTACTGTTGTAGTTTGCTCACGCAGGAAGTTTTGCTCGCCAGATACAGAGTCGACTCTCGATAAGAGCCTGGGCGAAGTTAAAGTGATGCCATTTGTTTTGACAGTGGTTTTATATTCTAGCTTTCCTTTACCCTAAGGCTGCCATGGATGATGGCTATATTTATTATGGAAAATTTTATGAAACACGATCAGATGGATAAGGCGACGACCATTCCCAATGCGCCCCGGAGGCTATCCCAGGCCGGACAAAGCACTTACACCATTATATTGGCCTGGCAAATCTCGGATAACGTCTGCCCCGACCAGATTGCCGCTCATACGTTCAGAGTGACTGCCGTGTCTACTGGGCAGGGGCAGTTTGTCCCCGCCACCACTGTCCGGCCGGACCATCGTGGTTGGTACCGCCATGAAATAGGCGTCAGTGGTGGCTCCAGGCCGGTGTACTTCAATGTTCAAGTTCGGGCCCAGGCGCTTAATGGCGAGTATGGACCATTCTGCCCAGTAGTAGTTTGTAATACTTCGTCGTGATTAATTGCTGTTCAAGCATAACGATCTCTGAGTGTTCAATCCTGTCGCCGAAAGATCAATTTTCGCCGCTCTTGTTGCTAGGATCTAACGTCGACAATGATTCGGGGTTAGTTAAAAGTGTTGGGTGTAGGCGTTCATGTTGCGTGTGCCGGCGCTTTCGCGGGCAAGCCCGCTTGTATGGTAGGACTTGAAGGGAGGAGGAGGGACAAAGTCCGCTTCTGACTGTTAGCGCAGTACAGGCCGTGGGAGATTTCACCCCTCCTCCGTTCACCCAAGGGAGATCGGCTTGAGACGATTCCCAACAAATCGGCGGTCAAGAAATGGCTCAAGGCCTGGTTCGCGCCAGTGGGAGTGGCCATCGAAGCCTGCAATATCTATCACCAGAAGTTCGCCGATCTGGCTCATGCGGGCGGCTGTGTGATCCATATGGTCGGTGGTTATGAGCTCAGCCATTACCGCAAGGGCGTGAACGTACGGGCCAAAACTGATGCGCTGGATGCTCGACTGCTGGCCCGCTACTTGAAAACGAAGGGCGTGACCTGCACTCCTGAACCGCGCCGACTTATAAGTCTTCTTCGGCGCCGGGCGCCTTGGTTCAGGCTCGTGTCAGCCTCAAGCAAAGCTGTGCTAACGAGCTGTTGCGAATATCTGCCGAAAGGCATTTAAGGGCTATGCATGCACCATAGAGTCTCCCACAGTTGTTTTTGGATGGCCTCGGGATTTGCATCACCACAGATCCCCTGTGGGAGCTTGCTCGCGAAAGCGCTGAGCCAGCTTGCATTCATGTCCAATGTGCCAACGTCATCGCTAGCAAGCGATGCGCCCACAGCAAGTACTTGAACATCTTCAGTTTTTTTATCCGCCGCGAACGCTTGTAACTTCTCGTCAGATAGGTACAATGGCCCGGCTCGCCGTCAGGCGGGCGTCGTTATGGTGACCCCATCGGTCCCCCCGCAACGATTACCCGTGAACCTGGTCAGATCCGGAAGGAAGCAGCCACAGCGGGAACATTGTGTGCCGGGGTGTGGCTGGTGGGGTTGCCTCCATAACACCCAGGCCTTCGTTCGTAAGGTCTATGAGATGCCTTTCGGTCAGTCTGAAGCGGGGTGATCCTTTTCGCTTTGAAATTTGCCGGGATAGCGCAGCTTATTGCTGGTTAAAACGCCCCGTGCTTTGGTGAGGTGTTTCATTCCCGAAGTTATAGTGCAAATACAATCATCGATTCTCTTAGTTCACAAACTCTAACTGTTTTCGACAGTACCGATATTTTAACGGTTCCGTCGGTGGTGTTATGGTTGAATTCTATTTTAGCTACACTCTCCGAAAATCCATCATCTATATTCAAGATTGATATTCCGTCAGGGTAAAGCTTGTCCTTGTTGTCGGTAAGGGCATAGCTTCCTCCCGAAGATGCATAGCCCTGGAGGATGCGGCTCTCTACTTTTACTAATTTCTCATTAATCACTTGATGGATGGAGCTAGCTTGGTTTTCTCCTGCGGAGAAATACAGGCTGGTATTTGTTGTAAATGAAAAATATGTCGTGTTCGGAACTATGACGGATTCTTTTCCATTGCTGAAAATGGAACCCTGTTCCTCGCCAACGGCTATAAGGTGTTGGATGCCATTTTCTTCATGAAACTGGTTTTTGTTGTTATGAGATGACCGGCTTTGCTCGCCAACGATAAGATCCACGGATGCGAGGATGTCCCAGGCAAAGTTTGTCGTGACCGATCCCTGTGAGTTCATTGATGTATAAGTAACTTGGTCTCCAAATTTTTTTATTTCGAATATGGCCCCTGTTTCCGGGTCACTCATTTTCAGAGTGATTGAGTCAGGGATGTAGGCGACTATTAAGCCATAATGGTTGGGGCGTATATCTGTTGTTGTAGGGAAAAGGAATGGCTCGATTTGCCAGGTTTCAACCAGTCTCCATTCTGGATTTGTAAGGTCAGTCCGGGTATACAAGCTCTTTGACAATAAAAGCGCCTTCGAAGATCTGATTGTCATAGGCGTTTTATTTGATGCGGTCACTGATTTGGTTTTCATTTGATTATCCAGCAAATATGGCCTGAGTTGGTGCGGCGCTGCAAGAAGTTAGCGGTTTCTTGTCCTGTGATTGTTTTTTTTTGCCATATTTGTTGTCTACTGTCAGAACTGACAGTCCGGACGAGCGGTGGTTTTAAGTTCTTCGCGATTTGCAGGGAGAGTCGTTTTATATAAAAGGAACTCACTGTTCGGTAGCCACGGGCTTATTCTGCGTGAGCCGGTTATTGATTCCTTCCAATTGGTCGGTGTGCATCGGCTACCAAGCTCTACTCACCATCCCTTCCCGGCATCGGCGGGCCCCGTATCCCGTGCAACGCTGGGGTAAGGCATGCTTTGGGATTTCCCCGAGGAGAGAATCTGCCCTGGCGGTTTCCATGCCATCGATAACAAAAGCGTCAACGTGTTTGCCAGCAGTTTGACCAGTACTTGTTCCAGGCTGAGCGCATTGTCACGCCGCAGGTACCCGCCGTCGAACAGAAGCAGCACGGGCGGCAGGTATACTGGCTTCTCTTTTTCATGACTTCATCAAGGCTTGGACAAGGCCTGGTCAACCGCGGCGATCAGCTTTCCCAGATCCTTCGGCGTGGCTCTGTGTATGACACCGAACAGATAGGCCCGCTGTTCGTCCTCATCGCCCATGTCGGCAAAAAAGGCTTTCAGTTGTACATCCAGCACATTGGCAAGCAGGAACAAGGCTTCGACGCTGGGGGTGTAGGTGCCGGTTTCGAAGCGGCTGATGGTTTTGGGGTCAAAACCGGTTTTTTCGCCAAGTTCAGCCTGAGTAAGCCCCGCTACTTTGCGGTAGCGTCTGATGGCTGGACCCAAACTTGAAATTTGCATCGCTTAATTCCCATTTAGAATCAAGAACTTAACGATAGATTTTCGCATTAGACAACCGCGTGATCCATCACCTTGCTTTGCAAAGTGTGATGTGTTTCGTAGAATCGGCCTTTGGCACGGGTATTTGGCGACCTGCTTCAGAAGCCGGGGGCGTGTGCAGAGACCGGGCCTTGCGTTTCTTGCCGCGATACTTGGCAAGGGCTGAAGCTCTCCCTTAGTACCGCCAGGGCCCGCGCTCCAGCTTCTCTCAAAGTGTTTGAGCCTAGTTGATTTTCGCCTGTCTTGAAGGCGGTGCAACCGCGCGCGACAAATGAGCCTGACTCATGGATGACTGCTTCGATGGATAAGAAGTACCGCAGAGCCGTTGACGCCGCCGCGATTTTTTCCGAAACCGATCTGAGCGGGCGCATTACCTACGTCAACGATCAATTTTGCAGCCTTTTTGGTTACCGGCGCGATGAGTTGCTGGGTGTGAACCATCGCCTGCTCAATTCCGGCCAGCACCCTGACGAATTCTTCGGCGCCATGTGGCGCACCATTGCCCTGGGCCAGGTCTGGAAAGGGGAAATCTGTAACCGGGCCAAGGACGGTACGCTGCACTGGGTCGACACCACCCTGGTGCCAGTGATCGATGACGATACAGGACAAGTCGAACGCTACCTGGCGATTCGCTTCGATGTCAGCGAAAAGCGTCGCCTGCTGCATTCGCTGCAATGGCGGGTTGGTCACGATGTGCTGACCGGGTTGCCCAATCGCACTTATCTGTCCGATCTGCTGGACCAGGCCCTGGAGTTTTCTCGTGCGGAAAACTTGCCCCTGGCGGTGTGCATGCTCGACCTCGATGGCTTCAAGGCGGTCAATGACGGCTACGGCCACGCCAGTGGCGATCGGCTGCTGGTGGAGGTCGCCAGGCGCCTGCGCAGTATCGTGCGGGGCGAGGATGTGGTGGCGCGGCTGGGTGGGGACGAGTTCGTGCTGGTGCTGCGCCATGTGCGTGGGATGGATGAGTTGCACGCCGCGTTGAGCCGGGTGTTGATCGCTGTTTCCATGCCGTATGGCATTGACGGGAAGGGCATCAAGGTCTTCGCCAGCATTGGCGTCACATTGTTTCCTTGGGATAACGAAGACGCCGAGACCTTGTTGCGTCATGCCGACCAGGCGATGTACGTGGCCAAGCAAAGCGGTCGCAATCGTTTCCATTTGTTCGATGTGTCCCGGGACAAGGAAGTGCGAGCCACTTACCAGACCGTCGAGCGGGTCCGCCAGGCGCTGGCCGGCAATGAGTTGCGGCTGCATTTCCAGCCCAAGGTCAACATGCGCCACGGCACCGTGGTCGGCCTGGAGGCGCTGTTGCGCTGGAAGCATCCGCAACGTGGCCTGGTGCCGCCTCGGGAGTTCCTGCCGCTGGTGGAAGAGACCGACCTGATCGTCGAGATCGGCGAGTGGGTCATGGAGCAGGTATTGACCCAGTTGCAGCAATGGCTGCAAGCGGGGCAGGGCTGGCCGGTGAGCATCAATATCTCGGCGCGGCATTTCCAGCGAGCGGATTTTGTCGAGCGGCTGCGACAGGTGTTGGAGCGGCATCCGGCGGTACCGCCATGCCTGTTGGATCTGCAGATTGTCGAATCGGTCGCGGTGGAGAACCTTGCCCACGTCAGCGCTTGCCTCCAGGCCTGCCATGCCTTGGGCGTGGGGTTTTCGCTGGGTGGGTTCGGCACGGGCTACTGCTCGCTCAATGATCTCAAGCACCTGCGCACGCAAGCCATCAAGATCGACAAGACCTTTGTCCGCGACATCCTCCATGACCGCGACGACCTGGCACTGACCAAAGCGGTGATCGGCCTGGCTCGGGCGTTTGGCCGTGAGGTGGTCGCCGAAGGGCTGGACAGCCTTGAGCACGGCCAACTGCTGTTGAGCCTGGGCTGTGAGGTGGCACAAGGTTATTTCATCGCACGGCCCATGCCGCCCGAACGGATACCCGGCTGGGTGCAGGGCTTCATCCCGCCGTCGCAATGGCAGCAGCGGCCAGGCGATCAGGGGGAGGGTGCCTCTCTCCTGGTCTGCGATGCATCACTGCGGCCAGTGTAAAGCTGGATGATCGCGTCGATTTCCCCGGACGTCTTCATGTTCAGCAAGGTTCTCAGGATGCGTTGCGCTGGAATGTCCGGATCGTTGCGCACGTAACAGCTCAACTGCTGTTCCTGAAGCACAGCCACGGCACGGAGTTGTCGATCCGCCGGATGGCGTTGATTGAACCAGTCCAGTGCCCATTGGTTGCTGACCGCATAGCTATAGCGGCCTGCCAGCAGTTTCGCCAGCACTTGCTCCTGGCTGCGAGCATCGTCTCGGCGCAGTTGGCCGCTGTTGAACAAGGGTTGCAAGGTCGGGTAGGTATAGCTGAGCACCGTGCCTATGGCCTGGTGCGCCAGCGTTGCCGGTGTTACTGCCGCAGGTGCGTTTGCCGTGGCAACGAGCAGGTCGCGTTGGAAAAACAATGGGATGCTCCACAGATAATCGCCGCCATCACTCACCCATTCAGGGCTGACATAGCAACGTACGTCGATCTCGCCGTGTTTCATGGCGCTGTCCAGCCGGGCGCGGGACAGGACGTGGAATTGCGCTGGCAGTCCCATCTGGGTCGCCAGGCTGGTCATTACATCGGGAAGGATGCCCTGGGTCGGGCGACCCCGTTCGATCTGCACCATGGGCATCGCCCAGCCGTCGGTAACGGCAAAACGCAAAGGTACTTCATCAGCAAGACAACCTGTCCCCAACAACAGCAAAGCCCCCATGGCTGAGCGCATAAACTCTCCTGACTGTGCAAAACCGCGTCGACAACCTAGTCCCTGATCCCATCTTAGTCAGATTAGACGAGCACACCGGATGCAATTTCGCCCCTGCTCCGCTAGCATTAGCCGCTTATGTTCCTTCGTTGCGACGGTTTTCGATGAGTTATCAGGTTCTTGCACGTAAATGGCGTCCGCGCTCGTTCCGCGAAATGGTCGGCCAGACCCATGTGCTCAAGGCTCTGATCAATGCCTTGGACAGCCAGCGGCTGCACCATGCCTACCTGTTCACGGGTACCCGTGGCGTGGGCAAGACCACCATCGCACGGATCATCGCCAAGTGCCTGAACTGTGAAACCGGCATCACCTCCACGCCTTGCGGCGAGTGCTCGGTCTGCCGGGAAATCGACGAGGGCCGTTTCGTCGACCTGATCGAGATCGACGCCGCCAGCCGCACCAAGGTCGAAGACACCCGCGAGCTGCTCGACAACGTGCAGTACGCGCCGAGCCGTGGGCGCTTCAAGGTCTACCTGATCGACGAAGTGCACATGCTCTCCAGCCATTCCTTCAATGCGCTGCTCAAGACCCTTGAGGAGCCGCCGCCCTACGTCAAGTTCATCCTGGCGACCACCGACCCGCAGAAACTTCCTGCAACGATTTTGTCGCGGTGCCTGCAGTTCTCCCTCAAGAACATGACGCCGGAACGGGTCGTCGAGCACCTGACCCACGTACTGGGCGTCGAGAACGTGCCCTTCGAGGACGATGCGCTGTGGCTGCTGGGGCGCGCCGCCGATGGTTCGATGCGCGACGCCATGAGCCTGACCGACCAGGCCATCGCTTTCGGTGAAGGCAAGGTCATGGCCGCCGATGTCCGGGCCATGCTCGGCACCCTCGACCACGGCCAGGTCTATGACGTTTTGCATGCGCTGATCGAAGGCGATGCCAAGGCGCTGCTCGAGGCGGTGCGTCACCTGGCCGAGCAGGGGCCGGACTGGAATGGCGTACTCTCGGAAATCCTCAACGTGCTGCACCGCGTCGCCATTGCCCAGGCCCTGCCCGAAGGCGTCGACAACGGCCATGGCGATCGTGATCGCGTTCTGGCCCTGGCCCAGGCGCTGCCGGCCGAAGACGTGCAGTTCTATTAC
The DNA here is from genome assembly GCF_900114515.1 of Pseudomonas sp. NFACC46-3. Classification (NCBI taxonomy): domain Bacteria; kingdom Pseudomonadati; phylum Pseudomonadota; class Gammaproteobacteria; order Pseudomonadales; family Pseudomonadaceae; genus Pseudomonas; species Pseudomonas sp. NFACC46-3. Next base: position 117,538 of record NZ_FOTH01000015.1, read on the forward strand.
CAGATGGGCCTGATCGGCCGTCGCGACCTGCCCCTGGCCCCCGATCCGCGCGGCGGCTTCGAAATGGTCCTGCTGCGGATGCTGGCGTTCCGGCCAGCCGACACAGCGGATGCCCCGAGGCAAGCGCTAAAGCCAGTGGGGATCAGCCAGGCCACAGCTGATTCCGCCAAGCCAGTGGCTGCCGCGCCCGTCGTTGCGCCGGCAGTGGCTTCGGCTCCGGTAGCGTCGGCACCTGTGGCACCAGCGACCCCGACACCCGTTGTCGCGGCCCCTGAGCCAGAACCTGAACCGATCGTCGAGGCGCTGCCCGAACCGGTCGCCGAAGCCGTTGTCGATCTGCCCTGGAACGATCCGATCGAGCCCGAGGTTGTCCAGCAACCTGCCGTGGAACCGGTCCTGGAGACCATCGCCGAGCAGCCCGAGTTGCCGCCGATGCCTTTGCCGACGCCCGACAGCGTGGTGCCCGATGCGCCTGAGTGGGTCGCCGCGCCGGTGCCCGAACCGACAGTGGCCGACGTCGATGTCGCCACGCCAGGCATCGATCAGGATGACGAACCGCCGCTGGACGAGGATTACATCGAGCCAGACCTGGATTCGGCCTACAGCTACCTGGACGACCTGGCCAGCGAGCACGCCGCTGAGCCGGCCCCGGAGCCCGAGCCGGAACCCGCGGCGATGCCAGCCACCGGGCTGGCCCTGCAATGGCTGGAGCTGTTCCCTAAGCTGCCGATCAGCGGCATGACCGGCAGCATCGCCGCCAACTGCACGCTGATGGCCGTGGAGGGCGACCACTGGCTGCTGCACCTGGACCCGGCCCACAGCGCGCTGTTCAACGCGACCCAGCAGCGCCGCCTCAACGATGCGCTGAACCAGTACCACCAGCGCACCCTGACGCTGACCATCGAGCTGATCAAGCCCGAGCAGGAGACCCCGGCCCAGGCCGCGTCCCGGCGCCGTGCCGACCGTCAGCGCGAAGCCGAGGAGTCGATCCACGGTGATCCATTCATCCAGCAGATGATGCAACAGTTCGGCGCCGTGGTCCGTCACGATACTATCGAACCTGTCGAGGCCCCGGTCACCCAGGGCTCATAACTGAAGGCACCGGGCCGAACGGGCCGGGTGCGTTGTTTATCCAAGTACTTTCGAGGTGATTCCCATGATGAAAGGTGGCATGGCCGGCCTGATGAAGCAGGCGCAGCAGATGCAGGAAAAAATGGCCAAGATGCAGGAAGAACTGGCCAACGCCGAAGTCACCGGCAAGTCCGGCGGCGACATGGTGACCGTGGTCATGACCGGTCGCCACGACATCAAGCGCGTCAGCATCGACCCAAGCGTGGTCGAAGGCCTGAGCGAAGACGACAAGGAAATGCTCGAAGCCCTGTTCGCCGCCGCCGTCAATGACGCGGTGCGCAAGATCGAAGCCAACAGCCAGGACAAGATGTCTGGCATGACGGCCGGCATGCAACTGCCGCCGGGCATGAAACTGCCGTTCTGATTCGCCATCCCGGTCGGGATGGGCTACACACAATGCCAGGCATCGCGCCTGGCATTTTTGTTTCTGTCATAGGCGCGAGCGGTGGTAGAAATCATACCTGTGGTAGCAAGGCTTGCCCGCGATGAACGATGACGCGCCGCTCCGACACACCGAGGTCTCTGTATCGCGGGCAAGCCTTGCTACCACAGGTGCCCGCTTGAACAAACATCGAACGCCGCCCCCTCGGCAATGGTCTGCTCCCTATACGTGCCACTCAACGATCAAGGAGACGCTTCCATGTCACAAGCATCGACCTCCAACCAGCGCATCGTCCTTGCCTCCCGCCCCCACGGCGCCCCGACCGCGGAGAATTTCCGCCTGGAGCACGTGACGCTGCCGGAGCTGGCGCAAGGGCAGATCCTGCTCAAGACGCAGTTCCTGTCGCTGGACCCTTACATGCGTGGGCGAATGAGTGACGCGCCTTCCTACGCTGCTCCGGTAAAAATCGACGAGGTGATGACCGGTGGCGCCGTCAGCCGCGTGGAGCGCTCGATGCACCCGAAATTCCAGGAGGGTGATCTGGTGGTGGGGGCCACCGGTTGGCAGAGCCACAGCATCAGCGACGGGCGCAACGTGATGCCCATCCCCTCGGGGCTTGCGAGCCCGTCGATGGCCCTGGGTGTGCTGGGCATGCCGGGCATGACCGCTTACATGGGGCTGATGGACATCGGCCAACCCAAGGCCGGGGAGACCCTGGTGGTCGCAGCGGCCTCGGGTGCGGTGGGCTCGGTGGTCGGCCAGGTGGCGAAGATCAAGGGCCTGCGCGTCGTCGGCGTCGCGGGTGGCCGCGAGAAATGCAAGTACGTGGTCGACGAGCTGGGATTTGACGCTTGTGTCGATCACAAGAGCGCACGTTTTGCCGAGGAGCTGGCGCAGGCTTGCGACAAGGGCATCGACATCTATTACGAAAACGTCGGTGGCAAGGTTTTCGATGCCGTCGTGCCGCTGCTCAACGCCAAGGCGCGAATCCCGCTTTGTGGCCTGATCGCGTCCTACAACGATCATCAAGCGCCGAGCGGCCCGGATCGCTTGCCGCAGTTGCAGCGCACGTTGCTTAACAAGCGCGTGCGGATCCAGGGGTTTATCGTGTTCGATGACTACGGCGACCGTCAGCCCGAGTTCATCAGTGCCATGGCCCCTTGGGTGCGCGATGGCAAGGTCAAGTTCCGTGAAGACCTGGTCGATGGCCTTGAGAATGCGCCACGGGCGTTTATCGGGTTGTTGGAAGGGCGCAACTTCGGCAAGTTGGTGGTGCGGGTCGCGCAGGATTGAGTATTTGACGCTAATCGGAGGCGCGGGTATAAACCGCGTCTCGTTGTTATGTCGGACATTTCCTCCATGAGCTTCAGCCCTTTGATTCGCCAACTGATCGATGCCCTGCGAACGTTGCCGGGTGTAGGTCAGAAAACTGCCCAGCGCATGGCGTTGCAATTGCTCGAGCGTGATCGCAGCGGCGGTTCGCGCCTGGCCCAGGCCCTGAGCCAGGCCATGGAAGGCGTAGGGCATTGCCGGTTATGCCGCACCCTCACCGAAGACGATCTCTGTCCACAATGTGCCGATCCGCGTCGGGACGACAGCCTGCTTTGCGTGGTGGAAGGGCCGATGGATGTGTATGCGGTAGAGCAGACCGGTTTTCGTGGCCGTTATTTCGTGCTCAAGGGCCATTTGTCACCGCTCGACGGCTTGGGGCCTGAAGCCATCGGCATTCCACAGTTGATCGCGCGGATCGAAGAGGCGGGTACGTTCACGGAAGTCATTCTCGCTACGAACCCGACGGTCGAAGGCGAAGCCACCGCCCATTACATTGCCCAACTGCTCAACAACAAAGGCTTGATCGCCTCGCGCATCGCCCACGGCGTGCCGCTGGGTGGGGAGCTTGAATTGGTGGATGGCGGGACGCTGGCGCATTCGTTTGCCGGGCGCAAGCCGATCGCGTTGTAGCCGCTACACAGTACCTGTGGGAGCGAGCTTGCTCGCGATAGCGGTGGATCAGTCAATATCCATGCGACTGATAAATCGCCATCGAGCAAGCTCGCTCCCACAGGTTCGATTGTTGCCTGCCAATTACCTTTCGCTGAGCGAGAACTGCGTCAGGCAGAACGTGGGAATCCCCATGTCTTCCAGGCGCTGGGAGCCGAGCAGCTCCGGCAGGTCGATGATCGCCGCGGCTTCGTGGACCTTGGCGCCCATACGGCGGATCAGGTTGGCAGCGGCGATCAGCGTGCCGCCAGTGGCAATCAGGTCATCGAACATCACCACCGAATCACCCTCGCACAAGCTATCGGCGTGCACTTCAAGGAAGGCTTCGCCGTATTCGGTCTGGTAACCCTCGGCCAGCACATCGGCCGGCAGCTTGCCTTGCTTGCGAAACAAGATCAGCGGCTTGTTCAACTGATAGGCCAGGATCGAGCCAATCAGGAAACCCCGCGCATCCATCGCGCCAATGTGAGTGAACTCGGCCTCGACGTACCGGTGGGCGAAACTGTCCATGACCAGGCGCAGGGCGGTCGGGGATTGGAAGAGTGGGGTAATGTCGCGAAAGATCACGCCGGGCTTGGGGAAATCGATCACGGGGCGGATCAGGGATTTGATATCGAAGGAGTCGAAGACCATCGTGGAGGTGTCCTGGCAGGGCTGCAAACGCGGCAGTATAGCGCGGCGAGGCAAATCCCTCAGCCGCGCAGGTTCATCAGCCGTCGATCGAGCCGCCGGCCAGGGCGCAGAGCTGGATCGGGTCGAGAATGTGGATTTCCTTGCCTTCGGCGGCAATCAACTCGTTCTGTTGGAAGCGGGTGAACACCCGGGACACGGTTTCCACCGCCAGGCCCAGGTAGTTGCCGATTTCGTTGCGCGACATGCTCAAGCGGAACTGGTTGGCCGAGAACCCACGAGCGCGGAAGCGTGCCGAGAGGTTGACCAGGAATGTGGCGATACGCTCGTCGGCGGTTTTTTTCGAGAGCAGCAGCATCATCTGCTGATCGTCACGGATTTCCCGGCTCATGACCCGCATCAACTGGCGGCGCAGTTGCGGCAGCTGTATGGCCAGCTCGTCCAGGCGATCGAAGGGAATTTCGCACACCGAGGTGGTTTCCAGCGCCTGGGCCGAGACCGGGTGGGACTCGGTGTCCATGCCGGACAGGCCCACCAGTTCGCTGGGCAGGTGGAAGCCGGTGAGCTGTTCTTCGCCGCCATCGCTCAGGTTAAAGGTCTTCAAGGCGCCCGAGCGCACGGCGTAGACAGAGTCGAAGGCGTCGCCCTGGCGAAACAGGAACTCGCCTTTTTTCAACGGTCGGCCCCGTTTGACGATGTCGTCCAGCGCGTCCATGTCCTCAAGGTTCAGCGAAAGCGGCAGGCAGAGGGGGGCCAGGCTGCAATCCTTGCAATGGGCCTGGTTGTGGGCGCGCAGTTTGACTGGCTCGGACATTTCTTAAATCCTTGTGGGAAATCACGCATAAGGCGTAAGGGTACCCCAGAGATGGCACTCCGGCCAGTGCGGTTTCGTCGTCAAATTGTCGCGCTCAAATAACGCGGGAGAAGCGCTGTCGGTTGTGCTGCTCCAAATAGGCATCGAACACCATGCACACGGACCGAACCAGCAGGCGCCCGGCGGGCAATACCCGGATGTGGGTGTCATCCAGCTCGATCAGCCCATCCGCGGCCATGGCCCGCAATTGCGGCCATTGCGGGGCGAAGTAACCGCGAAAATCGATGTTGAAGGTTTGCTCGATCTCGGCGAAGGGCAGGTGGAAATGGCAGATCAATTGCTGGATCACCGCGCGCCGCAGCCGGTCGTCAGCGTTGCAGATCAGCCCGCGACTGGTCGCCAGTTGCCCGTCGGCGAGGGTGTTCTGGTAATGGCTCAGATCACTGCTGTTCTGGCAGTACAAATCGCCGATCTGGCTGATGGCTGACACGCCAAGGCCGATCAGGTCGCAATGGCCATGGGTGGTGTAGCCCTGGAAGTTGCGCTGCAACGTAGCCTCTTCCTGAGCGATTGCCAGTTCGTCGTCGGGCAGGGCGAAGTGGTCCATGCCGACATAGCGGTAACCGGCGGTGGTCAGTTGTTCGATGGTGCCTTGCAGCATTGCCAGTTTCTGCTCCGGGGTCGGCAAGTCCTGGCTGTTGATGCGCCGCTGGGGCATGAAGCGTTCCGGCAGGTGGGCGTAGTTGAACACCGAGAGCCGGTCCGGTTGCAGATGGATGACTTCCTGGACCGTGCGGGCGAAGTTTTCCGGGGTCTGCTTGGGCAGCCCATAAATCAGATCAATATTGATCGAACGGAACTGCAAGGTCCGGGCGGCTTCGACCACTGCGCGGGTTTCCTCGAGACTTTGCAGGCGATTGACGGCCCGCTGCACCGCTGGATCAAGGTCTTGCAGGCCGATACTGACCCGGTTGAAACCCAGTTCGCGCAACAGGCCCATGGTCGACCAGTCGGCTTCCCTGGGGTCGATTTCGATGCCGTAGTCACCGGAATCGTCGTCCAGCAGGTTCAGGTGCAGGCGCAGCTTGGCCATCAGTTGGCGCAGTTCGTCGTGGCTGAGGAACGTCGGGGTACCGCCGCCAAAGTGCAACTGTTCCACGCGCTGGGTGGGGTTCAGGTGACAGCCGATCAGTTGGATTTCCTGCTCCAGGCGTTGCAGGTAGGCGTGGGCACGACCGCGGTCCTTGGTGATGACTTTGTTGCAGGCGCAGTAGTAGCAAATGTTCGCGCAGAACGGTATGTGCACGTACAGTGACAACGGCCGCAGGGCCTTGCGGCTGTCGCGCAGGGCATGGAGCAGGTCGAAGGTGCCCACCTGGCTGCCGAACTGCGCTGCAGTGGGGTACGAGGTGTAGCGTGGTCCCGCCAGGTCGTAACGGCGGATAAGATTTGAGTCCCAACAAATGGTGTCGAGCATGCGGGCATTCCCCGGATAGACTGGCATGGGGCGAGTCTAGGGGCGCGAGGGGGTGGCCGTTTTGATTTGCGTCAACGGGGCATTGGGAGTTGTCGATGCTCGCGATTGGGGGCGACTTGGTCAATGGCCCATGAGCCAATGTTGATGTGGCCCCGGCAGTGTCCATGCGCCGAAAATAATCACCAACAAGCCACCGGCCATGCGCACGCTGCGTTTGCGCAGCAGGGCGGTGACGCGTTCGGCGGCCAGGCCCGTGGCGAGCAGCACCGGCCAGGTGCCCAGGCCGAAGGCGAGCATGAGCAACGCGCTGTCCAGTGCATTGCCCTGGCTGGCGGACCACAACAGGGTGCTGTAGACCAGGCCGCACGGCAGCCAGCCCCATAGCGCACCGAGCAGCAAGGCCCGGGGCAGGCTCGACACGGGCAGCAAACGGTTGGCGACGGGTTGGATGTGCCGCCACAGGCCGCGACCGATGCTTTCGATGCGGGTCAGGCCGCTCCACCAGCCCGCCAAGTACAAGCCCATGGCAATCAACAGCAAGCCGGCCAGCACCCGCATGATCATCGCCGCCGGGCTGTTGGACACCGCCCAACCGGCCAGGCCGATCAGCAACCCGGCGGTGGCGTAGCTCAGGATCCGTCCCAGGTTGTACGCCAGCAGCAACCGAAAGCGCCGGCTGCGCTGTTCCTTGGGAATCGCCAGGGTCAGGGCGCCCATCAGGCCGCCGCACATGCCCAGGCAGTGTCCGCCGCCGAGCAGGCCAAGGATGACCGCCGAAACCAACAGGGGTGCCAGGTCAAGCATGGGGCCCAGCCTTGTCGTCCGGCTTGCGGGCCTCGCCACTGGCTTCGTCCACCGCCGCCTTGTGGTTCGGGTCCTGATCGTCGAACAGAATGCTGTGGGCCGGACCGTCGAGGTCGTCGTACTGGCCGCTGTCCACGGCCCAGAAGAAAATGTACACAGCGATGGCCACGATCAGCAGCGCGGCCGGGATCATCACGTAGAGAGCTGGCATGTCGGAACTCCATGCCCGTGCGGCTCAGGCCGGCAGCGGGCGGGTATCGGGCGTGGTGTCGAAAACCTGCGTCTTGGGCTGACGTGTCAGCCTCAGCGCATTCAACACGACGGTCAACGAACTGATGGACATGCCGACCGCCGCCCACACCGGCGTAATCCAGCCGAGGGCGGCGAACGGCAACATGAGGCCATTGTACAGCCCGGCCCACACCAGGTTCTCGATGATCACACGGCGGGTGCGTCGGGCCAGGCTGAAGGCGTGGATCAGGGCGTCGAGGCGGTTGGACAGCAGCACCGCGTCGGCGCTGGTCTTGGCCAGGTCGGTGGCCGAGCCCATGGCGACACTGATGTCCGCCGCCGCCAGCACGGGCACGTCGTTCACGCCATCGCCGAGCATCAGTACCTTGCGGCCCTGTTGATGCAACTGCTGCAACACGGCCAGTTTGTCGTCCGGGCGCAGCCCGCCGCGAGCCTCATCGATGCCCAGCTCGGCGGCGACGCTGGCAACCATGGGCGAACTGTCACCCGACAACAGCAGCGTCCGCCAGCCCCGTGCCTTGCAGGCCGCCAGCAGTGCCGGGGCATCGACGCGCAAGCGGTCATCGAGGACGAACCAGGCCAGGGGCCCGATCTCATCGCCCAGCAATAGCCATTGCCCGGGTTCGTCCGGCATTTGCGGTACGGCGACGCCACTCAGTTCGCAGACGAAACCGGGCTGGCCGATGCGCAGGCGCTGTTCGGTCACCAAACCTTCCAGCCCCAGCCCCGGGGTGCTTTGCACCTGTTCGGCAGCCAATGGCGCACGGCCGAAGGCACGGGCGATAGGGTGTTCGGAGCGGTTTTCCAGGGCGGCGGCCAAGCCCAGGCATTGGTCACTGTCGAGGGCCGCCAATGGCCGAATGGCGCGCAACGCCAGGCGGCCTTCGGTGAGGGTGCCGGTCTTGTCGAAAATCACCGTGTCGATCTGGTTCAGGCCTTCCAGCACATGACCGCGCGTCAGCAGCAGACCGAGTTTGTGCAGGGTGCCGGTGGCGGCGGTGAGGGCGGTCGGCGTGGCGAGGGACAACGCGCAAGGGCAGGTGGCGACCAGCATCGCCAGGACGATCCAGAACGCGCGCGAAGCGTCCAGTTGCCACCACACCAGCCCGATGACGGCAGCGGCGATCAAGGAGAACAGCAAGAACCATTGGGCCGCGCGGTCGGCGATTTCCGCCAGCCGTGGCTTTTCGGCCTGGGCCCGCTCCAGCAGCCGCACGATGGCCGACAATCGGGTGTCTTGCCCGAGGGCCAGCACCTCGACCGTCAAGGCCCCTTCGACGTTCAGCGTGCCGGCGGTGACGGCGTCGCCCACCTGGCGAGGTTGTGGCAGGTATTCACCGGTCAGCAGCGATTCGTCGATGCTGGACTGGCCATCCAGGATCCTGCCATCGGCCGGCAGCACCGCGCCTGGATGCACCAATACCCGGTCGCCGGTGCGCAACTCGCTGAGCAGGATGCGTTCGCTCTGGCCGTTGTTTTCCAGGCGCAGGCACGAGGCCGGCAACAGATTGACCAGTTGGGCGGTGGCGGCAGCGGTACGCTCCCGGGCCCGGCGTTCCAGGTAACGGCCGGCCAACAGGAAGAGGGCAAACATGCCTACGGCATCGAAGTACAACTCGCCGACCCCGGTAATTGACGTCCAGATCCCGGCAACGTAGGCGCTGCCGATGGCCAGGGACACGGAAACGTCCATGGTCAGGTGGCGGGTGCGCAGGTCGCGCATGGCGCCTTTGAAGAACGGCGCGCAGCTATAGAAGACGATGGGCGTGGTGAGGAACAGGGCAACCCAGCGCAGGATGGTGTGCATCTCCGGGCTGAGGTCGATGTTGAATTCCGGCCAGGTGGCCATGGTTGCCATCATCGCCTGGAACCACAACAGACCGGCCACACCCAATTGGCGCAGGGCCAGGCGGTTTTGTGCGGCGAGTTGTTCACAGGCCTGGTCGGCCTGGTACGGGTGGGCGACATAGCCGATCTGGCGCAATTCGGTGAGCAGCGTGCTCAGCGGCAGTTGAGCGTCGGCCCAACGTACATGCAGGCGATGATTGGACAGGTTCAACCGCGCCTCGGCCACGGCCGGCAGGCTGCGTAATTGCTTTTCGATCAACCAGCCGCAGGCGGCGCAACTGATGCCTTCCATCAACAAGGTGGTTTCGGCCAGTTCGCCTTCATGGCGCACGAATGATTGCTGCACGTCTGGGCGATCGTACAGTGTCAGTTCATCGGTCAACTGGACGGGCAGGGATTCGGGGTTGGCCGACGCTTCGCTGCGATGCTGGTAATAACTTTCCAGGCCACCGGCGACAATGGCCTCGGCCACCGCCTGGCAGCCCGGGCAGCACAGCTCGCGGGTTTCACCGAGGACAACGGCGGTGAAGCGACTGCCAGGGGGGACGGGCAGGGCGCAGTGGTAGCAGGGCTGTGGAGTGGTCATGGTTGTCGCATGAAGGCCTTTTTGGCTGGGGCGTTTGCTGGTTTATGGGCGCTGTTGTGGCGAGGGAGCTTGCTCCCGCTCGGCTGCGTAGCAGTCGTAATCGGGTGAGCCGGTCATACGACGAACGGGGCCGCTTCGCGACCCAGCGGGAGCAAGCTCCCTCGCCACAGAGAAGCGATTTACTGCTTCAGGTCTTCAGCGCCTTGCAGCGGTTCATCGCCGAGCAGGAGGTCCTGGCCGTGATTGATCTGCTCTTCTTCGAACAGGCGCCAGGTCTTGTCGTTCTCCACCCCCAGCAATTCGACAAAGCGCCGGCCTTCGATCTTGTCCGCCAACTGACCGACGTAGCGCCCTGGTTCACTGTCGTTGCGGGTCAGGACGATCTTGCGGTCCTTCTCCGGTTGGGTCGGCGAGATCAGGCTCAGTTCCAGGGTCTGGGGACGGCTGTTGCCGTTCAGGCGCAGGTTCACCTCACCGGTGAGTTCGTCCAGTTGCACGTTGGCACGCAGTTGCAGGGTCTGGGCCAGCAATTCGCGCTCCAGCGAGCGGTTGATGCCCTTGCCGGCTTCATAATAATTGTCGTTGACCAGGTTGTCCGGGTTCTTCACCGCAATGGTCACCATCGTCAGGCTCAGTGTCACCGAGCAGGTCAGGATCGCGATGATGATCCACGGCCAGAGGTGCTTGTACCAAGGGCTGGTGGCGGTTGCTGCAGGCATGTTCAGTTCTCTCAACGAGTTTGTGGGCCGATGAACCGGCTCTTGGCTTCGACATGTACGCTTTCGTCATCGGCGTCCTTGAGGATGAAGGTCACCTCGTTGGTGCTCGATGGCAGTTGTTCCGGTGCGCTGGACAGCTCGACCGGCTGGCTGTAGATCTCGCCGGCCGCGACCTTGATTTCCCGACGGCCTTGCAACTTGAGGTCGGGCAGGCCGGCGGCTTCCAGGACGTACGTATGGTCGCGTTGGTCTTTGTTCATGATCTTCAGGCTGTAGACGTTCTCGATCCGGCCTTCGGCGTTTTCGCGGTAGAGCACGCGGTCCTTGCTGACGTCGAAACCCACCAGCGAGCGCATGAAGAACGCCGCCGCCAACAGGCTCATCATGGTCAGCAGCACCAGGGCATAACCGATCAGGCGCGGGCGCAGTTTATGGGTTTTCTGCCCTGAAAGGTTGTGTTCGGTGGTGTAGCTGATCAGGCCGCGTGGATAATCCATTTTGTCCATGATGTTGTCGCAGGCATCGATGCAGGCCGCGCAGCCGATGCACTCGATCTGCAGGCCGTCGCGGATGTCGATGCCGGTAGGGCAGACCTGGACGCACATGGTGCAGTCGATGCAATCCCCCAGGCCCAGGGCTTTGTAGTCAACGCCCTTCTTGCGCGGGCCACGGCTTTCGCCACGACGCGGGTCGTAGGAAACGATCAAGGTGTCCTTGTCGAACATCACGCTCTGGAAGCGTGCGTACGGGCACATGTAGATACACACTTGCTCACGCAGCCAGCCAGCGTTGCCGTAGGTGGCGAGGGTGAAGAAACCCACCCAGAAATACGACCAGCCATCGGCCTGGCCGGTAAAGAACTCGAACACCAGTTCGCGGATTGGCGTGAAGTAACCAACAAAGGTCATGCCGGTGACGAAACCGATCAGCAGCCACAGGCTGTGCTTGGCGAGCTTGCGCAGGAATTTGTTGGCGCCCATGGGGGCCTTGTCGAGCTTGATGCGCTGGTTGCGGTCGCCTTCGGTGACTTTTTCGCACCACATGAAGATCCAGGTCCACACGCTCTGTGGGCAGGTGTAGCCACACCACACTCGTCCTGCATAGACCGTGATGAAAAACAGGCCAAAGGCGGCAATGATCAACATCCCGGACAGCAGGATGAAATCCTGGGGCCAGAAGGTGGCGCCGAAAATAAAGAATTTGCGCTCCGGCAGGTTCCACCAGACGGCCTGATGGCCACCCCAGTTCAGCCAGACCGTACCAAAATACAGCAGGAACAATAGCGCGCCGCCAGCCATTCGCAGGTTGCGGAACAGGCCAGTGAAGGCACGGGTGTAGATTTTTTCCCGAGAGGCATACAGGTCGACGCTTTTGTTCGCGTCCTTGGCAGGCGGGGTGACGTCATGTACCGGAATCTGGTTACTCATCAAATGCATCCCACGGCAGTGGAAAAGTGCCGTGGCCAGTACGTGCTAACCACGGTCAGAAAGGGTGTTGCGGTGGCGCAATGATACGCCTGTCGCTCTAGCCCAAGGGTGCGACCTTTGGTCGCGTTGGGGATGAGGGCACAATGGTGTAGCGGGATGTAACAAGTCTTGACCCAGGTCAATTGACTATAGACATTCCATGGCACTGGAGAAAAACGAAAGGGCCTGCTGACTCATTCAGCAGACCCTTTCGGATTGGCTTGGTGCGGCTACCATGGGTCGACGTTACCCAGTGCGCGGTTCGCCTGTCGCGAGGAGGCTTTGGTTGGACCACGGATCAAGCAACGCCACGCCGCTGCCTCGGAAATCAGTCACATTGCGGGTGACTACGGTCAGCCCATGAACCAGCGCGGTGGCGGCAATCAATGCATCGCATTCATTGCTGCGATACGGAACGTGCAGGCGAGCGCAGCGCAGCGCAACGGCGCGGTCGACCGCCAGGATTCTGCCGGCGAATGCGGGCATGACATGGTTGTCCAGCCATGCGCGCAGACGACTGCCTTGCGCCGGGTCTTTGCGTTCGAAGCGCAACACGCCGGTTTCCAGTTCCAATACGGTAATTGCCGAGAGGTAAAGGCTGGGGGCGGGCACGCTACGCGCCCAAGCCATTACGTTTTTATCGGCCTGAGGCTTACGCAGTTCCGAGATGACGTTAGTGTCGAGCAGGTACATCAGGACAGGTCCACCGAACGAGGAGAGATGACGGCACGTTCGGTATCGAAATCAATATCCGGCGTGTCGGGCATGACCAGCAATTCGACAATGCTGGTGCCGATGCCGGTCAGTTTCTGGTACTCCTCAATGCTTAGCAGCACATGGGCCGGCTTGCCACGGTCGGTGATGATGACCGGCCCCTGGCGGGTGGCTTTTTTGGCACCACTTGTGTCGTGGTTGAATTCGCGGCTGGAAATAGTGGTGATGGACATGGCGGCGTCCTCGAGAAAACTGAATGTAGGCACGTTACTACCGTCGTTGATTGCGGGCAAGATAAACCATTGCCCTGTCGCACCGGCAAACAAAAAGGCCCCGTCAACCTGGGTTGACGGGGCCTTGGGGGCATCAGGCGCTGGCTTTACTGGGCGTCAGCCGCAGGAGCCTTTTCGCCGTGAGACAGGCTGTAGACGTAGGCGGCCAGCAAGTGGACCTTGTCGTTGCCTTGCAAGTCGGCCTGGGCCGGCATCTGGCCCTGGCGACCGTAGCGGATGGTCTGCTGCAACTGAGCGAAGCTCGAACCGTAGATGAAACCGGCCGGGTGCGTCAGGTCAGGTGCGCCCATGGCTGGCGTGCCTTTGCCAGCAGGGCCGTGGCAGGCCACGCAGTTGGCGGCAAAGAGTTTCTGCCCATTGGCTGGATCGGCCTTGGCGCCTTCCGGCAGTTTGCGGCTGTGCAGGCTGGTCACCAGGTAAGCGGCCACGTCGGCCACGCCTTGCTCGCCGACCACGGCAGCCCAGCCCGGCATCACGGCGTGACGACCGCCCATGATGGTGGTCTTGATGGTTTCCGGCTCACCGCCCCAGCGCCAGTCGGCGTCGGTCAGGTTAGGGAAGCCATAGGCGCCCTTGGCATCGGAACCGTGGCAGACCGAGCAGTTGGAGGCGAACAGGCGGCCACCCATCTTCAGGGCTTGTGGGTCCTTGGCGACTTCTTCAATCGGCATGGAGGCGAACTTGGCGAAGATCGGACCGAACTTGGCGTCCGAACGTGCCATTTCCTTTTCCCACTCATGGACGCCCGTCCAGCCGGTCTGGCCGTTGGCGAAGGCGGTCTGCTTTTCGGTGTCCAGGTAGTTGTAGCCTGGCAGCAGGCCTTTCCAGTTGCCCAGGCCTGGGTAGAGCACCAGGTAACCGAGGGCGAACACGATGGTGCCCACGAACAGCATGAACCACCATTTCGGCAGTGGGTTGTCGTACTCCTCGATCCCGTCGAACGAGTGGCCGACGGTCTCGTCCGTCTGCTCGGCGCGCTGGCCCTTGCGGGTCGACAGCAGCAGCCAGGTCAGGGAGAAGATCGTTCCCAGGCTGAGGACTGTGACGTACAGACTCCAGAATGTAGTCATTCTTTGTTACTCCTAGAAGCTTGCTCGACGTGCTTGATGGCTTCGGGATCATCCGCGAACGGCAGCAAGGTCGCGTCGTCAAACTCCGACTTGCGCTTGGGGCTGAACACCCACAGGGCCAGACCGATGAAGGCCACCATCACGACGACGGTGCCCAGGCCGCGAATCATCCCGATATCCATAAAGAATCACCGTTTGCTTTTGATGATGGTGCCCAGGCCTTGCAGATAGGCCACCAGCGCGTCCATTTCAGTCTTGCCCTTGACGGCATCCTTGGCACCGGCGATGTCTTCGTCGGTGTAAGGCACGCCCAGGGTGCGCAGGACTTCCATTTTCTTGGCGGTGTCTTTGCCGTCGAGCTTGTTTTCTACGAGGAACGGGTAGGCTGGCATTTTCGACTCAGGCACCACGTTGCGCGGGTTATACAAGTGCGCACGCTGCCAGTCGTCGGAGTAGCGGCCGCCAACGCGGGCCAGGTCCGGACCGGTACGCTTGGAACCCCACAGGAATGGGTGGTCCCAGACGCTTTCACCGGCGACCGAATAGTGGCCATAGCGTTCGGTTTCGGCGCGGAACGGACGGATCATCTGCGAGTGGCAGCCGACACAACCGTTGGCGATATAGATGTCACGGCCTTCCAGTTCAAGGGCGGTACGTGGCTTCATGCCCTCGACCGGCTTGTTGGTCACGTCCTGGAAGAACAGCGGGACGATCTGGGTCAGGCCGCCGATGCTGACGGCAATGACCATGAAGAAGGCCAGCAGGCCGATATTCTTCTCTACTGCTTCGTGCTTCATCAGTGAGCTCCAACTACGGCGATCTTGGCGGCGGCTTCAGCTTCAGCCGGGTCAGAGGCACGAACGGTGCGGTACACGTTGTAGGCCATGAGCAGCATGCCGCTGGCGAAGAACGCGCCGCCCAGGGCACGCACGATGAAGCCAGGGTGGCTGGCCTGCAGCGCTTCGACGAACGAGTAGGTCAGGGTGCCGTCGTCGTTGATTGCACGCCACATCAGGCCTTGGGTGATGCCGTTGACCCACATCGAGGCGATGTAGAGCACGGTACCGATGGTCGCGAGCCAGAAGTGCGCGTTGATCAGGCCGGTGCTGTGCATCTGCGCACGACCGAACAGTTTCGGGATCATGTGGTAGATGGCGCCGATGGAAATCATCGCCACCCAGCCGAGCGCACCAGCGTGCACGTGGCCGATGGTCCAGTCGGTGTAGTGGCTCAGGGAGTTGACGGTCTTGATGGCCATCATCGGGCCTTCGAAGGTCGACATGCCGTAGAACGCCAACGACACCACCAGGAAGCGCAGGATCGGGTCGGTGCGCAGCTTATGCCAGGCGCCCGACAGGGTCATCATGCCGTTGATCATGCCGCCCCAGCTTGGCGCCAGCAGGATGATCGACATTGCCATGCCCAAGGACTGCGCCCAGTCTGGCAGCGCGGTGTAGTGCAGGTGGTGCGGACCGGCCCAGATGTACAGGGTGATCAGCGCCCAGAAGTGCACGATGGACAGGCGATAGGAATAGATCGGACGCTCGGCCTGTTTCGGCACGAAGTAGTACATCATCCCCAGGAAGCCGGTGGTCAGGAAGAAACCCACGGCGTTGTGGCCGTACCACCACTGGATCATCGCATCGGTCGCACCCGAGTAGGCCGAGTACGACTTGAAGAAGCTGACCGGCAGGGAAGCGTGGTTGACGATGTGCAGCATGGCAGTCACGACGATGAAGGCACCGTAGAACCAGTTACCGACGTAGATGTGCTTGGTCTTGCGCTTGACGATGGTGCCGAAGAACACCAGACCGTAGGTCACCCAGACGATGGCCAGCAGGATAGCCAGGGGCCATTCCAGCTCAGCGTATTCCTTGGTGGTGGTGTAACCCAGTGGCAAGGTCACGATCGCACCGACGATGACCGCTTGCCAGCCCCAGAAGGTGAAGGCGGCGAGGCTGTCGGAGATCAGTCGCGTTTGGCAGGTTCGCTGCACGACGTAATAAGAAGTGGCAAACAATGCACAACCACCGAAGGCGAAGATCACCAGGTTGGTGTGCAGCGGGCGCAGGCGTCCAAATGTCGTCCATGGCAGATCGAAGTTCAACTCCGGCCAGACCAGTTGCGAGGCGATGAAGACACCGAGCCCCATGCCAAGGATCCCCCAGACCACCGTCATGATGGCGAACTGGCGGACTACCTTATAGTTATAAGCAGTCGGACTGATTGCTGTGCTCATTCTAAGGTTCCACGGTTTGGGTGTTTTATTAGGATAAAAATCGGTCGCAAGTATGGAGAAAGCGGGGGGTCATTGCAACGCGCCATGACCTGGGTCAATGCTTTCCAAAGCTGATTCTGCGGCCTTTCCATGTTCCGTGTAGGGACAAAATTGGCCCTCGGCAAAATGTCGCAACGAAGGAAAGAGGCGAGGGGGTCGGGTCGGTTGTAACGGGGTGTGTTCAAACACAGCGTTCGGGTGATGCCAGGCAACTGTCGCAACAGCCGGTATTCACCTGCCTTTGCGGCCTTTTTGATGAACGATTGTCGAACGCATCGGGTCGGGTCGACCTGAAACCGGCAGTCGCCAGCGCACGCAAAGGCAAGCTTAGACCCGATTCCGGGGAACCGAAAGAAAGACTATGGGAGGGTGCGACAATGCGTCGCGCAGGGACACGGAGCAGCCGCATCCAGACGGATACGGCTGTTCACGCGGTCAAGATTTATTCGCTTTTGTGTTCGGCTTGCAGGCGCTCGGCACCGGCGGTGTGGGACAGGCTGTAGACGTAGGCGGCCAGCAGTTGCACCTTGTCATTGCCCAACAACTCACTCTGCGCTGGCATGTGGCCCTGGCGACCATGGCGAATGGTCTGTTGTAACTGGGCCAGGCTGGTGCCATAGATGAAACCGGCCGGTTGCGTCAGGTTCGGCGCGCCCATGGCTTCGGTCCCTTGGCCGTTGGCGCCGTGGCAGGCGACGCAGGTGGTGTTGAAAGCCTGCTGTCCGGCCTGCAGATCGGCACCGCTGTCTGCCGGCAACGGCAGGCCGGCCAGGTCGTGGCGTACATACGCGGCCACGTTCTTGACCCCGGCGTCCCCCAGTACTTCGCCCCAGGCGGGCATCGCCGCCATGCGACCGCCCATGATGGTGGCCTTGATGGTGTCGGCAGCACCGCCCCAACGCCAGTTGCTGTCGGCCAGGTTCGGGAAGCCAAAGGCACCCTTGGCGTCCGAGCCGTGGCAGACCGAGCAGTTGGAGGCGAACAGGCGGCCACCCATCTTCAAGGCCTGTGGGTCCTTGGCCACTTCCTCCACGGGCATGGCGGCGAATTTGGCGAAGATCGGTCCGAACTTGGCATCGGCCTTGGCCATCTCCTTTTCCCATTCATGGGCGCCGGTCCAGCCGTTCTCGTAGCCTGGCAGGATGCCTTTCCAGTTGCCCAGGCCCGGATAGAGGACCAGGTAGCCGACGGAAAACACCAGGGTGCCGGCAAATAACAGGAACCACCATTGCGGCAGCGGGTTGTCGTACTCCTCGATGCCGTCGAAGCTGTGGCCCATGGTCTGGTCGACGCTGCCCTTGGTCTCGCCCTTGCGAGTGCCGATCAGCAACCACGTCAGGCCGATGAGGCTGCCGATGGTCAGTACGCAGATCCACGTACTCCAGAAGGTGGTCATGGCCGGGTACTCCTTGTTGCAGGGTCTTGGGGGGGGACGATGTCGGCAGCTGGCTCGTCGGCGAACGGCAGCAGGCGCGCTTCGGCGAACTCTGGACGACGTTTGCTGCTGAATACCCACAGGGTCAGGCCGATGAAGGCGATGAACACCACGACCGTGCCCAGGCCGCGGATCATTCCAGTACTCATTTCAAGAACCATGGCTCACCTCTTGCTCTTGATGGCAGTGCCGAGCACTTGCAGGTAGGCCACCAGCGCGTCCATTTCGGTCTTGCCCTTGAGCGAGGCCACGCTGGCGGTGATGTCGTCATCGGTGTACGGCACGCCCAGGGTGCGCATGGCGCGCAGCTTGCCTTCGGTGTGGCTGCTGTCTACCGCTTGGGTCACCAGCCACGGGTAGGCCGGCATTTTCGACTCGGGCACGACGTTGCGCGGGTTGTACAAGTGGGCGCGGTGCCAATCATCGGAGTAGCGCGCGCCAACCCGGGCCAGGTCCGGCCCAGTGCGCTTGGAGCCCCACAGGAATGGGTGGTCCCAGACGCTTTCGCCGGCGACGGAGTAGTGGCCGTAGCGCTCGGTCTCGGCGCGGAACGGACGGATCATCTGCGAGTGGCAACCGACGCAGCCTTCACGAATGTAGATGTCACGGCCTTCCAGTTGCAGGGCGGTGTAGGGCTTCATGCCGTCCACCGGTTTATTGGTCACGTCCTGGAAGAACAGCGGCACGATCTGGGTCAGGCCGCCAATGCTCACGGCCAGGACCATCAGCAGCATCAGCAGGCCGACGTTTTTTTCGATTGTTTCGTGTTTCATGGTGGACTCCTCAGGCCATCTGCGCGGCAGCGGCGGCTTCGGCAGGCTGGTAGGCCCGCACGGTGCGCCAGGTGTTGTAGGCCATCAGCAGCATGCCGAGGAGGAAGATCGACCCGCCCGCCAGCCGCACGACGAAGCCTGGGTGACTGGCCACCAGGGTTTCGACGAAGGAGTAGGTGAGCGTGCCGTCCTCGTTCACCGCACGCCACATCAGGCCCTGGGCGATGCCGTTGACCCACATCGAGGCGATGTAGAGCACGGTGCCGATGGTCGCGAGCCAGAAGTGCGCGTTGATCAGGCCGATGCTGTGCATCTGTGGCCGGCCGAAGACTTTCGGGATCATGTGGTACAGGGCGCCGATGGAAATCATTGCCACCCAGCCGAGTGCGCCGGCATGGACGTGACCGATGGTCCAGTCTGTGTAGTGGGAGAGGGCGTTGACGGTCTTGATCGCCATCATCGGACCTTCGAAGGTCGACATGCCGTAGAACGCCAGGGACACCACCAGGAACCGCAGGATCGGGTCGCTGCGCAGCTTATGCCAGGCACCCGAGAGGGTCATCATGCCGTTGATCATGCCGCCCCAGCTTGGCGCCAGCAGAATCAGCGACATCACCATGCCCAGGGATTGTGCCCAGTCCGGCAGCGCGGTGTAGTGCAGGTGGTGAGGGCCGGCCCAGATGTACAGGGTGATCAGGGCCCAGAAGTGCACGATGGACAAGCGATAGGAATACACTGGGCGCTCGGCCTGCTTCGGCACGAAGTAGTACATCATCCCCAGGAAGCCTGCGGTGAGGAAGAAGCCCACGGCGTTGTGGCCGTACCACCATTGCACCATCGCGTCCGTGGCCCCGGCGTAGACCGAGTAGGACTTGGTGAGGCTCACCGGCAGTTCCAGGTTGTTGACGATGTGCAGGATCGCCACGGTCAGGATGAACCCGCCGAAGAACCAGTTACCAACGTAGATGTGCTTGGTGTTGCGCTTGGCCACGGTGCCGAAGAACACAATCGCGTAGGCAACCCAGACGATGGTGATCAGAATGTCGATCGGCCATTCCAGCTCGGCGTATTCCTTGGAACTGGTGTAGCCCAGTGGCAGGCTGATGGCCGCCAGCAGGATCACCAGTTGCCAGCCCCAGAAGCAGAACGCGGCGATTTTCGGCGCAAACAGCTGAGTCTGGCAGGTGCGCTGCACCGAATAGAACGAACTGGCGAACAACGCACAGCCACCGAAGGCGAAGATCACCGCGTTGGTGTGCAGCGGGCGCAGGCGGCCGAAGCTGGTCCAGGGCAAATCGAAGTTGAGCTGTGGCCAGACCAATTGGGCGGCGAGAAAAACCCCGAGCCCCATGCCGACGATGCCCCACACCACCGTCATAATGGCGAATTGGCGGACCACCTTGTAGTTGTAGGCGGTACTGATAGAAGTGTTCATGGTTCCCCATCCACGGTTCAGCCGAAGTGAGCGCCTGCGCAAGGCAGTGCGGCGTTCTTCGCCTGGAGTTATAGGCAGACTAAAAGCGAGATCAGCATGGACAAACAGCACAAGGCCAGTATTGACGGGGATCAATGGGTGCGGTGTGTGGCCGAACACGGTTGGCTATGGACGGCCGCGCGGTCGGGCGCCAGTGCCGAGGCGCCGACCCTGATCCTGGCCCACGGCGCCGGTGCACCGATGGACAGCGGATTCATGGAGGAAATGGCTGCGGGCCTTGCCGCGCATGGGGTCAACGTGCTGCGCTTCGAGTTTCCCTACATGGCCCAACGACGTTTGGATGGGGGCAAGCGCCCACCCAATCCGGCACCGAAGCTGCTGGAATGCTGGCGACAGGTGTACGCCACGGTGCGGCCTTATGTCGCTGGGCGGTTGGCCATTGGCGGCAAGTCCATGGGCGGGCGCATGGCGAGCCTGGTAGCCGATGAGTTGGACGTCGACGCGCTGGTGTGCCTGGGCTATCCCTTCTATGCGGTGGGCAAGCCGCAGAAACCGCGGGTCGAGCACTTGGCGACGTTGAAGACCCCCACCTTGATCGTCCAGGGCGAGCGCGATGCGTTGGGCAATCGGGAGGCGGTGCAGGGGTATGAATTGTCACCGGGCATCGAGGTGATGTGGTTGGTGGCGGGGGATCATGACCTGAAACCGCTGAAGGCTTCGGGGTTTAGTCATGAGCAACATATGGAGGCGGCGGCGCTCAGGGTGACAAAATTCCTTGAGTAACCTTTTGCCTGACTGTCACCGTCCCATCGCGAACTGACCTGCTGCAATTTTTACTTCCTGGAATTGCGCTTGCTCGCGATGGATCATTCAGACCGTAACTAATTTTTCATGTCATCCCGGATTAAGTCGAATGTCCCCGTCGGGTGCATGTCGTACCCATCGGTGTTGAAATGAGCGGTGAAATTGCCCTTCGCGGTTCCACCCACAGGATCGAGCCTGATAGTCAATTCTGCGCTGTCAGCGCGGACCGATTGAAACCAGCCGGGCTGACCAGGAATCGAATGCGTGTGACGGAAGGAGAAGCCGCCTTCTAATGTGTAACTCGCGTCCATCACTTCCTCGCTGACATAATCAACCCCAATTTGGAAATAGAAATAATCACCAGTACTTGGGTAGTCGGCAGTGCCGGTAAGGAACCAGGTGTGCTCTCTTGGGGGCGGAGAGAGACGCAGTAAGAAAGACGTAGATCTTGCATGAACGAGCGTAGGGCCGAGGTACCAAGAAAAGGATCCGTTGAGCCGCTGGTGCTCGTCTTTGGGAAAGTAGAAGTCATGAACTTTCATGTGAAAGAACCTCATTGCTAATCGTTTTTATGAAATGTTCTCCCTTGTTGCATTTGCACTTTAACGATGTGGCGATTGCGGTCTACTGTCAGAGTTGACAGGTCACGACAAAACCTCATCGCGAGCAGGCACGCGTGAGCGGCCTTCCAGGCGGCAAAAAACCCGGAAGCCTACGCTGTCCGGGTTTTTTGTGAGGCAGGCATCTGTCAGCGGTTAAACCGCTCCACCAACGAATACTGCGTATTGGCCGTGCGGGTCAGCTCTTCGCTCAGCAGCGCCGAGCTGTGGGCCTGGCCGGAGGTCTGGTCGGCCAGTTCCGAGATATTGCTGATGTTGCGGCTGATCTCCTCGGCCACTGAGCTTTGCTCCTCGGTGGCGGCGGCGATCTGGGTGGTCATGTCCGTGATGTGGGCCACCGCTTCGCTGATCCCCACCAGAGCCTCGTCCGCTTCCATGACCCGTGCCACGCCTTCTTCGGCCTGGCGATGGCCAGCGTCCATGGTCTGCACGGCGTTGGTGGCGGTCTGCTGGAGTTTGGCGATCAGGGCGTGGATCTGCCCGGTGGATTCGCTGGTGCGTTGTGCCAGTTGCCGCACTTCGTCAGCCACCACGGCAAAGCCACGGCCCATCTCCCCGGCACGGGCCGCTTCGATGGCGGCGTTGAGGGCCAGCAGGTTGGTCTGGTCGGCGATGCCTTTGATCACGTCCACCACGCCGCCGATCTCGTCGCTGTCCTTGGCCAGTTGGGTCACGGTCTGCCCGGTTTCGCCGACCACCACCGACAGGCGCTCGATGGCTTCGCGGGTTTCGCCGGCGATGTCGCGGCCGCGGCTGGTCAGGCGGTTGGCTTCCTGGGTGGCATCGGCGGTGCGCTGCACGTGGCTGGCGACTTCCTGGGTGGTTGCCGCCATCTGGTTGACGGCCGTGGCGACCTGTTCGGTTTCCACCCGCTGGCGCTCCAGGCCGCTGGAACTGTTATGAGCCAGGGTGTTGGATTGGCGAGCCTGGTCGTTAAGGTGTTCGGCGGTGTCCTGCAGGCGGGTCAGGCAGGTTTTCAGGCGTGCTTCCTGGCTGAGGATCGACATCTCCAGGCGTGCCTGGACGCCGCGGCTGTCGGTGTACATCCGGGCGATCAGCGGGTCGGACGTGGTTTGCTCGGCCAGGCGCAGCAGGCGCTTGATTCCGCGTTGCTGCCATTGCAGGCCCATCAGCCCCAAGGGCACCGACAGCACGGCCGCCAGGGCAAAGCCCCAGGACGAATCCAGGAACGCGCCGACGACGAAACTCAACTGGCTGACCAGGATAAACGGTAGCCAGTCCTGCAGCATGGGCACCCATTTGTCGCTGCCCGGAACCGCGGACTTGCCTTGGTTGATGCGTTGATAAAGCGCTTCGGCCCGAGCGATCTGTTCGGCGGAGGGCTTGACCCGCACCGATTCGTAGCCGACCACTTGATTGCCCTCGAACACGGGCGTGACATAGGCATTGACCCAGTAATGGTCGCCGTTCTTGCTGCGGTTCTTGACGATGCCCATCCATGGCAAGCCTTGTTTCAGCGTACCCCACATGTGTGCGAACACTGCGGATGGGACGTCGGGATGGCGCACGAGATTGTGCGGTGAACGAATCAGTTCTTCCTTCGAATACCCGCTGATGTCAACGAACGCGTCGTTGCAGTAGGTGATCACGCCCTTGGCATCGGTGGTCGAAATCAATCGTTGCTGGGCCGGGAAGGTCCTTTCGCGTTGTGTGACGGGTTGGTTGTTACGCATGTGTGTTGATCCGCAAGGCTTTGAAAGGCTATGAAAGGTTGTCGGCGGTGTCAGGTTTTAATTGAAGTTATTTTTGCCTGTCGCTATCACGCCAGCATCGGGTAGGTAAATAGGGCGAAATGAAGCAGATTGAGGAGAAAATGCGTAGCAATCGCCGCGCCCAGGCCGCCAAAACGATACGCCAGGCCGTAGCCGACCCCCGCCAGGCCCGACAACAGCACCCATTGCCAACCTGCGCCAGCGTGTACCAGGCCGAACAGCAGCGAGGTCAGGAGCAGCGCCAGGTTGTCGCCGTAACCCAGGTGTTTGAAGCGTCGGCTCAAGCCTCCCTGAATGTAGCCACGAAATAGCGCTTCCTCCACAAGCGTCACCAATAAAAGATTATTGAGCACCCACAACCAGGCGTGCTCCGGCCATTTTGGCGCCCAGTGGATCATGCCCAGCAGCATCGCCCCGCCGAGGGCCAGCACCGCGCTCAGCGCCAGCCCCAGGGCCGTGGCGTAGACCGACAGGCGAAGTGACCGCTGGCCGATGATCCAGGGGCAGGCCAGCAGCAGCCAGAATCCGATCAGGGGCTTGTCCTGGTTCAGGTACATGGCAAATGGCGCGGCGTCGTCGGTCAAGCGTTGCGCCGGGATCGCCCGCCCGTTGAAGAAGCCGGGCATCCAATGCAAGGCCAACGCCAGGGCCAGTACCACAAATAGAATGTGACCGAGAAACCGGCCGATTGGCATGGGTTGCTGGCGAACGGCATACCCGGCGAACAGCAATAGCGCGACTGAGATGAGGGCGGTCCAGGCCAACTGGCCGTAGGCCAGGGCCAAGCCATAGCCGATGGCGAGCATGGCCAGGTAGGGCCAGGGTAAAGCGGGCATACAACATCCTTTTAGACGGTAGAGCTTTGGGCGAAAGTGGCCGCCGCGTCTATGACGCTGCCATATCGCGCAAAGAGCACGTTTTGTATCCATGCAGGTTCATGCGTAGGAGGGGCAAGCCGTTGGCTGACTCTGTTCCGTGATTGCCGACGGGATTATAGGCGGGCTCGCGCAAAAACGCCGCTTGTTAAAACGCTAATGACGGTCAGTAAGCCACAGGACCTGTGGAGCGAGCTTGCTCGCGATAGGGGCTTGTCAGTCAACATCGATGTTGGCTGTTCTACCGCTATCGCGAAAGCTTGCTCCCACAGAGGGGCTTGTTTTTCACTGACCCGTGTTCGCTGTAAGAGACGGGTCTTTCTAGCCGGCAATCAATTGCCGCAACACATAGTGAAGGATTCCGCCGGCCTTGAAATATTCCACTTCATTCAAGGTATCGATCCGGCACAACACTTCGATTCGCTCCCGGCTGCCGTCCTCGCGGGTAATGACCAAGGGCAGGTTCATGCGCGGCGTCAGTTCGACGTCATTGAGCCCGAGGATGTCCAGGGTTTCCTTGCCCGTGAGGTTCAGGCTCTTGCGGTTCTGGTCGAGCTTGAACTGCAACGGCAGCACGCCCATGCCCACGAGGTTGGAGCGATGGATACGCTCGAAGCTTTCGGCGATCACCGCCTTGACCCCTAGCAGGTTCGTGCCCTTGGCTGCCCAGTCCCGGCTCGATCCGGTGCCATATTCCTGGCCGGCGATCACCACCAGCGGCGTGCCCATTGCCTGGTACAGCATGGCGGCGTCGTAGATCGGCATTCGTTCGCCACTGGGAATGTAGATCGTGTTGCCGCCTTCTTCGCCGTCGAGCATTTCGTTGCGAATGCGGATATTGGCGAAGGTGCCGCGCATCATCACCTGGTGGTTGCCACGCCTGGAACCGTAGGAGTTGAAGTCTCGCGGTTCCACGCCTTGTTCGCGCAGGTAGCGACCGGCCGGGCTGTCCGCCTTGATGTTGCCGGCCGGGGAGATGTGGTCGGTGGTGACCGAGTCTCCCAGCAGCGCCAGGATCCGGGCGCCTTCGATGTTCTTGACGGCCGGTGGCGGCCCGTCGATGGCGTCGAAGAACGGCGGATGCTGGATGTAGGTCGAGTCGTCCTGCCAGACGTAAGTCGCCGCCTGCGGCACTTCGATGGCTTGCCATTGCTCGTCACCGGCAAATACGGCGGCGTATTCCTTGTGGAACATGCTGGTGTTGACCTGGGCGACGGCGGTGGCCACTTCCTGGCTGCTGGGCCAGACATCCCGCAGGTACACCGGCTTGCCGTCCCGGTCGTTGCCCAGCGGCTCGCTGCTGATGTCGATGCGCACGGTGCCGGCCAGGGCATAGGCGACCACCAGCGGTGGCGAAGCCAGCCAGTTGGTCTTCACCAGTGGGTGCACCCGGCCTTCGAAGTTGCGGTTGCCCGACAATACCGAAGCCACCGTCAGGTCGGCTTTCTGGATGGCTTTTTCGATGGGCTCCGGCAACGGTCCGGAGTTGCCGATGCAAGTGGTGCAACCATAGCCCACCAAGTCGAAACCGAGTTTATCCAGGTATTCGGTCAGCCCGGCCGCCTTG
Organism: Pseudomonas sp. NFACC46-3; assembly: GCF_900114515.1. NCBI lineage: Bacteria > Pseudomonadati > Pseudomonadota > Gammaproteobacteria > Pseudomonadales > Pseudomonadaceae > Pseudomonas > Pseudomonas sp. NFACC46-3. Next base: position 143,245 of record NZ_FOTH01000015.1, read on the forward strand.
TAGTAGTCGGTGACCACCTTGGAACCCGGGGCCAGGGAGCTCTTGACCCAAGGCTTGCGGGTCAGGCCTTTCTCCACGGCTTTTTTCGCCAGCAGCCCGGCGGCCATCATCACGCTGGGGTTGGAGGTGTTGGTGCACGAAGTAATGGCGGCAATCACCACCGCGCCGTTTTTCAGGCGATGGGTGTGGCCTTCGAATTCGTATTCGGCTTCGCCCACCTGGTCGGCATTGCCCACCGCGACGCCACCGCCACCTTCACTTTCCAGGCGACCTTCTTCTTTACTGGTGGGTTTGACCTGCAACCCCAGGAAGTCGCTGAAAGCCTGGCCGACATTTGGCAGCGAAACCCGGTCCTGCGGACGTTTCGGCCCGGCGAGGCTGGCCTCGACGCTGCCCATGTCCAGCTCCAGGGTGTCGGTGAACACCGGTTCCTGGCCGGGCAAGCGCCACAGGCCCTGGGCCTTGCAATAGGCTTCCACCAATTTCACCGTTTCCGCTGGACGTCCCGACAGGCGCAAGTAGTCCAGGGTCACCTCATCCACCGGGAAGAAACCGCAGGTGGCGCCGTATTCCGGCGCCATGTTGGCGATGGTGGCGCGGTCGGCCAGGGGCAGGTCGGCCAGGCCGTCGCCATAGAACTCGACGAACTTGCCCACCACGCCTTTTTTGCGCAGCATCTGCGTGACGGTCAGCACCAGGTCGGTGGCGGTGATGCCTTCGTGCAGCTTGCCGATGAGTTTGAAGCCGATGACCTCGGGAATCAGCATCGACACCGGTTGGCCGAGCATGGCGGCTTCCGCCTCGATCCCGCCGACGCCCCAGCCCAGCACGCCGAGGCCATTGATCATGGTGGTGTGGGAGTCGGTGCCCACCAGGGTGTCCGGGAACGCGTAGGTGCGACCGTCTTCCTCTTTGGTCCACACGGTGCGGCCCAGGTATTCGAGGTTGACCTGATGGCAGATGCCAGTGCCCGGCGGCACCACGCTGAAGTTGTCGAAGGCGCTCTGGCCCCAACGCAGGAAGGCGTAGCGTTCGCCGTTGCGTTGCATTTCGATGTCGACGTTCTGCTCGAACGCCTGGCTGCTGGCGAATTTGTCCACCATTACCGAGTGGTCGATCACCAGGTCCACCGGTGACAGCGGGTTGATCCGCTGGGGATCACCGCCGGCCTTTTCCACGGCGGCACGCATGGCGGCCAGGTCGACCACGGCGGGGACGCCGGTGAAGTCCTGCATCAACACCCGTGCCGGGCGGTATTGGATCTCTCGGTCCGATCGGCGCTCTTTCAGCCAACCGGCCAAGGCCTTGAGGTCGGTGCCGGTGACGGTTTTTTCATCTTCCCAGCGCAGCAGGTTTTCCAGCAGCACTTTCAGCGACATGGGCAGCTTGTCCAGGTCGCCGAGGCTTCGGGCGGCCTCCGGCAGGCTGAAATAGTGGTAGGTCCTGGCGTCGACTTGCAGTGTTTTAAGGGTTTTCAGGCTATCGAGGGACGGCATTGCAATCACTCCTTTAAGTCCGCACGGCTACGGACTGACGGAACGGACAGAGCCTTTAACCTAGCCCTGTTTTGAGCGTATGACTAATCACTGGACTCTATGGGCAGGTTCGCGGTTCCGAACTCCGCTATCATGCGGCGGTTTTCGTGACAGGCTTTGCTACGGAGTTTCAATGAACACGCTTTTCATGCACTGCCGGCCGGGCTTCGAAGGCGAGGTCTGTTCCGAGATCGCCGAACACGCGGCCCGACTCAACGTTGCCGGCTACGCCAAGGCCAAACCGGCCAGTGCCTGCGCTGAATTTGTCTGCACTGAAGACGACGGTGCCGAGCGGCTGATGGGTGGTCTGCGTTTCGCCGAACTGATTTTTCCGCGCCAGTGGGCGCGGGGTACTTTCATCGATTTGCCGGAGACCGACCGCATCAGTGTCATCCTGGCCCACATGGCTGCTTTCCCGACCTGCGGCAGCCTGTGGCTGGAAGTGGTGGATACCAACGACGGCAAGGAACTGTCGAACTTCTGCAAGAAATTCGAAGGCCCCTTGCGCAAGGCGCTGATTGGCGCCGGCAAGCTGGTGGACGATCCGCGCAAGCCGCGCCTGCTGCTGACATTCAAGAGTGGCCGCGAAGTGTTCCTGGGCCTGGCCGAATCCGATAACTCGGCCATGTGGCCCATGGGCATTCCCCGCCTGAAGTTTCCCCGGGAAGCGCCGAGCCGTTCCACCCTCAAGCTTGAAGAGGCTTGGCACCATTTCATTCCCCGGGACCAGTGGGACGAGCGCCTGCACAGTGACATGACCGGCGTGGACCTCGGCGCGGCACCGGGTGGCTGGACCTGGCAACTGGTCAACCGTGGGATGCTGGTGACGGCCATCGACAACGGACCGATGGCTGAAAGCCTGATGGACACCGGCCTGGTGCAGCATTTGATGGCAGACGGCTTCACGTTCAAACCCAAGCAGCCGGTGGACTGGATGGTCTGTGACATCGTCGAGAAGCCAGCGCGTAACGCGGCGATGCTGGAAGAATGGATCGGCGAGGGTCATTGCCGCGAGGCGGTGGTCAACCTCAAGCTGCCGATGAAGCAACGGTACGCCGAGGTCAAGCGCCTGCTCGAACGCATCGCCGACGGTTTCAAGACGCGGGGCATCAAGGTCGAGATCGGTTGCAAGCAGCTGTACCACGACCGTGAGGAAGTGACCTGCCATTTGCGGCGGTTGGATACGAAGAAACCGAAGTCCCGTTGATGCTGTCTTGAACAGCTTTTGTGGCGAGGGAGCTTGCTCCCGCGGGGTTGCGAAGCAACCCCGATCCAAAGAGCGACGACTGCTGCGCAGCCGAGCGGGAGCAAGCTCCCTCGCCACAGGGATGGATGCAGGTCTGTTAAGGGCGCCGACATTGCGCGACAATGCCGGCCAGTTTCAGGAGTAGAACATGAGTGAAATGAACGACACGCCGGTCGACGGCACGCTGGATGCCACGGGCCTCAATTGCCCGGAACCGGTGATGATGCTGCACCAGCACATCCGCGACCTGGCCCCCGGTGGCCTGCTGAAAGTCATCGCCACCGACCCGTCGACCCGTCGCGACATCCCCAAGTTTTGCGTGTTCCTGGACCACGAACTGGTGGCCCAGCATGAAGAGGCGGGTACCTACCTCTACTGGATCCGCAAGAAGCTTGCTTAAGCCGTCGAGCGGCTGATGCGGATCTGCTTGCGCGCGCTGCGGGCCAGACGGATCGACAGCATCAGCGCCGCGCAGCTCAAGCCCACGATCAAGCCTTGCCACAAGCCACTCGGGCCGCTGGCCACACCGAGCCAGTCGGTCAGGCCCAGGGCGTAACCCACTGGCAGGCCGATACCCCAATAGGCGAACAGCGTCAGGATCATCGTCACCCGGGTGTCCTGATAGCCGCGCAACGCGCCCGCCGCCGTGACCTGGATCGCATCGGAAAACTGAAACAGCGCCGCGTAGACGATCAGCATCGACGCCACCTCGATCACCACCGGGTCGGCGGTATAGATCGCGGCGATGGGGCCGCGCAATGCGAACATCAGGCTCGCCGACAGGCAGGCGTAGGCCAGCGCCGTGCCCATGCCCACCCCCGCGGCGAAGCGCGCTTCACGGGGCTGAGCGCGCCCCAGGGCCTGGCCGACCCGCACCGTCACGGCCATGCCCAGGGAGTAGGGGATCATGAACACCAGGGAACTGAAGTTCAGTGCGATCTGGTGCCCGGCCACCACCGTGGCGCCGAGGCTGCCGATCAGCAGGGCAATCACTGCGAAAATACTCGACTCGGCAAACACCGCGATGCCAATCGGCAGGCCGATGCCCAGCAGGCGCTTGATGACCGCCCATTGCGGCCAGTCGAAACGGCTGAACAACCGGCTCGACTGATAGGCCGGTGCCCAGCGGGCCCAACCGGCCATGCCCAGGGCCATGACCCACATCACGATGGCCGTGGCCCAGCCGCAACCGACCCCGCCCATGGCGGGCACGCCCAAGTGCCCGTAGATGAAGATGTAATTGAGCGGAATGTTCAGCGCCAACCCGCACAGCCCCAGCACCATCGCCGGCCGCGTGCGTCCCAGGCCGTCGCTGAAGCAGCGCAGTACGTGGTACAGCGCCACGGCTGGCAGGCCCGTGCCGATGCCGCGCAGGTATTCCATGCATGGGCCAATCAATTCGGGGTCGACATTCATGATGTGCAGGATCGGTTCGGCGCTGAACAGCGCCAGTGAGGCGATCAACCCCACCACCAATGCCAGCCACAGCGCCTGGCGCACCAGCGGGCCGATCTCGGCGAACGTGCCGGCACCGAAGCGTTGGGCAACTTTCGGCGTGGTCGCCAGCAATGTGCCGGTCATCAACAGGAACACCGGCACCCAGATCGAGTTACCCAATGCCACCGCGGCCAGGTCCCGTGGGCCGACGCGACCGGCCATCACCGCATCGACGAACCCCATGGCGGTGGTTGCCAGTTGCGCCACCATGATCGGCAAGGCCAGGGCCAGCAAGGTCCTGAGTTCCAGGCGAACGCGGGCCGGGCGGGAGAGGGTGGTGGTATCGATTACAGGGTTCACAGGCGAAGCGTCCGAAAAGATTAAGCGCAAGGCGGCGAATTCTACGCCTTGACACAGTGGTCAGGAAAAAACCTGTGTTGTGGATTTGTAATTGCTCGCTCCCTTGTATCCAGCCTGTACTCTTTGGACCGGGAACAGGGTGACCCGTGGCGAGGGAGCTTGCTCCCGCTCGGCTGCGCAGCAGTCGTCGCTCTTTGGATTGGGGTTGCTGCGCAACCCAGCGGGAGCAAGCTCCCTCGCCACAACATCATTCACTGAAGGAATGCACGGAGTTACTGGAACGCCTACACTGCCTACCCCGCCAAAGGAGCTTTGCCATGCTGATCGTCGCCGACGAAAACATCCCCCTGCTTGATGCATTTTTCCAAGGATTCGGCGAAATCCGCCGGGTACCGGGCCGGGGGATCGACCGGACGATGGTCGAGCAAGCCGACGTGCTGCTGGTACGTTCGGTCAGCCAGATCAATCGGGCTCTGCTGGAAGGCAGCAAGGTGCGCTTCGTCGGCACCTGCACCATCGGCACCGATCACTTGGACCTGGATTATTTCGCCGAGGCCGGTATTCGCTGGGCCAGCGCGCCGGGCTGCAATGCCCGTGGCGTGGTGGACTATGTGCTGGGCAGCCTGATGACCCTGGCAGAAATCGAAGGTGCGCAACTTGAGCAACGAACCTTCGGTGTGGTCGGCGCAGGCCAAGTGGGCGGGCGGTTGATCGAGGTGCTCAAGGGGTTGGGCTGGACCGTGAAGGTCTGCGATCCGCCGCGTCAGGCTGCCGAGGGGGGCGACTATATGAGCCTGGAGCAGATCATCGAACAGTGCGATGTGATCAGCCTGCACACACCGTTGACCCGCGACGGTGAGCAACCAACCTGGCACCTGTTCGACGAGGCGCGTCTGAACCAGCTCAAGCCCGGGACCTGGCTGATCAACGCGGCCCGCGGCCCGGTGATCGACAACGCCGCGCTGCGCGAAGTGTTGCTGGAACGTGAGGACCTGCAAGCGGTGTTGGATGTCTGGGAGCAGGAACCCACCGTGGATGTGGACCTGGCCGATTTGTGCGTGATCGCGACCCCGCACATTGCCGGTTACAGCCTCGATGGCCGCCAGCGCGGCACGGCGCAGATCTACCAGGCCTTGTGCGCTTTCCTGGAGCGGCCGGTTGAAGTCAGCCTCGGCGACCTGTTGCCTCGACCTTGGCTGGGTGGCATCACCCTGGATGCCGCAACCGACCCGGCCTGGGCCTTGGCGGTGTTATGCCGGAGCGTGTATGACCCCCGTGGCGACGACGCGAACTTTCGCCGCAGCTTGGTTGGAACGGTCAGCGAGCAACGCAGTGCATTCGATGCCCTGCGCAAGCACTACCCGCCGCGGCGGGAAATCGACAGCCTGAAGGTGCGTATCGAAGGGCAGTCGGCGGCCTTGCAACAGATCGTGACGGCGCTGGGTGCCACCGCCCTTTAAGGGGAAATGCTCTTGTGGCGAGGGAGCTTGCTCCCGCTGGGTTGCGAAGCAACCCCAATCCAAAGAGTGACGACTGCTGCGCAGCCGAGCGGGAGCAAGCTCCCTCGCCACAGGTTCCTGCAAAATCAACAGGCATAAAAAACCCGACATCAAGGTCGGGTCCAATTGAAGACGGGCTGTATCACTTTTGTTCGGCAGGCTTGACCAGTCGTTTTTCCAGCTCGCTGCAGGCTTTTTGGATCATGTCTTCGGTGATCGGTACTTCGCGCCCTTGGGCATCGATGAACGAGCAGCCCAGAGACTGGTCCGGTTGCGTGCGGATTACTTGAATCTTGTCGTCGCTGCTGTGTTGCAAGGACATGGCCTGTCTCCTCATCAGGTTGTGTGCCTACTTTAATGTCGCCAGGTGACCGAGCCATGACACTCCTTGTAGGTTCATGGCGACACCTCCACTCAATCAGAAACACAGTTGCGTTTCCAGCCAGACTTTAGACCGATAACATCTAGCCTCTAGTCGTTGTGGTCATATTTAACCTGACTCATTCTGATTCAACTTGGCTCCGCTACGCTTTGGCGTCGCTGGCCGGCCTTTTTCCTGCTGCATTATCGGATGCCCTTGATGCTTTCTTCCCGACATCGCCGTGCCATACGCCTGGCCAGCGGCTTCATCGCCCCTTACCGTAAACAGGTCGCCGGCGCTTTGCTGGCCTTGATTGTCACTGCCGGTATTACCTTGTCCATGGGCCAAGGCATCCGCTTGCTGGTGGACCAGGGCTTCATGACCCGCTCACCGCACCTGCTCAATCAATCCATCGGCCTGTTCATGGTGCTGGTGGTGGGGCTGGCGATCGGTACGTTTGCACGTTTTTACCTGGTGTCCTGGATCGGCGAGCGGGTGGTGGCCGATATCCGGCGGCAGGTCTTCAACCATCTGGTGTACTTGCACCCCGGTTTCTATGAAAACAACCGTAGTTCGGAAATCCAGTCGCGGCTGACCGCCGATACGACCTTGCTGCAATCGGTGATCGGTTCGTCGCTGTCGTTGTTTTTGCGCAACGCCTTGATGGTGGTGGGCGGCATCGTGCTGCTGTTCATCACCAATCCCAAGTTGACCAGTATCGTGGTGATCGCCCTGCCGCTGGTATTGGCGCCGATCCTGGTCTTTGGTCGTCGGGTGCGCAGTTTGTCGCGCCAGAGCCAGGACCGCATTGCCGACGTCGGCAGCTACGTCTCCGAAACCCTTGGCCAGATCAAGACCGTGCAGGCTTACAACCACCAGGTCCAGGACGAACAACGATTCTCCGTGACGGTGGAGCAGGCTTTCGACACCGCCCGCAAGCGCATCGCCCAACGGGCCTGGCTGATTACCCTGGTGATCGTGCTGGTGCTGGGCGCGGTGGGGGTGATGCTCTGGGTCGGCGGCATGGATGTGATCGCCGGGCGGATTTCCGGCGGTGAGCTGGCGGCATTTGTGTTCTATAGCCTGATTGTCGGCAGTGCCTTCGGCACGCTGAGCGAGGTGATCGGCGAGCTGCAACGGGCGGCGGGTGCTGCCGAGCGCATTGCCGAGTTACTGCGTTCGCAGAACATCATCCAGCCACCGGCTTCAGGCCTTGTCACGTTGCCGGAGCGCGTTCGGGGCGATCTGCGCCTCGAAGGCGTGCGTTTTTCCTACCCCTCCCGGCCGGACAGTTATGCGGTCGACGGTCTCGACCTGACCATCAAGGCCGGCGAGACCCTGGCCCTGGTCGGGCCTTCCGGTGCGGGCAAGTCAACGGTGTATGACCTGCTGCTGCGCTTCTACGATCCGGTGCAAGGGCAGATACTGATCGACGACGTGCCGTTGACTCGACTCGATCCGCTGGACCTGCGCCGCCACTTCGCCCTGGTCTCACAGAACCCGGCGCTGTTTTTCGGCACGGTCGAAGAGAATATTCGCTACGGCAACCCTGGGGCAACGTCCGAGCAGGTGCGTGAGGCCGCGCAGATTGCCCACGCCCACGACTTCATCGAAAAAATGCCCGGCGGCTACCAGACCCACCTGGGCGACGGTGGCCTGGGGCTGTCCGGCGGCCAGCGCCAACGCCTGGCCATCGCCCGGGCATTGCTGGTGGACGCGCCGATCCTGCTGCTGGACGAAGCCACCAGTGCCCTCGATGCGCAAAGCGAACACCTGATCCAGCAAGCCCTGCCCAACCTGATGAAAAACCGCACGACCCTGGTCATCGCCCACCGCTTGGCCACGGTGAAAAACGCTGACCGGATCGCGGTGATGGATCAGGGCAAGGTGGTTGCCGTGGGCACTCACCAGGAGCTGGTCGCCAGCAATGCGCTGTACGCGCGGCTGGCAGCGTTGCAGTTCAATGTGGGGCTGGAGTCGACAGCTGACTGAGAACTGCTCCCGCAAGGTCGAGACAACCGATCAAAAAAAGCCCGTATCTTTCGATACGGGCTTTTTTTTGGTGCGCCAGGCATGGCGCGTTGCGCGCAAGCGCAACCAGCTTGGCTGTGGTGGTCACGCTGGTGACTTGGAGGTGAAAGTCCTCTACACACCCGGCAAGGGGAAGTGTTAGCCAGAGGCAAGGGTGTCGCGGGTGACTGCGAATCTGAAGGAAGCCCGAGGCAAAATGCTGGCCTGACGAACAGGAAGCGGATTAGGCGGTGCAGCGGGGTAAGGTAGCCAAAATTGCCAAAGCCCAATACTTGCACGGAACGCTGTGACGTAGATCCGACAGGCATAAGCAGGAAGGTCGCGCGAATTACCCTGGGAGATCTGCCC
>NZ_FOTH01000040.1:0-46030 GCF_900114515.1 Pseudomonas sp. NFACC46-3
GCTTCGACCGCACTAACGGCGCCACCGTTGCCGAAGATGGCTTCGACCGCACTAACGGCGCCACCGTTGCCGAAGATGGCTTCGACCGCACTAACACTGCTGCCATCAGCTAACCCGAGAACGACACCCTCACAGCCCGGCTTCGGCCGGGCTTAGTTATTCATGGGCTATGGAAAAAGGAAGACCGCCAGTGGTTTTGTTATCGCCACTCATCAAATTGTGGGAGCGGGCTTGCTCGCGAAGACAGTATGTCAGTCGACATCTATGTGTCTGAACCTGCGCATTCGCGAGCAGCCTGCTCCCACAGTGTCCCAGGGTGCTGACAAAAACAGCGCGGCCCTGCACTATCTTCCAATCCCTTTGAAAGCCCACCGCAGGACCTTCTTCAACCATGCCCGATGACATCCACTTCTACGAACCCGCCAACGGCCACGGCCTACCCCACGACCCATTCAACGCCATCGTTGGCCCGCGCCCCATTGGCTGGATTTCGTCCCAGGATGCCGAAGGCCGCCTGAACCTTGCGCCCTACAGTTTTTTCAACGCCTTCAACTACATTCCACCGATCATCGGGTTCTCCAGCGTTGGGCGCAAAGACAGCCTGAACAACATCGAACAGACCGGCGAGTTCGCCTGGAACCTGGCCACGCGCCCGCTGGCCGAGCAGATGAACCAGAGCTGCGCGATGGTCGCCCCAGAGGTCAATGAGTTCGAACTGGCGGGTTTGACGGCCGCCCCATCACGGGTAATCCAGGTTCCACGCGTCGCCGAAAGCCCGGTGTCCTTCGAATGCAAGGTCACGCAGATTATTCAACTGCAGCGAGCGGACAAAGGGCTCGTGCCAAGCTGGCTGATCCTCGGCGAAGTGGTCGCCGTGCATATCGCCAAGTGGTTGTTGAAAGACGGGGTGTACGACACCGCCGCCGCCGAGCCGATCTTGCGCGGTGGCGGGCCGGCGGATTATTTCCAGCTGGGGCCTGAGGCGTTGTTCAAGATGCATCGCCCGAAGTAAGCGACACGGCTCTCAAGAAGAAACAGCAACCTGTGGCGAGGGAGCTTGCTCCCGCTGGACGCGCAGCGTCCCCTTGCGGTGTGTCAGACAAACCGGGGGGCCGCTTCGCAGCCCAGCGGGAGCAAGCTCCCTCGCCACAAAAGCCCTACCGGGTGATCGTGCCGCTACCAGACCAACCCGCCCTCGTCGTCGACACCTTTGAGGTGGGTCAGCTGCAGGGCTGCCGCTTCATCGGCTTTGACCGCGGTCTCGAAGGTTTGCTCTTCAAGGATCTTGTTGAAACGCGGCGCACCGGAACCACCGATGGCCTTGGTGGCGATGGCGGCATGGTAGCCGCCGCCTTCTTTGGGGATTACAGCGGAAACAGCTTCAAAGGTTTCAAAGGCTTTACGTGCCATGTCTTGTGCATCCTGGCGTTGGAAAATGACGCTCATTAAACCTTCAACCAGCCAGTTTGTGTACCTGCGCCCGGCACCCTTCGGTCGCCTGGGCGGCGGACACGTCGCGGAACGTATGGAAATCCAGGCTGCTCACCACCAGGTCTTGCACCAGCTCGGCAAATATCGCCATGGCCGGGGAATTGAAGTAGGCATCCATGGCCGCCTGATTGACCCAAAGCCCGGACACCAGCCACAAATCGGCATCGCACTGCGAATGCTGCAAGGCAAAGTACAGGCAACCGGGGGCCTGGCGCGAAGGCGCGATCAGCGTACTCAGGCGTGCGCCCAGTTGCTTGGAGCAACCGACGCGGGCCCGGACAAAAGCCATGTGACTGACGGGGATCTGTGTAGACATGTTCAACCCTCCCAGGTCATCCGTTGTGCAGCCGGGGACAGGCCGCGACAGGATCAAAGGTTAAGCGCCGCCCTGCCAGTTTCGTTAGTCGATTCCTGCCGACCCATTGCACGATCCTGCGCGTCGGTATCATAAAATTTGCTATCGATCCGGTCGAAACCCGGGAAGTTGAAACAAAAGGTTTCAAGCAAGTTTCCACAGCATTGCAGCGTCATGGCCCTTTGCGCCGTGCAGGATCAGGCAAGCTTTCAACAGGATGTTGCTATCGCTGTGCCTTGCACAAACATAAGCTTTTGTTCATCGCTCCCTATCGCTTGAGGATCCCGGCATGTCGCCACTCGACCACGCCCACGTCCCACTGGACACGTATCTGGAACAACAGCGCGCCGAACTGGCATCGATCATCGACCGCAACACCAGCGAAGACGGAAGCTACGCCACGGCCATCGGCTCACTGAATCTGTCACGGCACAGCCAGCCGCATAAGTTCGCCCCGGTGTTGGCGCAACCGGCGCTGTGCATCATGGCCCAGGGCAGCAAACAGGTGCGCCTGGCGGATGAGTTGTTCAACTACGACCCACTCCATTACCTGGTGGTCTCGGTCTCGATGCCGTTGAGTGGTTGCGTTGCCGACGTTTCGCCCGAGCAACCCATCCTGGCCCTGCGCCTGGACATCGACCCGGCGGAAATCACCGCGTTGATCGCCGACGCCGGCCCCCTGGGCGTACCGACCCGCCCCGCCGGGCGCGGGCTGTATGTCGAACGCCTGGACACGCCAATGCTCGACGCCGTACTGCGCCTGGCACGGTTGCTCGATACGCCGAAAGACATTGCCATGCTCGCGCCCCTGGTGCGCCGGGAAATCCTCTATCGTCTGCTGCGCAGTCCCCAGGGTTATCGGCTGTACGAAATCGCTATCGCCAACAGTCAGAGCCATCGCATCAGCCAGGCGATCAAATGGCTCAACGGCCATTTCGAACAGCCGCTGCGCATCGATGACCTGGCCCGGGAAGTGAACCTCAGCGTCTCGACCCTGCATCACCGCTTCAAGGCCATGACCGCCATGAGCCCGCTGCAATACCAGAAGCAACTGCGCTTGCAGGAAGCCCGGCGCCTGATGCTCGCCGAAGGGCTGGAAGCTTCGGCGGCGGGCTATCGGGTGGGTTATGAAAGCCCTTCGCAGTTCAGCCGCGAGTACAGCCGATTGTTCGGCGCGCCGCCGTTGCGGGACTTGGCGCGGTTGCGGATGACGGTTTGATCTGGGTTTGCATTGCCTTTTGAAATCAGGCAGCGAGCACCCGACATGCCTGCGCCGGTATGGTCACCGACACCGCATGCCCGATGCCCAGGTCCATGCCCTGGCACGGCGTGCTCAGTGCCGTGAACGAGATTCCAGAACACTCCACCGTGGTCTCGATCGTCGCACCGATGTCGCGCACGAACGTGACCTTGCCCAGCAACCGGTTGCCCACCGTGGCCTGGGGCGCGGACAGTTGCAGGTCTTCGGGGCGCACCAGCAGCTTGATCTTTTCGCCAACCTTGAGGCTATCGCTGGCCGGCACCTCCAGCGCATCGCCACCCGGCAGCCCCACTCGCCCGTTGCCCAGGGTGGTCGCCGGAAAAATGTTGCCAGAGCCGATGAAGTCGGCGACGAACTCATTGGCCGGGTGCCGGTAGATCTCGATCGGCGTACCGACCTGTTGCACCCGATGTTCCCCCAGCACCACGACGATGTCGGCCATGGTCATGGCTTCGCGCTGATCATGGGTCACCAGGATCGTGGTGATGTTCAACCGCTGCTGCAGTTGGCGGATTTCCACTTGCATCGACTCGCGCAGCTTGGCGTCCAGGGCCGACAGCGGTTCGTCCAGCAAGAGGATCTTCGGCCGGGCAGCAATGGCCCGGGCAATCGCCACGCGCTGGCGTTGACCGCCGGACAGTTTGGCCACGGGCCGGTCGATCATCGCCTGGAGCTGGATCAGTTCCAGCAACTCCACCACCCGCGCTTGTTGCTCGGCCTTGCCCACGCCCCGCAGCTTCAGCGGATAGGCGATGTTCTCGCCGACGGTCATATGGGGAAACAGCGCCAGCGATTGAAACACCATGCCGAAGTTACGCAGGTGCGCCGGGGTATGGCCGATGTCTTCGCCATCCAGGCGGATTTCCCCGCCGCTGAGGCTCTCCAGGCCGGCGATCATGCGCAGCAAAGTGGTCTTGCCACAGCCTGAAGGCCCGAGAAAGCACACCAGTTTTCCTTCGGGCAAATGCAGGTTCACGTCCTTCACCGCACAGGCCGAGCCGTAATGTTTCTCGACGTTTTCCAGTATCAGTCCAGTCATGTCTTCACCTTGAAATCAAAAGGAAACGCCGCCCTCGCCCACCAGCTTCTCCAACGCCCAGATCAGCACGAAGTCGATCAGCACGATGAGCACGGCAAACGAGAAAACGGTGGGGTCCAGCGACGATACGGTGCGGCTGTACATCCAGATCGGCACGGTCATGACATCGATGGTGTAGAGGAAATAGGTCACGGTGAATTCGTTGAACGAGACAATGAACGCCAGCAGCATCCCGGCGAGAATTCCCGATTTCATCAATGGCACCACCACATCGACGATGGCCCGCTGTGGTGTGGCCCCGAGCATTCGCGCGGCTTCTTCGACTTCGCTGCCGATGCCAAGCATGGCGGCGGTGCAGTTCTTCACCACGAACGGCAAGGCGAGGATCACGTGGGCAATGACCAGCCGCGAGGTGGTCATCTGGAACGGCAGGCTGTCGAACACCAACAGCAGCGCCAACCCCAGCACCACCATGGGAAACACCAGTGGCAGCGACATCAGTTGCAGCGCCACAGCCTTGCCACGGAACTCGCAACGGGTCAGCGCGTAGGCCGCCGGCACGGCGATCAGCGTGGCGAAAATCATGGTCAGGCAGGCCACCAACAAACTGGTGCCCATGGCCTGGCCCAGGCTCAGCACATCGCTGGCATCCGGCGATACGAAGGTGTGCCAGGCCGCCCGGTACCATTGCAGGCTGTAGCTGCTCGGCGGAAAGTCCAGGTTCGCGGCGCCGCTGAAGGACATGACGATCATGGTCAGGATCGGCAGCACCGCCAGCAGCAGGATGAAACCCGACAGCAGCCCCACTGCGCGCCCGGTTTCACCGGGCAACAGCGACTGGCGTTTTTTGCTCAACGCGGTCATTGAGAAGCCTCCAGCATCCGCCGACGACGGCCGGTGAAATATTCGGACAGGGTCATGATCATCAACGTGGTGACAATCAGCACCACCCCAGCGGCGGACGCGGCGGGCCAGTTCATCAACGGGGCAATCTGATCGTGGACCATCACCGCCAGCATCGGCACCCGCCGGCCGCCCAACAGCAGCGGCACGACAAAGCTGCTGGCGTTGTAGGCAAACACCAGCGTCGCGCCGGTGATGATGCCCGGCAGGCTCATGGGCAGCACCACTTGGCGAAACACCTGGAAGCGGCTGGCGCCGAGGGTCGCGGCGGCCTCTTCATAGCTGCGGGCGACCCCACGCATGGCGCTGGCGATGGGCAACACGGCCAGGGGGAAGGCCGTCTGGACCAGGCCCATCAACACACCATTCTGGTTGTACAGCAGCATGACCGGTCGCTTGATCAAACCCAGGCCCATGAGCGCCTGATTGAGCATGCCGGCAGGGCCGAGGATCACCAGCCAGCCATAGCTTTGCAGCAGCAGGTTGACCAACAGTGGCAACAGCACCGCCGCCAGGAACACCCGCCGCAACAACGGCGAGGCCAGGCGCGACATGGTGTAGGCCACGGGGATCGCCAGCAGCACAGCAATCACCGCGCTGATCAATGCAAGGCGCAAGGTCAGCAGCAGGGACTTGAGGTAATAAGGCTCCAGCAACTGCTCGTAGCTGGCGAGGCTGAACCCACTCCACTCCGCGCCCTTGGTGCCGACGCTCATGCGCAGCACCAGCAGGCTGGCGGCGATCAGCACGCCGAGAAACAGCATGGATGGCGACAGGAACAGCCAGGCTCGGCCGGTGGGTGAAATCTCCCGGGGTGGACGCATGGATGCGACGCGCTGGGGATGGGTTAACGGTTGGGGTTCCATGGCAAGATCTCGTCAGAGGAACACGACAGGACAAACACAATTTCAAAACAACCCACTTCCCTGTGGAGCGAGCTTGTTCGCGAAGGCGGCGGCACCGTCAACATCTCCTTCAACTGACCTACCGCTATCGCGAGCAAGCTCGCTCCCACACTGGATCTCGGGTGGTCACAGAGGCCGCATACTCCTCAATTCCCTATGCTGGGCAGGCGGTGTGCAGCGCTTGTTTCAGGAAGAGAAGATTTCCGTGTACCGACGAATCCACTGGTCATGCACCGTCGCCAGGAAGGCGTTGTCATGCATGATCGCTTTGTCGGCGATTTGCTCCGGGGTGAGGATGTAGGGGCTCTTGCGCGCTTCGCTGGAGATGATGGCCTTGGCGTTGACCGGGCCGTTGAAGATGTCTTCGGCCATCTTGCCCTGCACCAGCGGGTCGAGGGAGTGGTCGATGAAGGCGTAGGCCAGGTCGGTGTCGCCCGGGCGGTTTTTTGGCATGACCGAGAGCATCAGGTCGGTGTAGAAACCTTCCTTCATGCCGAACGTCGCCCCCAGGCCGTAGGCCGGGTCGCGGATCTGCTTGGGGAAAAACGCCGGCGCATACAAGCCGCCCATGTCCAGGGAACCGGTGCGGAACAGCTCGGCGATCTGGTTCGGGTTTTCCCCCAGGGTCACCACCCGATCCTTGAGTTCGGCGAGTTTCTTGAAGCCGGGTTCGATGTTGTGTTCATCACCACCGGCCAGCTTGGCGGCGATGATGATCAGGTCCATGGCCTCGGTCCAGTTCGGCGGCGGCAGGAAAATGTTCGGCGCCAGCTCCGCGTCCCACAGCGCAGCGTAACTGTCCGGTGCCTGCTGCAAGGTACGGGTGCTGTAGACCAGGCTGTTGCACCACAGCAGGTAACCGATGCCATGGCCGCCAGCGCCGGTGCGGTATTGCGCCGGCACGTCAGCCAGGTTGGGAATGCGGTTGAGGTCAGGCTTTTCCAGCAGCCCGGCGACGGCCAGGCCCTCGGCGCCGACGCCTGCCAGGGTGATAATGTCGTACTGCGGCCGGTCGCCACCGGCCTTGAGCTTGGCCACCATCTCCGAGGTACTGCCGGTGCGGTCGGCGATGACCTTGGCCCCGGTCTTGGCCTCGAAGGTGGCGGCGATGTTGCGCAGCGCCGCCAGCCCGGTGTCATCGGACCAGGTCAGCAGGCGCAGGGTCTTGCCGACGAACCGCGTGTCACTGGCCCGCGCACTGATGAACGGCATGCTCATGGCCGCCGCTGCAACCGAAACCACACTTGCAGTCTTGATGAATTGACGTCTGTTCAGATCATGCTCGCCCATGAGGACTCCCTTTATTCTTTTAAGTATGAGGTGGGTGAAAACCGTTGTGCCCGCACCGTTCGGCGTCGACGAAAGCCCCGTATTGCCTGGGCTTTGCCGCCGCCTGCGGCCATCCTGAGGTTGTGCAAAATCCCTGACTATCGAAAAAAACTCATTGGAGCCATGTCCTTGGCGCATGCCTTTTTTCGAGGCATGCATGACCTGAAAACGTGCCGTCAGATCGCCCGGACCACATGCTTGATTTCCTGGAACGCGGCCAACCCCCAAGGTCCCAACTCGCGGCCCAGGCTGCTTTGCTTGTACCCTCCCCACGCCGCCTGGGGAAAAATCACCTGGGGCGCGTTGATCCACACCAGCCCAGCCTGCAACGCGTCGGCCACCTGCCCGGCGGCTTCGGCATCGCGGCTGACCACGCTGGCCACCAGACCGAAACGGCTGTCGTTGGCCAGGGCAATGGCCTGCGCCTGGCTGCTGAAACGGCGTACGCACACCACTGGCCCGAAGATCTCTTCGCACCACAGCGCACTGTCGAGGGGCACGTCAGTGAAGATTGTCGGCTGTAGAAAAAAGCCGCGCGGCAGGTGCGCCGGTCGCTGGCCGCCGCACACCAGGGTCGCTCCGGCGCTCAGGCCTCGGTCGATGTGCCCCAGCACCCGCTGGTATTGCGCCTGGTTGACCAGTGTCCCCATCTCCACGTCCGGATCGAACGGATCGGCTACGCGGATCGCTTCGGCACGGGCCTTGAGCCGGCGCAGGAATTCATCGGCCAGCTCATCGGCCACCAGCACGCGGCTGGTGGCCGAACACATCTGTCCGGCATTGAAGAAAGCGCCGCCACAGGCCAGCTCCACCGCCAGGTCCAGGTCGGCGTCCGCCAGTACCAGCAGGGACGATTTACCGCCCAGTTCCAGGCTCACGCCCTTCACCGTTTCTGCCGCCCGTTGCATCACTTGCACGCCCACCGCGTTGCTGCCGGTGAAGGAGATCTTCGCCACGCGCGGGTCCGCCGCCAGCGGCGCGCCAACTGCCAGGCCGGTGCCGCAGACCAGGTTGAACACCCCGTGGGGCAAGCCGGATTCGGCGATGATCGACGCCAGCGCAAGCTCCGGCAACGGTGTGACTTCCGAGGGCTTGAGCACCACGCAGCAGCCGGCAGCCAACGCCGGGGCGAGTTTCCAGGCCGTGGTAACCATCGGGAAATTCCATGGCACGATCAAGCCGACCACGCCGCACGGTTCGCGGCGCAGGCGTGCGCTGAAATCAGCACTGGGCAATGCCAACGGACTGTCTTGCCGAGCGTCCAGGCCTTCGGCCAACTCGGCGTAATACTCGAAGGTGGCGACCACATCGTCGACATCGATGGCCGCTTCGAACAACGGTTTGCCGTTGTTGCTCGATTGCAATTGCATCAACCGCTCGCGGCCTGCCTGCACGCCAGCGGCAATCCGGCGCAGGATCGCGCCACGCTCGGCGCCGGTGGTGATCGACCAGTGCGTGAAAGCCTGGGTCGCGGCGTTCAACGCCTGATCGACGGCGCGTTCACCACCGCCATGAACGGTGGTCAGCAGCGCTTCGGTCGCCGGGTTGATCACCCGCAGCGGTTGATCGCCGGCCAACCACTCACCGTTGATGTACAGCCCGTCTTGCGTCGTAGGGACATTCATTTCGACACCTGCGCCATCCAGGTTGCCTGGTCGATTTCGATCAGCGTCGGGCCCTGCCGGTCGCAAGCGGCGAGCAACGCGGCGTGCAGTTGCGCCACGCCGTCGATGGCTTGCGCAGCGCAGCCCAAAGCCCTAGCGACACCGATGAAATCCGGGGTGTAGATGTCCACGCCCACCGGTTCGATGGCGCGGTTGACCATGTATTTCTTGATCTCTTCGTAGCCCTGGTTATTCCACAGCAGCACGATCACCGGCGTGCGCGCCTCCACCGCGCTGGCCAATTCCGGCAGGGTGAACTGCAACCCGCCATCGCCGATCAAACACACCACTGCCGGGCGACCATGGCCCCGGTCCTTGCCACCAAGCCAGGCGCCAATGGCCGCCGGCAAGGCGTAGCCGAGGGTGCCGTAGCCGGTGGATGAATTGAACCAGCGGCGTGGCTGCTCCGGGTTGAAGGTCAGGTTGCCGGTGTACACCGGTTGGGTCGAATCGCCGACGAACACCGCCTCCGGCAGCGCTTGCAAGACGGTGTCGAGAAACAAGGTCTGGGCGCGGGTCGTGGCGTCCCAACTGCCTTGAAGCTCTGCGCGCAACCGGGCGGCACGCGTCGTGCCCCAATCGTCACGGCGCTCGGCCAAGGGGTGCTGGCTCAGCGCATCGAGCACGGCCCGGGTGGCGACGCGAGCGTCGGCCACCAGCGCCAGGTGCGGCGGGTAGTTGCGCACGGTCTGGTCCGGGTCGATGTCGATGCGCAGCAACGCACCGGGAATCTCGAAGCCGCCGGCGAAGGTGATGTCGTAGTCGGTCTCGGCCAGCTCGGTGCCGATGGCCAGCACCACATCCGCTTCGGCCACCAACGCGCGGGTGGCGACCAGGCTCTGCGTGGAGCCGATCAGCAACGGATGCCGGGACGGTAACAGGCCCTTGGCATTGATGGTCAACGCCACGGGTGCGCCGAGACGTTCGGCCAGTTCAGTCAATTCGGCCGCCGCGTCGATGGCACCGCCGCCGGCCAGGATCAACGGCCGTTGAGCCGATGCCAACTTTGCAGCCATTTGCGCCACGGCACTCGGCGCAGCACCGGCACGGTTGATGTTCACCGGCACACTGGCGAGCAAGGCATCGGCGTCTTCGACCAGCACGTCCAACGGAATTTCAATGTGCACCGGCCGCGGGCGCCCAGCCTGGAACACGGCGAACGCCCGGGCCAGCACACCGGGCAATTCAGCGGCGGACATCAGCGTGTGGGAAAACGCCGCGACACCGCCCACCAATGCAGCCTGGTTCGGCAGTTCATGCAACTTGCCGCGCCCGCCGCCCAACTGGTTGCGCGACTGCACGCTGGAGATCACCAGCATCGGGATCGAATCGGCGTAGGCCTGGCCCATGGCGGTGGTGATGTTGGTCATGCCGGGGCCGGTGATGATGAAACACACGCCGGGCTTGCCGCTGACCCGAGCGTAACCGTCGGCCATGAAGCCTGCGCCCTGTTCATGACGCGGGGTCACATGGCGGATGTTGGAACGGGCCAGCCCGCGGTACAACTCGACGGTGTGCACGCCAGGAATGCCGAACACCTGCTCCACGCCATACGCGTGGAGTAACTTGACCAATACTTCGCCGCACGTCGCCATTGCCATTGCCTTTTCTTGTCGTGTAAAGGGCCTCGCACGGCATGCGGCGGGACCCTTTTTCTGTCTTGGGAATGGCGTTATTGGAACGGTCCGACCATAGCGGCAACAATGGATAAAAAGTCATACTAGCCATGTCCTCACGTCATGGCTTGGATCCGAAATGAAACGACTTCCCCCGCTGCCGGCGCTGCACACATTTCTGATCACGGCCCAATGCTGCAATTTCACCCGGGCCGCCGAACAACTGCACATCACCCAAGGCGCGGTGAGCCGGCAGATCGCCGGGCTGGAAGATCATCTGGGTTATGCACTGTTCCAGCGCCAGGCACGCGGCCTGACCCTGACTGCCGAAGGCCTGGCGTGGCTACCCCGGGTGCAGCAGGTGTTCAGCCTGATCGGCGAAGCGGTTGAGCAGGTCGGCGAAAAACGCCAGACCCTGCAACTCAAGGCCCCGACCTGCGTGATGCGCTGGCTGCTGCCGCGCCTGTTGCAATGGCAGAAAGAACGGCCGGACGTGCCGGTGGAACTGACCACCACGGTCAGGCACGGCGTGGATTTCCAGCGCGAAGCCTTCGACGCCGCGGTGGTCTATGGCCCAGCACCCGACGCCTCGCTGGCGTGCGTACATCTGTTCGATGAACAACTGACGCCCGTCTGCTCCCGTCCGATCCTGGAAGGGCCGGTGCCGCTGCATGAACCCGCCGACCTGCAACAACACGTGCTGCTGCACCCCACCCGTGACGAGCGCGACTGGAACGCCTGGCTGAAGGCAGCCGATGTGCACTTGAGCAATGTCAGCAAGGGCCAGCATTTCGAAACCCTGGACCTGGCGATGTCCATGGCTTCCCAAGGCACGGGCGTGGCAATTGGCGACTGGTCGCTGATCGGCGATGACTTGAGCGCCGGCCGACTGGTGATGCCGTTTGAACTGAAGGTCAAGACCGGGCTGGGTTATCACTTGGTGCATCCGCACAAACCCGAAGTGTCAGGGCCGTTGCAGGCCTTGATGGGGTGGTTGGTGGAGCAGGCCAAGGCGCGGTAAGCGTCAGCCACCCAGATCATTCAAGGATGAACAGGACCGTGGCGAGGGAGCTTGCTCCCGCTGGGTTGCGCAGCAACCCCTGGGGTCTGCCTGGGGCACTGCGGCGGCAGGTAGATGATGGGGCTGCTGCGCAGCCCAGCGGGAGCAAGCTCCCTCGCCACATGATCACACCAGGCTCAAGAGATCAGTACGGGCTTGTCAGAGCAGATTAGGCGCCTGCACCGGCTCGATCTGCGCCCAATGCGATGTGTCTTCGCGATGCTGCTGCAGATACGGCAACACGGCACCCAGCAACGGCGCCTTGAATGCCTCCTGGAAACGATGGGCCAGGCCCGGGATCAGCTTCAACTGGCTGCCCTGGATGTGCGCCGCCAAGTGCACGCCGTGCATCACCGGCAGCAACGGGTCGGCGGTGCCGTGGATAACCAGGGTCGGCACGCGCAGTTGATCGAGCAGCGTCACCCGGCTTGGCTCGGCCATGATCGCCATGATCTGACGCTTTACTCCCTCGGGGTTGAAGGCCCGGTCATAGGCCACTGCGGCCTGATGCAGCAGCGCCTCGCGGTCGTCGACCACCATCGGGCTGCCGAGGGCGGCCAGCAGATCGGCCTGCTGTTCCAGGGCCATTTCGCGATTCGGCGCACCGCGCCGGGACAACAGTTGCACCAGCCTTTCGCTGGGCGCCGGCAGGCCTGCGGCGCTGGAACTGGTCATGATCAGGGTCAGGCTTTCAACCCGCTCGGGGGCCATGGCCGCCATGTGCTGGGCGATCATCCCGCCCATGCTTACCCCCAGTACGTGGAAGCTTTGCACGTGCAAGGCGTCCATCAGCCCCAGTCCGTCGTCAGCCATGTCGGTCAAGGTATAGGGCGCGGCCACGGGCAAGCCGAGTTTGTAGCGCAGGGCTTCAAAGGTCAGGTTGGCGCTGCCGGGCGCTTGGCGCCAGGTGGACAGGCCGACGTCGCGGTTGTCGTAGCGAATCACCCGGAAACCTTGCTCGCACAGGGCGACCACCACTTCGTCCGGCCAATGGATCAACTGCCCACCCAGGCCCATCACCAGCAACAGCGCCGGATCCGAGGCACGGCCAACGCTCTGGTAGGCCAGGCTCACCTGAGCCAGATCGACCCGTTGGGTCGCAACATTGATGTCACACCGAGAAGCCGCCATCGACGGCAGGCCGAAAAACAACGCGGCCAGGAAAATGAATACACGCATGAAGAAACACCGAAACGCAGAACCCCAGTAGAGCGCGAGTCTGATGAAGTTTGTTCAAGCGCGCTGCCACAATTGCGTGACAGTTTGATGAAGATTGCCGAGTGGTGATGGTTGCCCGGTCAAGGGGAGCAATAAAACCGAATGCTACCCCTTGTGGCGAGGGGATTTATCCCCGCTGGGCTGCGAAGCAGCCCCAGAAAAAGCTGGACGCAATCCACCTGATACAACAGGGCGCCTGGCTTCAGGGCTGCTTCGCAGCCCAACGGGGATAAATCCCCTCGCCACAGGTTAACCATGTCCCCGGACCGAACAGTGCATGTCACAGGGGGTGCAAATCTCATAGGACCTCAGGCCAACTGATTGCGCAACTGCCGCGCCGCCGCCACCATATTCACCAATGCCGCTTCCGTTTCCGGCCAGCCCCGGGTTTTCAACCCACAGTCGGGGTTGATCCACAGCCGCTCGGCGGCGATCCGTTTTACCGCCTTGCTCATCAGCGCAACCATCTCGGCCGTGTCCGGCACCCGTGGCGAGTGGATGTCGTAGACGCCCGGGCCGATGTCGTTCGGGTAGTCGAACGCCTCGAAAGCCTCCAGCAATTCCATGTCCGAACGCGAGGTCTCGATGGTGATGACATCGGCGTCCATGTCGGCGATGGCCTTGATCACGTCGTTGAATTCGCTGTAGCACATGTGGGTATGGATCTGGGTTTCATCAGCCACCCCCGACGCGCACAAACGGAACGCGTCAACCGCCCAGTCCAGGTACTCCTGCCATTGCCCGCGACGCAGCGGCAACCCTTCGCGGAACGCCGCCTCGTCGATCTGCACAATCTTGATCCCGGCCTTTTCCAGGTCCAGCACTTCGTCCCGCAGGGCCAGGGCCAGTTGTCGGGCCTGGGCCTGGCGCGACACGTCTTCACGGGGGAACGACCACATCAGCATGGTCACGGGGCCGGTGAGCATGCCTTTCATGATCTTGTCGGTCAGGCTTTGCGCGTAGCGGATCCAGTCGACGGTCATGGCGCTCGGCCGACTGATGTCGCCATAGATGATCGCCGGTTTCACGCAGCGCGAACCGTAGCTCTGCACCCAACCGAAACGGGTGAAGACGTAGCCGTCCAGGTGCTCGGCGAAGTATTCCACCATGTCGTTGCGCTCGGCTTCACCGTGCACCAGCACATCCAGGCCCAGGCGTTCCTGGATCTGCACGGCATGGCGGATCTCGGTGTGCATGGCGTCCTGATAGTCATTGGCCGACAGCTTGCCTTGCTTGTAGGCCTGACGCGCCAGGCGAATCGCCGGGGTCTGCGGGAAGGAGCCGATGGTGGTAGTGGGAAAGGCCGGCAGTTTCAGACGGGTGCGCTGGCGTTCGATGCGCTTGGCAAACGGCGAGCGCCGCTGACTGTCCTGTGGCCCGATTGCCGCCAGGCGCGCCTGGACCGCGGGTTTGTGAATGCGCGCCGAACGGGCGCGACTGGCCTGCACCTCGCGGCTGTCGGCCAGGGCCTGTTGCACAGCGGGTGCGTGTGGATCGTTCAGGGCATCGCGCAGCACCGCGACTTCACCACACTTCTGCACGGCAAAGGCCAGCCAGCTCTTGAGTTCCGGATCGAGGCGGTCTTCACGCTCCAGGTCCACCGGGCTGTGCAACAGCGAGCATGAGGTGCTGACCCAGAGGTTGTCGCCAAAGCGCTCCTGGGCCGGTTGCAGCTGCGCCAGCGCCTGTTCCAGTTCACAGCGCCAGACGTTGCGGCCATTGACCAGGCCCACCGACAGAATCTTGTAGGTCGGCAGGCGGTCCAGCACCTGGCCCAGTTGTTCCGGGGCGCGCACCGCGTCGATGTGCAAGCCATCCACCGGCAGGCTGACCGCCAGGCCGAGGTTGTCTTGCAGGCCACTGAAATAGGTGGCCACGAGTTTTTTCAGCGGCGAGTACTGGAGGATGTGATAAGCCCGTTCGAAAGCGCTCTTCCAGGCTTGAGGCAGGTCGAGGGTGAGGATCGGTTCGTCGATCTGCACCCACTCCACGCCCTGGGCCTTGAGACGGTTGAGGATCTCCCCGTAGACCGGCAGCAGGCGCTCCAGCAGGCCGAGCTTGTCGAACGCCTCGCCCTTGGCCTTGCCCAGCCACAAGTAGGTCAACGGGCCGATGATCACCGGTTTGACCTGATGGCCCAAGGCATGGGCCTCGTCCACTTCATCGAACAACTGTTCCCAGCTCAGGGCGAAGGTCTGGTCGGCGGAAAACTCCGGGACCAGGTAGTGGTAGTTGGTGTCGAACCACTTGGTCAGTTCCTGGGCGTATTGCGCCTGGCCGTGGTTGGCCCCGCAGCAATTGGCCGTGGCGCCACGGGCCATGGCGAACAGGGTGTCGAGGGTCGGCCGGCCCTGGGCATTCAAGGTGCTGTGGAAACGCTGTGGCACGACGCCCAGGGTCAGGGAATGGCTGAGCACTTGGTCGTACCAGGCAAAGTCGCCGACGGGCAGCAGGTCGATGCCGGCGTCTTTCTGCAATTGCCAGTGCCGGGCCCGCAGTTCGCGACCCACCGCCTGCAACGCGGCCGGGGCCAGGTCACCTTTCCAATAGGCTTCGAGGGCTTTTTTCAGTTCGCGGTCGGCGCCGATGCGAGGGAAACCGAGAGTGTGGGCCAGGGCCATGGTGTGCGTCCTCCTGTAAAAGATGGCGCCATTGTCGACAGCCGACCCTACATGAGACAAACTCAACCTTTTCGTGTTGATCACAAGTTTTACTCATGGAGCAACTCCGGTGCTTGAACTCCGTCACCTCAAGACCCTGCACGCCCTGCGCGAAGCCGACAGCCTGGTCGAAGCCGCCGAACGCCTGCACCTGACCCAGTCCGCCCTCTCCCACCAGTTCAAGGAACTGGAAGAGCGCCTGGGCATGCAGTTGTTCGTGCGCAAGACCAAGCCGGTACGGTTCACCAGCGCCGGCCTGCGCCTGTTGCAACTGGCCGATGCCGCCCTGCCCTTGCTGCGTGGCGCCGAACGGGACATCGCCCGCCTGGCTGGCGGCACCGCCGGACGGCTGCACATGGCCATCGAGTGCCATAGCTGCTTCCAGTGGTTGATGCCGACCATCGACCAATTCCGCGATGCCTGGCCGGAAGTCGAGCTGGACCTGGCCTCGGGCTTCGCTTTCGCGCCGTTGCCAGCCCTGGCCCGGGGCGACCTCGACCTGGTGGTGACCTCCGACCCGCTGGAGCTGGCCGGCATCACCTACGTGCCATTATTCACCTACGAAGCGATGCTCGCCGTGGCCAACCAGCATCGACTGGCGGGCAAGCCCTACATCGTGCCCGAGGACCTGGTCAGCGAAACCTTGATCACCTACCCGGTGGAGCGCGACCGGCTGGACATCTTCACCCGTTTCCTGGAACCGGCCGACATCGAACCGGCCCAGGTGCGCACCTCTGAACTGACGGTGATGATGATGCAACTGGTGGCCAGCGGTCGCGGTGTCTGCGGCATGCCGCACTGGGCCCTGCATGAATACAGCTCGCGGGGTTACGTGAAGGCCAAGCGGCTGGGGGAGAAAGGCTTGTTTGCCACGCTCTACGCGGCGGTGCGCACCGACATGCTCGACGCGCCGTACATGCGCGACTTTTTGCTGACGGCCAAGGACACGTCGTTTTCCACGTTGGACGGGGTCAGTGCCGTGCGCTGACTGCTTTTTGTGGCGAGGGAGCTTGCTCCCGTTGGGTTGCGCAGCAGCCCCCTCTGAAGCTCACTCAATCGACCTGATCCACCGTGTCGCCGGGTTTTAGGGCCGCTGCGCGCCCCAGCGGGAGCAAGCTCCCTCGCCACAGGGAATTGGGCACGGCGTGGGTTAAAGGAATGCCTCGAATCAGTGTCAGTCTCAAGAGCCAATCGGTTGGTCGACCGGGATGCTTTTGAGCTTTTGGGCTTTTGAGCTTTTGAGCTTTTGAGCTTTTGGGCTTTTGGGCTTTTGGGCTTTTGGGCTTTTGTGGCGAGGGAGCTTGCTCCCGCTTGGGTGCGCAGCGCCCACCTGAAAAGGGGCTGCTGCGCAGCCCAGCGGGAGCAAGCTCCCTCGCCACAAAAAAGCTCAACAGTCATGGCCGATTGGTTTACAGCTCGAGCCACATGTGGATTTTGTCGAGGAACTCATCCTCCACGCGGATCGCCATCGGTTCGAGGCCGTACAGGACGAAGCCGCAGCGCTGGTAGAGCTTGAGCGCCGGGGTGTTGCCGGCGGTGACGGTCAGTTGCACCAGGCGCAGGAAGGGATGACGCCGGGCTTCGGCGAGGGCGGCTTGGACCAGTTGGTAGCCGAGCCCACGATGGCGATGTTCATCGGCGACGTACATGCCGAACAGCAGCGCCTTGTGCCGGGCTTTTTCCCGGGGCTCCAGGGCCAGGCCGACAATGCCGACCAGCTCTTGCTCGACAAACGCCCCCAGCAGCACATCGAGCCGGCTGCCCAGGCGTGACTCCCACCAGTTGATAGGCAGCTTGGCCCGCTCGGTGACGCTGGAGGTGAAGGCCTGGGGATGCAGCGCGTATGCCTGCAGCATCAGTTGGCGATACGCCTGGGCATCGCCGGCCCTCAACCGTCGGATGCTCACGCCGAACGCCGTTGCTCAAACATCAGGCGCAACGCCAGCGCACCGAGGACAAACCCCATGAAGTAGCGCTGCGCCGCCAGCCAGGTCGGGTTGTGGACGAACCATGAGGCAATGCCGGCAGCGAACAGGGCGATCAGCAGGTTGACGCTGAAACTGACGCTGATCTGGGTCAGGCCCAGGATAATGCTCTGGGTGAACAACGAACCGTGTTCCGGGCTGATGAACTGCGGGAACACCGACAGGTAGAACACCGCGATCTTGGGGTTCAGGGCGCTGGTGAAAAAACCCATGGTGATCAACTTGCGCGTCGAGTCCGCTGGCAACTGCTGGGCCTCGAAGGGCGAACGCGCGCCCGGCTTGACCGCCTGCCAGGCCAGCCACAACAGGTACAGCGCACCGGCCCATTTCAATACTTCATAGGCCATGGGCACCGCCAGGAACACCGCCGTCAATCCGGCGGCCGCGGCGAACATATGCACGAAGAACCCCGCCACCACCCCCAGCAGGGAGGTGACGCCGGCCTTGCGACCCTGGCAGATCGAACGGGAGATCAGGTAGATCATGTTCGGGCCGGGCGTCAGTACCATCAGCAACGCGGCAGCGGCGAAAATCAACAGGTCCGGCAATGGAATCATGGGCATCAGTCCTTGAGGCGTGAATCAGCAGGCAGCTAGAAGTGTCGTTCGATAAAACGGCAGGATCACCTCGCCTGTCAACGGTGCCAGCAAAAGATTGCTGGCGCCGGCCGGGTCGATCCAGCACACCTCTTCAATTTCGGCTGCCGGCGAAACCGGGGCATCGATGCTCAGCAAAAATACCTCGGCCTGCACGATAAACCCCGGCTCGTTGGCCGCCGGAGCGCTGAACACGCCCAGGTAACGGGCCTGTGCCGGGTCGATCTGCAACCCAAGCTCCTCTTCCAGCTCCCGGGCCAGCGCCTGCACCGGCTGTTCATGGGCCTCGATCTTGCCGCCCGGCTGCATGAAGGCCCGGGTGCCGCGCTTGCGCACCAGCAGGGTTCGCCCGTCCGGCCCGAGCAACAGGGCGGCGGCGATGCGGATGAGGGAAGTGGTCATGATGAGTCAAAGCCTTGGGCAGAAAAATGCCAGGGAGATTACAGACCACGGTGGCAGGGAGCAAAGCCTGGCCCCAGTTTCAGGACCCACGCTTCCCCTTGTGGGAGCGCAATGCTGTTCACTTAAGGCAGTAGATGAATCTGTGGCGAGGGGATTTATCCCCGCTGGTCTGCGAAGCAGCCCCAAAAAAGCTTCAGACATGACTTTTGCCTGACACACCGAGTGTTCAGGTTTGGGGGCTGCTTCGCAGCCCAGCGGGGATAAATCCCCTCGCCACAATGATTCAACCATCCTTAAGTGAACAGCATTGCCTTGTGGGAGCGATGGCGTCGTCCGATCCGCGTCACCCCAAAATCGGCTTCGGCGCCGTAGGGTCGGCCTGCTCTTCGGGGATCTTGACGAACACGCTGTACCGGGCCCCTTCCATCGCTTCGAAGGCGATGAGCTTTTCCACCAGCGGGCCGCTCAGGACCTTGCCGGCGTTGAGCAGCAGCATGCCGTTGTCAGCGTTGAGGTTGCGGGCCAGGATCATGCCGGGCATCAGTTCGCGGGTGGTCTTGACCTCTACCGTCGGGTCGGACAGGGTCACGTCCTCCAAGTATTCCCCACAGGCCTTGATGAAATCCTCGACCATGTCCGGGTCGTACAGCTTGCCGGCGTATTTGCGGATGTAGACCAGCGCTTCGTCGCTGTTCATCTGCCGCTCCAGGATCAACCCGCGCTGCAGCTCGATGAAGTCCACCGCCAGTTTCAACAGCCTCGAACCGAACGGAATGGCCTCGCCCCTGAGGTGCTCGGGGAAGCCGCTGCCGTCCCAACGCTCCTGGTGATGGCGAATGATCCGCGCCGCATCCTTCATCGGGTCCAGGGTCATCAGCAGCGATTCGCTCTGCTTCGGATAGGCCCGATAGAGCTCAAGTTCGTTGTGGTGCAGCAAGTCGGCAGGCGTGACCATCATGTTATCGGTCCAGCTCAGCTTGCCGATGTTGTAGAGCGCCGCGGCCATGGTCAGGTCGCGGTCGGTGGACTCATCGAGGAAATGCAGCCGGCTATAGACCCTGATCAACTCGATGATCTGCCGGTTGGTCTGCTTGGCCTTGGGCAGGCGCAGGTTGGCGATCAGCGAAAACACTTCGGTGCTGGTCACATAACTGCGCTTGAGCTCGTCATAGGCCAAATCGAGCATGTCGGCGGTCTGCTGCAGCTCGGAGGTGCGCGACGCCACGCGTTTTTCCAGGGTGGCGTTAAGGGTCTTGAGTTGCTGGTTCTGCTCGCGGTTCAGCGCTTCGAGGCGCTGGCGCTCGCTTTCGGAATGCTGGTGGGACAGGGCCTGGCGCAAGGCCTGCACCAGTTCCTCATCGTTCCAGGGCTTGCTGAGGTAGCGATAGAGTTGCCCCTCGTTGATGGCCTTGGTCATCATGTCCACATCGGCATAACCGGTGAGCAGGATGCGCAAGGTCGATGGGTACAGCTTGCGGATCTCGGCCAGCAGCGTGGCGCCATCCATGTTCGGCATGCGCGCATCGGTCATCACCAGGTCGACCGGCCGCTCCTTGAGAATTTCCAGGGCCCTGGCGCCACTGTCGGCCAGCAGGATCTCGTACGGCTGGCTGCGCAATAGCCGACGCAGGCTATTGAGGATCGACTCTTCGTCATCGACCAACAGCACCGCTGGCTTCCTTACCGGAACATCCGGCGATTGATCTTCCATTTGAAACCCCCCTCCTATTCACGACAACCGTTCTACCTTACCCCCGAAATACAGGCTAGTAGATTGCGAACATTTAGACACATTTGCCATCACTGACCGAGCGTATCCCGATGAGACGACTATGCTGTATCCCATGAAGGGCCATGTACAGGCCGAATACTCATGCCAGCGAAAGGGATATCAGATGTTTCCAGGGTTCTATAGTCAGCATCAAAACGGTGCACGGCCATGAGCCTGCCGTTGGATAAAACTAATCGGCGAATCCTGATTGTCGACGACACGCCGACTATCCATGAGGATTTCCGCAAGATCCTCAGCCCCGAGGCGGACACCCAGGACAGCCTGAGCAGCGCCGAAGAGGCCTTGTTCGGCTCGCCCGTGGCGGTTTCTGGTACGAGTTTCGTGCTCGATTCGGCATTCCAGGGCATGGAGGCGCTGAACAAGGTCGAAACGGCGCTGGCCCAGGGGCAACCCTTCGCCATGGCGTTCATCGACATGCGCATGCCGCCGGGCTGGGACGGCCTGGAAACCATCGAGCGGCTGTGGCGCGCCGACCCCAAGCTGCAAGTGGCCCTGTGCACCGCTTACTCGGACTATTCCTGGGAAGACATTGCCGATCGCCTTGAACTGGGCGACCGCCTGCTCATCCTGAAAAAACCCTTCGACGCCATCGAGATCCGCCAGATGGCCAGTACCTTGACCGTCAAATGGCAAATGACCGAAGACGCGGCGCTGAAAATGGACATGCTCGAGCGCGCAGTCGAGGAACGCACCCGCGAACTGGCCGACGCCAACATCATCGTGCAGAACAGCCCGACCATTCTCTATCGCCTGCGGGGCGAGCCGCCGTTCGCATTGATGTATATCTCCCACAACATCACCAAGTTCGGCCATTCCGCAGCGCAACTGACCAACTCGCCGGACTGGGCGCAAACCCTGATCCACCCCGACGACCAGGAGAAGGTCCATGAGGCCATGGTTCGCGTTCTGGACCGCGACACCGCAGGGGCGTCCATCGAGTTCCGCATGCACACCGGCGACGACACGTACCGCTGGGTAGAGAACCGCTACATCCCGGTGCGCAACGAGCAAGGCCTGTTGCTGGAAATAGAAGGCATCATCCTCGACATTACCGAGCGCAAGCTGGCCGAAGAGAAAATCGCCCTGCTGGCCCGCACCGACGGCCTGACCGGGCTGGCCAACCGCGCCACCATGATCGAGCGCCTGCACCAGGCCTTCGCCGCCGCTCGTCGGGGTGCGGCGCCGTTTGCGATGTTCTACCTGGACCTGGACCACTTCAAACGGATCAACGACACCCTGGGTCACCCCATCGGCGACCTGCTGTTGCAGGAAGTCGCCACACGGATCAAGGCCTGCACCCGGGAAAACGACGTGGTGGCGCGCCTGGGCGGCGACGAGTTCGCCCTCCTGCAACTGGACGTCCATGAAGCGACCCATTGCGCCGCGCTGGCGGGCAAGATCCGCGATGCGCTGGTGGCACCGTACTCCCTGGACGGCAACGACGTGCGGATCTCGGTGAGCATCGGCATCGCCCTGTACACCCCACAGAGCCTGAGTGCCGACAGCCTGATGGCGCAGTCCGACATGGCCCTGTACCGCTCCAAGGAAAAGGGCCGCAACCAGTACCATTTCCATAACGAGGAAATTAACCAGGAAGTCACCGACCGGGTCGCCCTGGCCAACGATCTGCGCCAAGCCATCGAAAACCAGGAACTGCACCTGCACTACCTGCCGGAAGTCGACCTCGGCACCGGCAAGATCCTCGGCATGGGCGTGCAAGTGCGCTGGAACCACCCCCAACGTGGCTGGCTGGAGCCGGCGGTCTTCATGCCCGCCGCCGAGAAAACCGGGATCATCATTGGCCTGGGGCATTGGGTGCTGGACCAGGCTTGCCAACAAATGCGCCAGTGGCGCGACCAGGGCATGGCGCCCCCGGTGATCGCCATCGACCTGTCCCTGACCCAGCTCAAGACCGGCCCGGAACTGATCTACGACGTGCTGCGCACCACCGCACGCTGGGAACTGGCGCCCTGGGACCTGCGCTTCGACGTCACCGAAGCCACCCTGGCCCAGACCAAGTGGACCCACAACGACGTGCTGCCGCGCCTCTGCGAGTTGGGCGTGCAGATCGCCATCGATGACTTCGGCACCGAGTACTCTTCGTTCGATTACCTCAAGACCTACCGGGTCAATCACCTCAAGCTCGCCCAGCGCTTCCTCGACAGCGCCAACGCCGATCCCGAGAATGCCACGACGTTGCGGGCGATCATTAACTTCGCCCGGGACGTGGGCATCGGGATCATTGCCGAGGGCGTCGAAACCCAGGAGCAACGCGCCACGCTGATGTCCAGCGGCGGCGCGATGCAGGCCCAGGGGCATTACTTCAGCACCGTGGTCGACAGCGGCCAGGCCGCCGAACTGCTCAAGGCCGGCACCATCGTTCCGGCGACAAACCACTGGACCCGACCAGCGAGCGAGCTATCGGAGAGCAATCCATGAACCCGATGTCGGTACCTGCCAACCGGCGAATCCTGGTGGTGGACGACACACCGGCGATCCACCAGGACTTTCGCAAGATCCTCAGCCCCAGCGCCGGCAGCGATGACTCACTGGACGACACCGAGAGCCTGCTGTTCGGCACCCCACAGGTCAGCCGGCTGCAATTTCAGATCGACTCGGCCTACCAGGGCGAAGAGGCGCTGGAACTGGTCAAGCGCGCCCAGGCCGAAGGCCAGCCCTATGCGATGGTGTTCGCTGACATGCGCATGCCACCGGGCTGGGACGGCCTGCAAACCATCGAGCGGCTGTGGGAAGCCGACCCGCGCCTGCAAATCGCCCTGTGCACGGCGTTCTCGGATTACTCCTGGGAAACCATGTCCGAACGGATCGAGTTCGACGATCAGTTGCTGATCCTCAAGAAACCCTTCGACACCCTGGAAATCCGCCAGATGGCCAGCGCCATGACTTGGAAGTGGCAGCTGGCCCAGGATGCGGCGAGGAAAATGCGCAGCCTGGAGCGCACGATCGAAGAACGCGTCCAGGAATTGCTCAAGGTATCCCACCTGCTGCAATACGACGTGCTCACCGAGTTGCCCAACAGCATGTTGCTCGGCGATCGCCTGACCCAGGCCATGGCCCAGTGCCGCCGGCACGACCGGCAGCTGGCGGTGATGTTCATCGGCCTGGACCGCTTCAAGCGCATCAATAACGCGCTGGGCCATCCCGTGGGCGATGAAATGCTCAAGCGAGTGGCCCGGGCACTGGCGACCGTGGTGCGTGAATCCGATTCGGTGTTTCGCTACGGTTCCGATGAATTCGTGGTGGTGCTGGGAGACATCGTCGACCCGCAGCAGACCAAAGGCGTGGCCGACAAACTGCTGGCGGCCATCAGTTCCCCGCAACCCATCGACGGCCATGACCTGACCGTCACCGCGAGCCTGGGCATCAGCGTGTACCCCTCCGACGGTTTCGACGCCGTGGCGCTGATCAAGAAAGCCGAGACAGCGATGCGCAACGTCAAGGAAACCGGCCCCAACGACTACCGGTTTTTCACCGAAGACATGAACCGCCGGGCGCGACAGCAACAGACCATCGAATCCGGCCTGCGCCTGGGCCTGCAACGCAAGGAGTTCGTGCTGCATTACCAACCCAAGCTCGACCTCAAGAGCGGCAAGGTGGTCGGTGTCGAGGCGCTGGTGCGCTGGAACAGGCCGGATCATGGCCTGGTCTATCCGTCGGATTTCATTCCGGTGGCCGAAGACAGCGGCCTGATCGTTCCGCTGAGCCAATGGGTGCTTCAGGAAGCCTGCCAGCAGGCGTGTCGCTGGCAAGCCCAGGGCATGCGCCCGCTGTACCTGTCGGTGAACGTCTCGGCCATCGATTTTCGCCAGCGCGGCTTCGTCGAAGGCATCGCCCGCACCCTCAAGGAAACCGGCTTGGCTCCGACACAGTTAGAACTGGAGATCACCGAAAGTGTACTGATGCAGAACGTCGATACCACGGTAGCCATCCTCAAGGCCATCAAGCAGCTAGGCATTCGCCTGGCCATCGACGACTTCGGCACCGGCTATTCGAGCCTGAGCTACCTGCAGAAATTTCCGGTGGATGTGTTGAAGATCGACCAGTCGTTCGTCGGTGACCTGAGCATCGACAGCAACGACGCCAAGCTGGTGAGCACCATCATCAGCCTGGGCAAGAGCCTGAACCTGCACATCATTGCCGAAGGTGTGGAAACCCTCGAACAGTTGGAATTTCTCAAGAAGCACCATTGCGAGGAGGTCCAGGGTTATTACTTCAGCAAGGCCGTCGAACCGCAGGCCTTCGCCGACTGGATGACCGAGTGGGAAAAACGCCAGAACCCGTTTTCGTGAACACCTGAGTGTTATCAACCAAAGTTTCAAGGAAAGCATCCCATGGCGTTACATGGACTGATTCTGGCTCTCGGCCTACTCGTGGGATCAAGCGTGACCGCTCACGCCGAGCCACTGGACGAACCCCTCAAACCCCTGCCAGCGGCTCCGGCCCTGGACCCCAAGCGCGTCCAACTGGGGTTGCGGCTGTTCAATGACCCGCGGCTGTCGGTCAACAACACCCTGTCCTGTGCCAGTTGCCATCGCCTGGACAAGGGCGGTGCCGACGACAAGCCGTTCTCCCTGGGCTTCGACGGCAAGCCGGTGGAGGTCAATACGCCGACCGTGTTCAATGCCGGCCTGAACTTCCACCAGTTCTGGGATGGTCGCGTCGACACGTTGGAAGAACAGGTCCACGCAGTCGTGACCAGCCCGGCGGAAATGGGCAGCACCTGGGAATCGGTCGTCAAGCGCATCGCCAATGACCCCGGTTATGCCAAGGACTTCAAGGACGCCTATCCCGACGGCGTGACCAAGCCCAATATCCAGGGCGCACTGGCGGATTACGAGCGCACCTTGCAGACACCCAATTCGCGCTTCGACCAATACCTGCTGGGCAATACCGACATCCTCACGCCCCGGGAAAAGTTCGGTTACCAGCGCTTCAAGGAGTACGGCTGCATCGCCTGCCACCAAGGCGTGAACATCGGCGGCAACATGTTCCAGAAGTTCGGGGTGATGGGCGACTACATCAAGGATCGGGGCAACCCTACCCGAGCCGACGAAGGACGCTTCAACATCACTGGCGATGAAGCCGACCGCCAGGTCTTCAAGGTGCCCAGCCTGCGCAATGTGGCCGTCACCGCCCCGTATTTCCATGACGCGTCGGCACCGACCCTGGAACGCGCGGTGGAGATCATGTTCAAGTACCAACTGGGGCGTGAGCCCCTCAAGAACGATACGACCCTGATCGTCGAGTTCCTCAAGACGCTGACCGGTGAATCGGAGGGCAAGCCCCTATGACCACTCTCCGTCGCCTCGGCCTTGCGTTCATCGGCCTGTTGCTGGCATCGGTCCTGCTGTTCATGTACATCAATTCAGGGGCCCAGCAGGCCGCCTCGTACATTGAGTCCCGGGACCTGATTCGCCTGCTCAAGCAGCAGGACGCCATCTGGGACAACGAAGTGCTCAAGTCGCGGATCGCCCTGACCCAAAACTACGATCCCCTGGTCACGCCCCTGCATGAAATGGCGCGCCTGTGGCAGCGTCTCGACGCCATCGAATCGGAGCCCGGACGCCACAAGCCGTCACTCTGGGAAGCCCAGCGCGACGAGTACCTCAAGGCGGTCAAGGAAAAGACCCGGTTGGTGGAACAGTTCAAATCCCACAACGCGGTGCTGCGCAACTCCATGGCCTTCCTGCCCTCCGCCGAGGACGACATCCAGGCCCAGTTCGCCCGGCTGGCCGACACGGAGCGCCTGCAACTGCAAAACGTCGCCATCGACACCTACGACCTGTTGCTCAGCAGCATGGAGTTCGCCCAGTTGAGCACCAGCGAGGTAGCCGCCGAAGTGCTGCTGGGCCTGAACCGGCTGGACATCAACAAGGAGCGCATGCCCCAGGGGCTTCAAGGCCCTGTTGACATCCTGAGCAGGCACATCGCGCTGATCCTGCGCGAACAACCGCGGGTCAATGAGCTGTTAGCGGCCATCGAAGCGATCCCCGTGTCCGGACACCTGGACACCATTACTGACCTGCTGGAGAAAGACCAGAGCAAAGCCGCGGCCAAGTACGAACGTAACCACGTCTACCTGCTGGTGTTCGCCACGTTCCTGGTCTTGATACTGATCTGGCTGGCGATCCGGCTGGTACGCAGTTTCGCCGAGATCAAAAGGGTCAACAACGCTCTGCAAAGCGCCAACGATGAACTGGAACAGCGGGTTGAAGAACGGACCCGCCAGCTCAAGGACACCCAGAGCGAATTGATGGACACCGCCCGCCAGGCCGGCATGGCGGAAATCGCCACCAACGTGTTGCACAACGTCGGCAACGTCCTCAACAGCGTGAACATCTCCGCCGACCTGGTCAGCCGCAAACTGCGCAGTAGCAAGGCCCAGGGGCTGGGCAAGGCGATGCAACTGATCAATGAACACGCCGATAACCTCGGGCACTTTTTCACCGAAGACGCCAAAGGCAAGCTGCTGCCCGGTTACCTCAACCAACTGGTCGAGGCCATCGCGCTCGAGCAACAGGGCATGACCGACGAACTGGCCCAGTTGAGCAAGAGCGTGGACCACATCAAGGACATCGTTTCCACCCAGCAATCCTATGCCGGGGCCAACAGCCTGCTGGAACCCTTGGTGGTCAGCGAACTGCTCGAAGATGCCTTGCGCATGAATTCGGGCGCCCTGACCCGTCACCATGTTACGGTGATCAAGGAATACGGCGATGTGCCGCGGATCATGGGTGACAAACACCGCTTGCTGTTGATCCTGATCAACCTGATCAGCAACGCCAAATACGCCATGGCGGGGGTTTCCAATCATGCGCGAAACATGACCCTGAAGGCTGCCGTCGTCGATGGCCAGACCCTGCAAATCAGCGTCAAGGACGAAGGCGAAGGTATCCCGGAGGAAAACATGACGCGCATCTTCGCCCACGGTTTTACCACGCGTAAGGAAGGCCACGGCTTTGGCCTGCACAGTTGCGCATTGGCGGCCATTGAAATGGAAGGCCGCCTCACCGCCCACAGTGAGGGGCCAGGCAGGGGGGCGACGTTCCAACTGCAACTGCCCCTGAAACTTGCAGAAGGTGAGCCATGAATAGCATGAGTAACCGCCGCATCCTGTTGATCGACGATACACCCGCCATTCATGAAGATTTCCGCAAGATCCTCACCCCGGAGGATGACAGCAACGCTGACTTGCTGGACATGGAAAGCGCGCTGTTCGGCGAAGCACCAAAACCTGCTGCCACCGTGTTCGAACTCGACTCGGCCTATGGCGGGATGGAAGGCCTGAACAAGTTGCTGGAGGCATCGGCAAAAGGGCGTCCTTATGCCCTGGCCTTTGTCGACATGCGCATGCCCGAAGGCTGGGATGGCGCCAAGACCATCGAAGAACTCTGGAAGCGCGACCCGCAGTTGCAAGTGGTGGTCTGCACCGCCTATTCGGATTATTCCTGGGATGAACTGCTCGACCGTCTGAACGGCCACGACCGTTTGCTGATCCTGAAAAAACCGTTCGACAACATCGAAGTCCAGCAGATGGCCAACACCCTGACTACCAAATGGGAAATGACCTCCCGCGCGGAACTGAAAATGAACAAGCTCGAAGACCTGGTGGAACAACGCACCCAGGCGTTCAAACAGGCCAGCGAGCTGCTGCAAATGGAAATCGACGAACGCAAGATGCTGGAAACCCAACTGGTGCAATCGGAAAAGCTCGCCTCGCTGGGACAGTTGGCGGCTGGGGTGGCCCATGAAATCAACAACCCGATCGGTTTCATTTCTTCCAACCTCGGTGCATTGGACGGCTACTTCGGCAAACTCCAGGAAATGCTCAGCGCCTACGGCAGCGCCGAGGGGGCCATCGCCTCGCCGGAGCTGGTGGTGCAATTGCGCAAGCTGCGCGAACAGGTGGAGCTGGACTTTCTCGTCGAGGACATTCCCCTGCTGATCAAGGAGTCCAAGGATGGCATTGGCCGGGTCGGGCAGATCGTCAAGGACCTGAAGGACTTCTCTCGCGTCGATTCCAGCCAGGAATGGCAGATGGCCAATTTGCAGCAGGGCATGGATTCGACGTTGAACATCGTCGCCAATGAAATCAAATACAAGGCCGACGTGGTCAAGGAGTACACGCCGTTGCCGGAAGTGGAATGCCTGCCGTCGCAGATCAACCAGGTGATCATGAACCTGATCGTCAACGCCGCCCAGGCCATCGGCCCCGAGCGCGGCACCATCACCCTGCGCAACGGCGTGGGTGATGAAACCGTATGGATCGAAGTCGCCGACAACGGCTCGGGCATCCCCCCCGATACCCTGCAGAAAATCTTCGACCCGTTCTTCACCACCAAACCCATCGGCCAGGGCACAGGGCTCGGGCTGTCGTTGTCCTACGGCATCGTGAAAAAACACCACGGCGAAATCACGGTACGCAGCGAAGTCGGCGTCGGCACCACCTTCCGCGTGGAATTACCGTTGCGGCAGATGAAGCAGGCGGGCTGACAGGCGCGGTGCAACCACGTTCTTGTGGAAGGAAATTCATCAATGGCAGGGAAGTTTACCTGTGGCAGGGAGTTTCCTGTGGCGAGGGGATTTATCCCCGCTGGGCTGCGAAGCAGCCCCCAAACCAGGCAACTCGGTGCGCCAGGTAGATTGAGTTCGCTGCTTTAGGGGGCTGCTCCGCAGCCCAGCGGGGATAAATCCCCTCGCCACAGATCCCCTCACCACAGATAAGTGCCCTCCCCACAGACCTAATATTCCTGAGTACCATATCCCCCCATCAACCGCTCCCCCTAAGGAAACCGCATGAGCCTGTCGCTGCTGAGCCGTTACGCCTTCTTCGCCGGCTGTGTCATCTTCAC
Source organism: Pseudomonas sp. NFACC46-3 (assembly GCF_900114515.1). NCBI lineage: Bacteria > Pseudomonadati > Pseudomonadota > Gammaproteobacteria > Pseudomonadales > Pseudomonadaceae > Pseudomonas > Pseudomonas sp. NFACC46-3. Next base: position 29,150 of record NZ_FOTH01000040.1, read on the forward strand.
CCTCGCCAGCCTGCCGTTCCTGCAACACGACTGGCTCTGGCCGATGGCACTGGTGACGGGGCTGTTAAGCCTGCTGGGGCTGTTCGACCTGCTGCAAAGCCGCCATGCGGTGCGGCGCAACTATCCGATCCTGGGCAACATCCGCTACCTGGTCGAAGGCATCCGACCGGAAATCCGCCAGTACCTGCTCGAATCCGACAGCGAGGCCCTGCCCTTCTCCCGGGCCCAACGTTCGCTGGTGTACTCCCGGGCCAAGAACGAAAGCGCCGACAAACCCTTCGGCACCCTGATCGACGTCTACCAGACCGGCTTCGAATTCATCGGCCATTCCATGCGCCCGGCACCGTTGAGCGATCCCAGCGGTTTTCGCGTGACGGTCGGCGGCCCGCAGTGCACCCAGCCGTACTCAGCGTCAGTGTTCAACATCTCGGCGATGAGTTTCGGCTCCCTGAGCGCCAATGCGATCCGGGCGTTGAACCAAGGTGCCAAGTTGGGCAACTTCGCCCACGACACCGGTGAAGGCAGCATCAGCCCCTACCATCGCGAACACGGCGGCGACCTGACCTGGGAACTGGGCAGCGGTTATTTCGGCTGCCGCACCAGCGACGGGCGCTTCGACCCGGAGCGCTTCGCCGCCCAGGCGCAGAACCCGCAGGTGCGGATGATTGAAATCAAGATGAGCCAGGGCGCCAAACCCGGCCACGGCGGAATCCTGCCCAAGCACAAGGTCACCCGGGAAATCGCCGAGACCCGCGGCATCCTCATGGGCGAGGATTGTGTTTCGCCGTCACGTCACAGCGCGTTTTCCACGCCGATCGAACTGATGCAGTTCGTCCAGCAACTGCGCGAACTGTCCGGCGGCAAACCGGTGGGCTTCAAATTCTGCCTGGGCCACCCCTGGGAATTCATGGGCATCGCCAAAGCCATGCTGGAAACCGGAATCCTCCCCGACTTCATCGTGGTGGACGGCAAGGAAGGCGGCACGGGCGCGGCGCCAGTGGAATTCACCGACCACATCGGCGTGCCGCTGCGCGAGGGCCTGTTGTTCGTGCACAACACCCTGGTGGGCCTGAACCTGCGGGACAAGATCAAGCTCGGCGCCAGCGGCAAGATCGTCAGCGCCTTCGACATCGCCAGCGTCCTGGCCATCGGCGCCGACTGGGCCAACGCCGCGCGCGGCTTCATGTTCGCCATCGGCTGCATCCAGTCGCAAAGCTGCCACACCAACAAATGCCCCACCGGCGTCGCCACCCAGGACACCCTGCGCCAGCGCGCCCTGGTCGTCCCGGATAAAGCCCAGCGGGTCTACAACTTCCACCGCAACACCCTCAAGGCCCTGGCCGAAATGCTCGCCGCCGCCGGGCTTGAGCATCCTTCGCAGTTGCAGCCCAAGCATCTGGTACGGCGGATGTCAGCGACTGAGATCAAGCTGTTTTCGCAGCTGCATGTGTTTTTGAAACCGGGGGAATTGCTCACTGGGGAGGTGAATGGGGAGTTTTATTCGCGGATGTGGCAGATGGCGCGGGCGGACAGTTTTGAGGCGAGAGAAATCGCTGCGGCCTAATCTTGCGCAACACTGAATTGCTGTGTTGCTGCAACCGCCATTCATTTTGGATCAAACTGATACTCAGTTAATGATGAGTTACCGACTATCTCTTTCCTGACCAATTTAAAATGATGTTTTTTCATATACTCCACATCAGCCTCAAATATGCCGCTCGTATTAAAAAAACAAATTCCCAGTGGTTCTTCAGCAGACTCAATATCCCTCTCCATCACACGAACACTATTTATTTTTAATGGCAAATCAAGAATCTTGGCATACCCTTGAGCCTCCACAGATACTCCCGAGTAAATTGAACGACCTGCGCATCGATCAACCATCATCCTTAGAACATCTCGCATCAGGCTTTTTGGGGGCAGTTGATTTTCAAAGCTATGAACAGGTTTATCCGCGGTATACAATGGTGTCATTGAAAAACAAAAAAAGGCAATGATCACACTATAAAAAAACACTTTATCGCGGACAAGACTGAGACCATATCCTGTCATGATCAAAAGCGCAGGCAAAACAACAATAAGATTGCGCATTGTCAATACAGGCTGAATGTAAATCGAGCGCACATAGGGAACCATCACGCAAACACCCACCCATAAAACTAATACCCATAAAGCTTCTTTCCTCTCTGTATCTCTCACTAGCTTCACAAGCCCCAACGCCATTAAAATCGCGGCAATGATGGAAAGTGATGCATTTCCAAAATACAACGTGAACAACTGAATAAAAAATGAGTCCTGCGGTGCAGGTATCCAAAACCCCTGCCGCCCAAGATTATTCTCGATGTATCCAGCACTCGGAAGTAGCGTCAGGAAAACAATCGCTCCCACCGTTAAAAATTTCAACATCATTTTCACTTGAAAAGCTTTTCGACCATAAATCAGAAAAAACAACCCAACCTGGGCGCCTACCGGCAAAAGCCCAAAGTAGTGAGTATTCACCAGCATTGCCATGACCAACGCATATAACACAACATTCAAGCTCGTAGGACTGCGCAAGAGCGAAATAAAAAATACAAATGAAAGCACAGCCAAAAGAACCAGCAACGCATACGACCTGGTTTCTTGAGAGTAAGTGATAAAATAAAAATTTACAGCCACTAACCATGAACAAATCAGCCCTGTGCGCCTATTGATCATCTGCCATCCGAGACAAAAAACACTTGGAATCAATAGAACACCAATAAAAACCGACAGATATCTCCCACTCATTTCAGTGTAGCCAAAAACCTTATAAAACAACCATAAAAGCACCTGATAGAAAGGTGGATGTACATCTATCAATGTTCTTTTATAAACGTCTATAAAGCTATTATTCGGATCACTGGTCGCTACGCTGAATGCTTCATCTACCCAAAGACCATTAACATCAATATTATGCAACCGCAAATAGCAACCGAAGAGCACTGCCCCTGCCAGGGGAAGATAAGCCGGCCATTTTTTGGTGCTCTGCCCAACGCTCATTTCTGACCTCGATTTCAGTGTCCAATTCATGATTTTTCTCGACCGATCAAGATTGCAGCCCCCAACCCCACCGCCAGCCACAACGTCACCAACCGCAACAAAACCGTCGCCGCTATCGCACTCGGCATGGCAACGCCGCCAGACGCCAGCAAAGCCACCATTACCGCTTCGGCACCGCCCAACCCGCCGGGCATGAAACTCAGCGCACCCGCCAGCATGGAAACGGCATAAATGAACATGGCAGAGGTCAGGGATACGTCCGCTTCCATGGCCTTCAAGATCCAGTAGAACGCCAACACTTCGAGCCCCCAGGCCATGAGGCTCAACAGCGTCGCGCCTACCTGGCGGCGTGGGGTGTGGCAATTGCGGGTCTGGTGCAACACTTGGATGACATAGTGCAACCATCGGGAGATCCAGCTGCGTTCCCGGTCGATGCGCCGCTCGATGCTGCCGACCAGCGCTGGATGGGCCACCAGCAGTACGCCGCACGCCAGCAGCACCAGACTGGTGATGATCAACGGCAACCATTGAGGATGAACACTCAAGCCCAATAGCGCCAAAACCACCATCGCCAGCAGATCCGAAAGCCGCTCACTGAGCAACGCGGCAAAACTGTGTGCGTAAGGCACATTGCAGCGTCTTAGCAGAACGCCACGCAACGCTTCACCAGCCTTTCCTGGCGTCGTGGTCAGGGCAAATCCCGCCAGGTAGATTTTCAGGCTAGGCCAGCAGGGCAGTGAATGTCCCAGGGCATTGAGGTAAACCTGCCAACGCCAGAAACGCAGCCCATAGCCAAGCAGAACCAAGGCGACAATAGATGTCCCATGCCACCACCCGACCTGACTGATCGCCCTGCTCACCGCCGACCAGCCGCCCCAGAGGGAAATACCCAGGTACGCCAGGGCCGAACAGACCACCGAACCGATCAAGACCCGATAACGCCACCCGGAGAGCATCGGGACCTGGCTCACAGGTTTAGCCTTTTGAACAGTGACTGCGGCAATGCCCGTATCAAACACATGATCAGCGCCCAGAAAGCGGGCACATAAAGGACCGACACCTTGCGCTCGATGCCTGCGACTATTCGCCGGGCGACGACCTCCGGCTGCGCAACCAGAAATGCCGGCAATGCCAAACCCTGGGTCATCGGCGTATCGATAAAACCGGGTTTGATGGTGATAACGTGCGCGCCCGCCTTGAACAGCCGTGCCCGCAGCCCTTCGCAAAACGTGGAAACAGCCGCTTTGGCCGAGCCATACACATAGTTGGAGGGGCGCCCCCGGTCCCCCGCGACGGAAGAGATGACCGCCAGCGTGCCGTTGCGCTGGGCGACCAACTGGTTTGCCACCAACGTCAATAATGCGATCACCGTGCTGCCGTTATTGGCGAACTCGGCCATTGCCATCTCGACATCCCGTTCGCACGCGGATTGATCGGGCAACGTGCCGTAGGCGATCAGGCAGATATCCACCGTGTGCAGCGTTTCCAGGCATCGCTCCAGCATGGCGCGATGCAGGGCAATGTCGTCATTGGCGTCCATGATGTAGGGCACCGCCGCGCTCGCGCCTCGTGCGCGCAGGTCCGCACAGGTTTGTTGTAGTTTTTGCTCACCTCTGGCGACCAGAAAAAACTCGCTCCCCTCGCCTGCCCAGAGCCGGGCGCAGGCATTGGCGATGGTTGAAGTCGCTCCCACAATCAGTATTTTTTTCATTGAGTGACTCGCCGCCAGAAACGGGACATCAATGCCGGGTCGCGCATGGCTTCCAATTGCTCCCAGGCGGGATAGGCTCGCTGAAAAAAGCTGGCGCTCATATGCGCATCCTTGGCCGGATACAAGCGGCCATCGGCCTCATGAACAATGGCGTCCAGATGCGGCAGCAATGTGGTGCTCAAGGCGCGGTTCTGAGGAAAATCCAACGCCAGCGACGTTCCAGGCATCGGAAAGGACAACAATCCTGGAGAGGCGATATCGCCACAACGCTTGAGTACTGCCAGGAAAGAACCCATGCCGCTCCGGGCAATGACGTTGAGCAACTCTGCCAGGGCGTCTTCGGCTACCGCTTGCGGCAATACACACTGAAACTGTTGAAATCCCTTGCGTCCATAGATTCGGTTCCAGCGCTCGATACCATCCAGCGGATAGAAAAACGGGCTGTAGGCAATCGTCTGGGTTTTCCTGCTCGTCGGCTGCATGTGCCAATAACAACGGTTGAACACGCTCACCATGAGTGGGTTGACCAGGGATACCGGCGGCCGGACGGGCATATGCATGGCGCGAGCGGTCGGGACTTCGAGGGGTCCACTTTCGCAGTGAGCACCGAAGGTAATGACACCACGTCCCGATGCAGGTCCCGTGGCCAGGCAATCAATCCAGGCCACACTGTATTCATGCAAAGAATCGAGTTCTGCCGACAGGGCGAAGAACTCGCTCAATCGACCAAATCGCACCCGAGTCGTTTCGATCCGACTGGACTGGATTCTGCGCAGGCGAATACTGACCCAACTGATAATACCCGTCAGACCCAATCCACCGATTGTGGCCGCAAACCATTGGGGATTTTCCGTTGGCGAACACACCATCGCCGGTTGCTCGGACCTGTGCAGGCCAAAGCGCAAAACCGAATGGGCAAACGTCCCGCGGCAATGGTGATTCTTGCCATGAACATCGTTAGCCACCGCCCCGCCCAACGTCACATGGCGGGTTCCAGGCGTAACTTGCAAAAACCACCCGCGAGGAACAGCCAGCTGCAGCACTTCACCCAGGGTGACACCTGCCTCGGCGCAAACTTCTCCCGTTTGCCAATTGGCCTCGATGAACCGGTTCAAGGGACGCACGTGGACTACATGATCGCTGCCGGCCAGGCAACTGTCGCCATAGCTGCGGCCATTGCCGAACGGTAATGTCGAGCCATGTGCAATGGTCACTCGCCGCCACTGTTCATCGAGATCATTTCGCCAGGCACAAGGATGAGCGGCTTGCGGTTCAGCGGGGTATCGCCCCCACGAATTCAAGAGGAGTTTCATCGCTGGCACGATTGCGAGATATCAATGAGCCGGCCTCCGGCATCACGGCAGTCGTTCATGTCGCACTCCAGAAAACAAGACAAAACAGTGCGCCCACGATCAAGCTCCATCGGTCCTTGAGCGCAAATACCAGCGGATCATCTTTCATCAACCCGCGATGAGTGAGGATCCAGACTCGGGTAATCCAGAACAGCAACAAGGGGCAGGCAAGCCAAATGATTTGAGGGTGGTCGTATAGCGCGACAGTCGCGCCGTCGCGGATGTAGAGCGCCAGCACCATCACCGCGAGATAGCCTGAGGCCGCGCCTAACGATGACAGCATTGCCATATCGGCAGGGTAGTAATCCCGGCCACTGGTTTTATCGGTACGACCACTGCGCGAGACAACAAGCAGTTCGGTGTAGCGTTTGACCAGCGCAAGGCTCAGGAAAATAAACATGGAAAACGCTAGCATCCAGGCCGTCAGTTCCAGATTGAATACCGCGCCACCCGCAATGATTCGTAGCGTGTAGAGCAACGCCAACGTGACCACGTCCAGTGTCATGACCCGCTTTAACTTAAGCGAATAGGCCAGGGTCAAAACATAGTAGAACGCCAACACCACGACAAATTGCGGAGGCAGCCACCACCAGGCGCCCCCCAGGGATACGATCAACAGCAGAGGACAAACCATCAGGCCGGATTTAATCGAAAGCTGCCCGCTGGCAAAGGGCCTGGTGCATTTGGTTGGATGCCCGCGATCGTCTTCCAGATCCAGCAAGTCGTTAAGTACATAGACGCCGGATGCACATAACCCGAAGAACAGAAATGCCAGCAGGCCATGCCAGAACAACAGCGGATTAGCGATCTGATGCGCGGCCAGTAAAGGCACGAAAATCAGCGCATTCTTTACCCACTGATGAATGCGCAACGCCTTGCGCCAAGCGCCGAACCCCGTCACACCAGAACGGATCGGTTGCACAATGTTGTCTAGACTTTTGACCCCGAGCAAGACAGACGCCGAGGCATTGACAACATAGGCATATCTGGCAGAACGCCAGATTTTCAGATCTTCCAGTGAATTGCCGACGTAATCGAATCCTCGTTCACCGAACTGCTCGATCAATAAATCACGCTTGTGATGACCTGACAGATTGCACTCCAGCCGGGTCGCGAATATGTCGTCGAACATCTGCAAATGCTCGCCGATCCGCCGCGCCAATGAGTGATAGCTGGCAGTGGCCAGCACGATTTTGCGCCCCTGGCGGCGCTGCTCCTCAATCATGGCCAGCACGTCGGGGTCGTAAGGCAGCAGGCTGACATCGATATACGTCGATTGAGCCAGTTGTTTCTTCAGGTACGCCTTGCCTTGAGCGAGCCAACCCAAAAGGCTGAGGCATCGCCACGGTTGACTACGAACGAAAGCCATCATGCATTCAAAAAGCACATCGGACTTGAGGAGCGTTCCGTCCAGATCGACGACGAAGGGAATCACAGATCCAGGACTTTTAACGGTTGGCTGCAAGGCTTGCTGAGACGTGCTCATGTCCGATGATGACCATGAAGCCATTTAAACCGGAAAAAGCCGTACCCCATCGACAAACTCAGCAATGAATATGAAACCAGGGTCGTCCACCCAGGAGAATTCCAGGCATCACCGATCGAGCCGATACCATAACTCAAGGCGCCCATCACGCCATTCAACAACACATACCCGCGCCATGACTCCCCAGGCTCGAAGATGTAAAGCGCATTCAAATAAAACGAAAACGCCGCAGCCACACAAAACGCCGCGAGGTTACTGGTCGCTTGGGGTAGTCCAGCAGCGCCGTAGCACACAAAAAACACCTGCCAATGAATCAATCCATTAACAAGCGCGATAACCAGCAAAGCAGGAAAATCTTTCATCGTGATGCCTTGCCATATCCCAAGTGGCGGGCTTTAAAGCTATGCCATGGTACCGGACCGATCTACTGTCAGAACTTACAGGTCAAACACTGATTTCGACGGACGGTCAGTCACCCCCAAAAAAAAGCCCCGGTCATCTGACCGAGGCTCTCTTTACATCACCCTCAACTTACGAAGCTGAACGCACCGCCCCCTGCCCATCACCGGTCGGTTGCAACTTGAAGGCGTAAAACAACACCGTCAGCAACACCAGGAACGCTGGGCCGACATACAGCGCCACGCGAGTGTCCGGGAAGTACGCCATCAGGCCCACCACCAGCACCAGGAACGCCAGCGCCAGGTATGAGCTGACCGGGTACAGCCACATGCGATATTTCAGCGCCGCACGTTCCGAAGCGCTCAGGCTTTTACGGAATTTGAGCTGGGCCAGCAGGATCATCACCCAGGTCCAGATCGCGCCGAAGGTGGCGATGGAGGTCACCCAGACAAAGACTTTCTCTGGCACCAGGTAGTTGAGCAGCACGCCCAGCAGCAACGCGGCGATGGACAACAGCAAGGCGCGGCGCGGCACGCCGTTGGCCGAAGTGGTGGCAAAACCGGCCGGGGCCTGGCCATTCTGCGCCAGGCTGTAGAGCATCCGCCCGGTGCTGAAGATGCCGCCGTTACAGGACGACAGCGCGGCGGTGATCACCACGAAGTTGATGATGCCGGCGGCGGTCTTGATGCCCAGGCGCTCGAAGGTCATCACGAACGGGCTGCCCTGGGTGCCGATCTCGTTCCACGGGTAGATCGACAGGATCACGAACAGCGCGCCGACGTAGAACAGCAGGATCCGCCAGAACACCGAGCCGATGGCGTTGGGGATGGTTTTCTGTGGGTTCTTCGCTTCGCCGGCGGTCAGGCCGATCATCTCCACGCCCAGGTAGGCGAACATCACCATCTGCAGGGACATCAGCACACCCTGCACGCCGTTGGGCATGAAACCGCCGTGGGTCCAGAGGTTGGAAATGCCCAAGGCCACGCCGTCGTTGCCGAACCCGAAGGCGATGATGCCGACGCCGCCGATGACCATGGCGATGATGGTGACGATCTTGATCAGGGCGAACCAGAATTCGAACTCACCGAAGGCCTTGACCGCGATCAGGTTGATCGAGCCCATGCTGACCAAGGCGGCCAGGGCCCAGATCCAGCGGGGCACGTCGGGGAACCAGATGCCCATATACACCGCCACCGCGGTGATCTCCGCCACACAGGTCACCAGCCACAGGAACCAGTAGTTCCAACCGGTCAGGAAGCCGGCTAGCGGGCCGAGGTAGTCCTGGGCATAGCGGCTGAACGAGCCGGCCACCGGGTTGTGCACGGCCATCTCGCCGAGGGCGCGCATGATCACCAGGATCGTCAGGCCGCCAATGATGTAGGACAGCATGATCGCCGGGCCGGCCATTTCAATGGCCTTGGCCGAGCCGAGGAACAGCCCGACACCGATGCAGGCGCCAAGCGCCATCAGGCGGATGTGCCGCTCACCGAGCTCACGTTTGAGCGGACCACCCTGAGCGGTCTCGCCATGGGGCAGATGATTGCCGACAGCCATAGGGATACAACCTCGTCTTGTTATTGGATTGACCACCGAGTCTCCAAAGCCGCAGGTCGATAAGCCTGCCACTTTGCCGAAACCAGTCTGTTTCGTGGACAGACCGTCCTGTGAACAGCGCCCTCAGGATCAGCGGGCCGTGCAGTATAAAAAGCCAGGGATAGAGAGATTCACTGTAAAACCGGGGAAATTCAGGGAGAAACCTCAGTAGAAACCGTGTTTCCGGAGATGCATTATCTGGACGACAGACCTTTCCGAAAGCGCCGCCGAGTATTGCACAGGGAGGGTGCAGCGTCATGTCTGGGCGCGGGGCGATGGCTCTGGCACAAGGCTTTCAGGCATCGCAGCCCTGTAGTGAGGATTCCCCTGTGACAAGGGGTTCACTTGTGGCAAGGGATACACCTGTGGCAAGGGATACACCTGTGGCGAGGGGATTTATCCCCGCTGGGCTGCGCAGCAGCCCCCTACGGCATCCAGGTATGTCTGAAAGATCCAGTTGTCTGCATTGGGGCTGCTTCGCAGCCCAGCGGGGATAAATCCCCTCGCCACAATAACCTCACCATCACAGATAACCTCACCATCACAGATAATCTCCCCCATCGCAGATTAAATCTTTATCAGATAATTCTCCTCACCACAGGGAATCCGTGTTCCTCGGTCCAGACAGGGAGCATGAGGCGCTTCAAGGCCATGCAGTATCCCAGAGAGGGTAATCGCCAATACATTCCACCAGCCCAGCCCGTAGCGGATTATCAATGATGTAGTCGGCGAAGGGCCGCAGCTCTTCATTGTCACGAATCGCGCGATCATGGAAGCCGCTTTGCCAAAGCGGGCCAGAGGTTTTACTCATGTTATTGACGCGATGGGTGCATCGAGCTTTGGTGGCACCGATGACACGACTCAGATGGCCGTCGTGGAGTTGCAGCAACCAGTGAAAATGATCCGGCATCACCACCCAGGCTAAAGAGTTCACCAGGCCAGAATCATGGGCGTATTTGAATTCTGTAACCAACAATCTTCCAACCTTCCAGTTGGAAAAAACAGGACGGCGCTGATGAGTAACGGCTGTCACCAGATAGGCGCGTCCCTGCTCCGAATAACGTCCTCGACGCAGGCGATGTGAATTGGGGCGTGGATGCATTCCTTACTTCCTTTAAGAGGGTTTGGATGCAGCGTAGCCATGCTGTTGGTTGATCGACGCTGAGAAGGTCGAGCGAATATTCCGAAGTGGTCGTAGTACTTGTGGCTAGGACATTTATCTGTGACAGGGGATGTGTCTGTGGCAGGAATGTATCTGTGACAAGACATTTATCTGTGGCGAGGGGATTTATCCCCGCTGGGCTGCACAGCAGCCCCCAACTGCAACCCCGATATGCCTGGATAATCGCGTTGCCTGCATTGGGGCTGCTTCGCAGCCCAACGGGGATAAATCCCCTCGCCACAGATAAATACCTCCTCACCCACAGATAATTCCTCCTCACCCACAGATAATTCCTCCTCACCCACAGATAAATCTCTCCTGGTCACAAAGTCGTTGCCACAAAGGAATGCCACTGGCCATGACAGACCGCCACCCACAATTTCCCCTCCCCCCACGCCAACCACCGTCTAAGCTTCAAGCAAGTCCGATCAATCTGCGTGAATGGATCAGTCGACTATGGGCGCTTTGTGGCAAACCGATTCGAATGAACCTGTGGTCCCGACTGAACGTATGGAAGAAGCGCCTTTACCTCAAAAAAAACGCCGCGCCCGGCATGGCTGGCGGGCGTTCTGGTTGTTGTTGCTGATTATCGTCGTGGTGGTCGGCCTGGCGGTGGCCAAGGAAATGCGCACCTCGCGCTTCCAGGCCCGGGAGATCAGCAAGTACGCCGCGTCGCTGAGCTATTCGGTGCAACCAGGGCCCAGCGATGCCATCATCTACCCGGGTGCCGGCCCGTTCGATCGGCGGTTGGGCTACAGCTCGCTGGGGGAGTTTTTACCGCGGTTGCTCAAACGCGACTACGTTATCCAGGCCCAGGCCCGTTTCTCACCGGCCTTGATGGATTACGTCGAAAAAGGCCTGTTCGTGCCCTACGCCGAAAAGATCCAGGCCGGGCTGACCATCACTGACTGCCGCGCCGCGCCGGTGTATCAGTTCAAGTATCCGCAGCAGTTGTACGCCAATTTCGATGCGATCCCACCGGTAGTGGTGCAAAGCCTGTTGTTCATCGAGAACCGTTTCCTGCTCGACCCCAAGCAGCCCTTGGCAAACCCAGCGGTAGACTGGCCGCGCTTCGCCATGGCGGCCTGGTCGCAAATGGCCAAGCTGTTGAGCCTGCCGGGACAATCCGCCGGCGGCAGCACGTTGGCGACGCAGCTGGAAAAATACCGTCACTCCCCCGAGGGCCTAACCGTGTCGGGCGGGGAGAAAATCCGCCAGATGATTTCCGCCAGCGTGCGGGCCTATCAGGCCGGCCCGCAAACCCTTGAGGCGCGGCAGCGGATCATCCGCGACTACCTCAACAGCGTACCGCTCTCGGCCGTGCCGGGGCACGGTGAAGTCCACGGCATGGCGGAGGGCTTGCGGGTTTGGTACGGCGCCGATTTCAAGCGGGCCAATGAACGCCTGTCCAGTGCCGCCAACGACCCCAAGAGTCTGGCGGAAAAAGGCCTGGCCCTGCGGGAAATGCTGTCATTGATGATCGCCCAGCGCCGCCCGTCCCATTACCTGTCCAAGGGGCACGAAGAGCTGGCGCGCCTGACCGACAGCCATATCCGGCTGTTGGCGCAGAACGGCGTGATCGATGCGGCACTGTCGAAGGCGGCCCTGGCGAGCCAGGTCAGCTATCGCGACTGGGTCCAGGACCCGACCGTGCAACCCAACGAAACCAACAAAGGCATCAGCGCCGCCCGCAGTCGCCTCGCCACGCTGCTCAATCGTCCGCTGTACGACCTCGATCGCCTGGACCTCTCCGCCACCAGCACCTTGCAAAGCGACTTGCAGGCCCAGGCCACCGAGTACCTCAAGCGCTTGGCCGACCCGGCGTTCGCTGCCGAGATCGGCCTGATGGGCGAACGCTTGCTGACCCCCACCAGCACCACCCAGGTGCGCTACAGCTTCACCCTGCTGGAACTGACCCCCGACGGCTCGCGGGTACGGGTGCAAACCGACAGTACCGACCAACCCTTCGACATCAATGAAGGCAGCAAACTGGAACTGGGCTCCACCGCCAAGTTGCGAGTCCTCACCACGTACCTGCAGATCATCGCCGAGCTGCACGAGCGGTATGCCGAGCAGACCCCGGCGGCGTTGAAGAAGGCCGATATCGCCGAACAGGATCGCCTCTCGCGCTGGGCCGTCGACTATTTGATCCAGAACACCGACCGCAGCCTGCCGAAGATGCTGGAGGCGGCCCTGGACCGCACCTATTCCGCCAGCCCCGGCGAGGCGTTTTTCACCGGTGGCGGCCTGCACACCTTCCACAACTTCCGCAACGAGGACAACGGCCGCAACCCGACCCTGCGCGACGCCCTGCGCGAGTCGATCAACCTGCCGTTCATTCGCCTGATGCGCGACCTGGTGCGCTACGCCACCTATGCCGGCCCCAATAACAGTTCCGAGCTGCTCAAGGACGACAAGGACCCGCGCCGCCAGGAATACCTGGCCCAGTTCGCCGACCGCGAAGGCACTTCGTTCCTGCTCAGGTTCTGGAAGAAGTATCAGAAAAAGGACACCAGCCAACGCCTGGAAACCTTCCTCGACGGCATGCGTCCCACGGCGATCCGCCTGGCGGCGGTGCACCGCTACTTCTTTCCTGGCGACAGCCAGGAAAGCTTCAACCTGTTCGTGCGCTCGCACCTCAAGTCAGTCAAGAACCCCGAGAAGCTCACTGACGAACGCCTGGAACGGCTCTACCAGAGCTACGGCCCCGGTGCCTATGACCTGCCGGACCAGGGTTTCATCGCCAAGGTCCATCCACTGGATTTATGGTTGATGGGCTACCTGCTGAATAACCCCGACGCCAAGTTCAGCCAGATCGTCAAGGCCAGCGAGTTCGAGCGCCAGGAAGTCTACAGCTGGCTGTTCAAGAGCCGGCACAAGAGCGCCCGCGACAGCCGCATCCGCACCATGCTGGAGATCGAAGCCTTCCTGGATATTCACCAGCGCTGGCAGAAAGTCGGCTACCCGTTCGATCACCTGGTGCCGTCGCTGGCCACCGCCATCGGCAGCTCCGGCGACCGCCCTGCCGCCCTTGCCGAGCTGGTGGGTACCATCCTCAACGACGGCATCCGCCAACCGGCGCTGCGCGTCGACAGCCTGGACTTTGCCGTCAACACGCCCTACGAGACACGGCTGGTGAGCAACCCGGATAACGGCAAGCGCGTGATGCCGGTGGAAGTGGCCCGGGCCCTGCGCGGCGCGCTGTCCCAGGTGGTGGATGCCGGCACCGCGAAACGCGTGGCCGGCAGTTTCAAACTGGCCGACGGCACACCGCTGGCCATGGGCGGCAAGACCGGCACCGGCGACAACCGCATCGAAGCCATCGGCTCGGGTGGGCGGGTGATCAGTTCCAAATCGATCAACCGCACCGCCACCTTCGTCTTCTACATCGGCGACAGCCATTTCGGCACACTCACCGCCTATGTCCCGGGCGCCTCGGCACAGAACTTCAAATTCACCTCGGCCTTGCCGGTGCAGGTGCTCAAGGGTATGGCGCCGTTTCTCTCGCCGTACTTGCAGCCGGGCAGTCATACCCAGTGCAAGCCGTTGGTGGCAAGCCAACCATAACCCCTGTGGCGAGGGAGCTTGCTCCCGCTGGGGCGCGCAGCGGCCCTGAAACCTGACGACGCGGTGGATCAGAGTGATTACGAGGCCCTTCAGGGGGGCCGCTTCGCAGCCCAGCGGGAGCAAGCTCCCTCGCCACACAAAAAATCACAGAGTTACACGGGGTACCGCATCGAAGATGACAGTGAAGTTCGCGGTATACAGGCCAGGAATGCGATCGATAGGCGAATGACTCGCATGGATGAACATCTCCACCTGGGTCCCAGGCGTGGATGTGGCGTCGTCTACTACTTCTCGAGGCACCTCGTTCAAGAATACGTCGTTGAAAAAGACGCGCAGAGGTATGCGCAAGCGACCATTAGACAAAAAAGAGCCCCCCTCAATGTAGGCATGAATCGAGCCATCGGTATTCTTCACATCAAAGGTCTGGCGTATGGTGCTCAAGTCGTAGTTTACAGTGTTGTAATACATGTACTCATCTTTACCAAAATCCGGATTGCGTGGCTGCACATGAAATTGCTTGTTCGGAATATTTGCGGTGATATGAATCGGTGCGCGGGCATCATCAGCGGCCAATACCAACGAAGGGCTCAGGGCTGCAACAACAAGGGCTGTTACGGACACGATTTTGTTTAACATACTTTTTCCTTCTGATTAATGAAACGAAGTGGAGACTCCCCGTGGCACGGTGAGTTACTGGGTGACCCGAGGGACCGCGTCGAAGACCACGGTGAATTGGCCGGTGTACAAACCTGACTGCATGGGACTAATCGGGAACGGCGCAAAGATGCGCATCTTAGCCGTCGTACCGGGCGTGGACGTGGCGTCATCCACCACTTCCTGCGGTGTTTCTTGCACGTGAACATTGTTGAACATTACAACAGTGACAATCGGATACTTGTCACCGTGCAGCCAGGAATCCCCTTCAAGGTAGGCATGGACCGAACCGTCGGTATTCTTTACATCAAAGATCTGGCGCACCGGAGACAACATTCTGGTCACAGTATTGAGGTGCATGACCTCGTCCTTACCAAACTCCGGATCCCGTGGCATCACATGAAACTGCTTGTTCGGAATGTTCGCCGTGATATGAATGGCTGCGCGAGCATCATCCGCCGCCAATACCCATGAAGGGTTCAAGGCTGCAACGACCAAGGCCGTAAAGGACACTGTCTTCTTAAACATGCTGAATTTTTCTTATGAGTAATGAAACAAAAATACAGATCAGAGGCTAACCCGAGGGACCGCGTCGAAGACCACGGTAAATTGTCCGGTGTACAAACCAGTCTGTTCCTGGGGATTGATCGGAAACGCCGTGGAGATGTGCAACTCTACCGTCGTACCTGGGGTGGATGTTACGTCATCAACCACTTCCTTCGGCAAGTGGTTCAGATAAACGTTGTTAAACACAACAGCAATGGGGATCGAGTTACGGCCGTTGAACAGATCGGGGCGCCTATCAATGTAGGCATGGACCGAACCGTCGGTGTTCTTCACATCAAAGAGCTGGCGCACCGGGGACAACGCGCTAGTCACAGGGTTGTAATGCATGACCTCGTTCTTACCAAACTCCGGATCCCGTGGCATCACATAAAACTGCTTATTCGGAATATTCGCCGTGATATGAATGGCTGCGCGAGCATCATCCGCCGCCAATACCCATGAAGGGCTCAGGGCTGCAACAACCAAGGCCGTAAAGGACACTATTTTCTTAAACATGCTGAATTTTCTTATGAGTAATTAAACGAAATACATACCTGTGGCGAGGGGATTTATCCCCGTTGGGCTGCGCAGCAGCCCCACAGTCACCTTAATCTGTCTGATCCACCGAGTTATCTGGTTTAGGGCTGCTTCGCAGCCCAGCGGGGATAAATCCCCTCGCCACAGAGAAATTCCTTCATCAGAGAGAAATCCTTCACCTCAGATAAATCCCCTCGCCACTAAATCAGCGGGTGACCCGAGGCACCGCGTCGAAGATCACGGTGAAGTCAGCGTTATACATACCGGGAGAGAGTGGGCTTGTAGGCGAGTTCGCAACCATGATTAGCATCTCCGCCTGGGTGCCCGGTGTGGACGTGGCATCGTCCACGACTTCCTGAGGCAGGTTGTCCAGAGGTACACCGTTGAATACCGCCCTCAGGCTTACATGATCCACTCCGTTGCTCAGATAGATGGCACCTGTGCTGTTACCATTCTCAACATAGGCATGGACGGAACCGTCGGTGTTCTTCACATCATATATGTGGCGCAAAGGCGTAAATCTGTAGGTCATGGGGTTGTAGTACATGTATTCATCCTTGCCGAAATCCGGGTTGCGGGGCTGCACATGGAACTGCTTGTTCGGGATTTTCGCTGTGATGTGGATAGATGCGCGGGCATCATCCGCCGCCGACACCCATGAAGAACACAGGGCTACAACAACCGAGGCCGTGACGGGCACTATTTTTTTTAACATTGTTTGATACCTCTTCTGAGTAATGAAACGACATGCGGACTCCCTGTGGCGAGGGAGCTTGCTCCCGCTGGGTGGCGAAGCCGCCCCACGCTTTTCCAACCAACTGGATACCTCTGACTTGCCATCTTTGCGGCTGCT
>NZ_FOTH01000058.1:0-16334 GCF_900114515.1 Pseudomonas sp. NFACC46-3
CGCGCCCCAGCGGGAGCAAGCTCCCTCGCCACGGGAATTGGGCATGGCGCGGGTTAGGGGAATGCCTCGAATCAGTGTCAGTTTCACGAGCAAATCGGTTGGTCGACCGGGATGCTTTTGAGCTTTTGAGCTTTTGAGCTTTTGAGCTTTTGAGCTTTTGAGCTTTTGAGCTTTTGAGCTTTTGAGCTTTTGAGCTTTTGAGCTTTTGTGGCGAGGGAGCTTGCTCCCGCTGGGCTGCGCAGCAGCCCCCTCTCAAGCTCACTCAATCGACCTGAACCACCGCGTCGCCGGGCTCCAGGGCCGCTGCGCGCCCCAGCGGGAGCAAGCTCCCTCGCCACAGGCGTGGCGACCTCGATTCAGTCCTTACGGACCCAGCGCGCCTGGCGCCAGGCCTGTTGCTGGGCCTCGGTCTGGAAGGTCCAGGCCACGAAGCGACTCTGCTTCTGGCCCTGGGACATCTCCACCACCTGGCTGTGCAGCGCCCCGGCCTTTTTCAGAGCGGTTTGAATCGCCGGCAGGTTCGATGCTTTTGAGACCAGGGTGCTGAACCACAGCACTTGCCCGGCCAACTGCGCGCTTTCGCCGATCAGTTGCGTCACGAACCGGGCTTCCCCACCTTCGCACCACAGCTCCGCAGCCTGCCCGCCGAAATTCAGCACCGGCAGCTTGCGCTTCGGATCGGCCTTGCCCAGTGCCCGCCACTTGCGCTGGCTGCCCTTGGTGGCTTCCTCCAGGGACGCATGGAACGGCGGGTTGCACATCGTCAGGTCGAACCGTTCGGTGTCTTCCAGCAGGCCCAGGAGAATCTGCTTGCGGTTGGCTTGCTGGCGCAACTGGATGGCTTTGTTCAAGCCATTGGACTGGACGATGGCCTTGGCCGAGGCGATGGCCGTCGGGTCGATCTCCGAACCGAGGAAGTGCCAGCGGTAGTCGCTGTAGCCGATCAACGGATAGACGCAGTTGGCGCCGGTGCCAATGTCCAGCACCTTGACTGCTGCCCCGCGGGGGATTTCACCGGCGTTGTGGCTGGCGAGCAAATCGGCGAGGAAGTGCACATAGTCCGCCCGACCTGGCACCGGCGGGCACAGGTAATCGGCCGGGATATCCCAGTGGGCGATGCCATAGAAAGCTTTGAGCAGCGCCCGGTTGAACACCCGTACGGCTTCGGGGCTGGCAAAGTCGATGCTTTCTTTACCGTAGGGGTTGATGATCACGAACTTCGCCAGTTCCGGCGTGCTCTTGATCAACGCTGGGAAGTCATAGCGGCCCTGGTGGCGGTTGCGCGGATGCAGGCTGGCCTTCTCACGCGGCGCCACGGTTTTAGCCTCTGGGGTGGACTTGGGCTTCTGGCGGGCTGGTTTGGGTGTGCGGGGGGCGGTCATGGGCGGGTCGATTCGGGGATGGCTCAAAAAGTGGCGGGCATTGTCCCACATCCGGCCTGGTCTTGAGGCTTGTGCCGATTAAATGTGGGGGCGGGCTTGCTCGCGATGGCGGCGACACATCCAGCATTGATGCAAGCTGACCCACCGCTATCGCGAGCAAGCTCGCTCCCACAGGGGCTCAGCATGAGTGAGAAAGTGCCAGGCAAAAAGAAGGAGGCCACCAGGGCCTCCTCCTTCAGCGACGAACCCTCGTTACAGACTGGAGATCCGCGCGTGCTGCTCGGCCAGTTTGCCCAAGGCCTGTTCCGCCTCGGCCAGTTTGGCCCGTTCTTTCTCGATGACTTCGGCCGGCGCCTTGTCGACGAAGCCGGCGTTGGACAGCTTGCCGCCGACCCGCTGCACTTCGCCTTTGAGGCGCAGGATTTCCTTGTCCAGGCGCGCCAGTTCCGCGGCCTTGTCGATCAGGCCCGCCATTGGCACCAGCACTTCCATCTCGCCGACCAGGGCGGTGGCCGACAATGGTGCTTCTTCGCCGGCAGCCAGGACGGTCACCGATTCCAGCTTCGCCAGTTTCTTGAGCAGCGCCTCGTTCTCGTTGAGGCGGCGCAGGTCTTCGGCGCTGGCATTCTTCAGGAACAGGGTTAGCGGCTTGCCCGGGCCGATGTTCATTTCGGCGCGGATGTTACGCAGGCCGAGCATGAAGGTCTTGAGCCATTCGATGTCGTCTTCGGCCGCCGGATCGATGCGGCTTTCGTTGGCCACAGGCCAAGGTTGCAGCATGATCGTCTTGCCTTGGGCGCCGGCCAGCGGTGCGATGCGCTGCCAGATTTCCTCGGTGATGAACGGCATGAACGGATGCGCCAGGCGCAGGGCCACTTCCAATACGCGCACCAGGGTGCGACGGGTGCCGCGCTGGCGCTCGACCGGGGCGTTTTCGTCCCACAGCACTGGCTTGGACAGCTCCAGGTACCAGTCGCAGTACTGGTTCCAGATGAACTCGT
Organism: Pseudomonas sp. NFACC46-3; assembly: GCF_900114515.1. Classification (NCBI taxonomy): domain Bacteria; kingdom Pseudomonadati; phylum Pseudomonadota; class Gammaproteobacteria; order Pseudomonadales; family Pseudomonadaceae; genus Pseudomonas; species Pseudomonas sp. NFACC46-3. The sequence goes on from NZ_FOTH01000058.1 coordinate 2,384, forward strand.
ACAAGGCTTGTGCGGCCAGGTCGAAACGGAACTGATCCAACTGGCGGGTCACTTCGGCCTCGGTGCGTTGCAGCTGGGAGATGATCCAGCGATCAGCCAGGGTCAGCTCGAAGGCTTCGCCGTTCTGGCCGCAGTCTTCACCTTTATCCAGCACGTAGCGCGCGGCGTTCCAGATCTTGTTGCAGAAGTTGCGGTAGCCTTCGACGCGACCCATGTCGAACTTGATGTCGCGACCGGTGGACGCCAGCGAGCAGAAGGTGAAGCGCAGGGCGTCGGTGCCGTAGCTGGCGATGCCCTCGGCGAACTCTTCGCGGGTGGCCTTCTCGATCTTCTTCGCCAGTTTTGGCTGCATCAGGCCGGAGGTGCGTTTCTGCACCAGGGTTTCCAGGTCGATGCCGTCGATGATGTCCAACGGGTCGAGGACGTTGCCCTTGGACTTGGACATCTTCTGGCCCTGGCCATCGCGCACCAGGCCGTGGACATAGACCGTCTTGAACGGCACTTGCGGTGTGCCGTCTTCGTTCTTCACCAGGTGCATGGTCAGCATGATCATCCGGGCGACCCAGAAGAAAATGATGTCGAAACCGGTGACCAGCACGTCGGTGGAGTGGAATTTCTTCAGGAACTCGGTCTGTTGCGGCCAGCCCAGGGTCGAGAAGGTCCACAGGCCCGAACTGAACCAGGTGTCGAGGACGTCGTTGTCCTGCTGCAACGTGACGTCCGGACCGAGGTTGTGCTTGGCGCGGACTTCGGCTTCATCGCGGCCGACGTAGACCTTGCCCGACTCGTCGTACCAGGCCGGGATGCGATGGCCCCACCACAGCTGGCGGCTGATGCACCAATCCTGGATGTCACGCATCCACGAGAAGTACATGTTTTCGTATTGCTTGGGCACGAACTGGATGCGGCCATCTTCCACGGCGGCAATCGCAGGTTCAGCCAGCGGCTTGGTGGACACGTACCACTGGTCGGTCAACCACGGCTCGATGATGGTGCCGGAGCGGTCGCCTTTCGGAACTTTCAGGGCATGATCGTCGACGCTGACCAGCAGGCCGGCGGCGTCGAACGCCGCGACGATCTGCTTGCGCGCCTCGAAACGGTCCAGGCCGGCGTATTCAGCCGGGATCTGGCCGTCGATGCTCTCGTTCAGCGTGCCGTCCAGGTTGAACACCTGGGCTGCCGGTAGGACGTTGGCGTTCTTGTCGAAGATGTTCAGCAGCGGCAGGTTGTGGCGCTTGCCGACTTCGTAGTCGTTGAAGTCGTGGGCCGGGGTGATTTTCACACAGCCGGTGCCGAATTCCGGGTCGCAGTAGTCGTCGCCGATGATCGGGATACGACGGCCAACCAGGGGCAGCTCGACGAACTTGCCGATCAGCGCCTGGTAGCGTTCATCGTTCGGGTTCACCGCCACGGCCGAGTCGCCCAACATGGTTTCCGGACGCGTGGTGGCGACGATCAGGTAATCCTTGCCTTCGGCGGTCTTGGCGCCGTCGGCCAGTGGGTACTTCAGGTTCCACAGGAAACCTTTCTCGTCATGGTTCTCCACTTCGAGGTCGGAAATGGCCGTGTGCAACTTGGTGTCCCAGTTGACCAGGCGCTTGCCGCGATAGATCAGCCCGTCTTCGTGCAGGCGTACAAAGGCTTCTTTCACCGCTTCGGAGAGGCCATCGTCCATGGTGAAGCGCTCGCGGCTCCAGTCTACCGACGAGCCGAGGCGACGGATCTGGCGGCTGATGTTGCCACCGGACTCGTCTTTCCATTCCCAGACTTTCTCCAGGAATTTTTCGCGACCCAGGTCATGGCGATTCTGGCCCTGGGCTTCGAGGCGACGCTCCACCAGCATCTGCGTGGCGATACCGGCGTGGTCGGTACCCGGTTGCCACAGGGTGTTGCGGCCTTGCATGCGGCGGAAACGGATCAGGGCGTCCATGATCGCGTTGTTGAAACCGTGGCCCATGTGCAGGCTGCCGGTGACGTTCGGCGGCGGGATCATGATGGTGTAGGAATCGCCCGCGCCTTGCGGAGCGAAATAATTCTCGGACTCCCAGGTGTTGTACCAGGAAGTTTCAATGGCGTGCGGCTGGTAGGTCTTATCCATGCGCGGCGGGACCCTATTGGCATTTATTCAGGAAAAGCCGGGAAGTATAGCGGGGCGAAGGACGCAGGGCGAGCCAGTACGCAGTGAGCGCGTATTAACAGGCGCAACAAATCCTGTGGCGAGGGAGCTTGCTCCCGCTGGGGCGCGAAGCGGCCCCCAAAAGTGTCAAGGTGAGTGAGAGGGGGCTGCTCGCCAGTGTTACGGCTGCTTTGCAGCCGAGCGGGAGCAAGCTCCCTCGCCACAAAAAGCGGGGGAGTGCTTTTATTCGTACTGACTGAGCAAGCGCTCCATCCGTGCATCCAGCCGACGCTTGATCTCGGTCTCGATGTGCGGGGCGAAGTCGTCGATGACGTCTTGCATGATCAACTGCGCAGCAGCACGCAGTTCGCGGTCCAGGTGCAACAGGGCGTCGGGCCCTTTGGCTTCGATCTTGGCAGCAGGCTTGGGTTCCGGCTGGCCGTTGATCGGGTCGAACAGCAGGGGGATCTGTTCGTCATGCACTGGCTCGTGCACGACCGTGTCGGTCAGCAGTGGCGGTTGCAGATTGTCGTCGCCGAGCAGTTGGCGGATCGACTCGAGGTCATCCAGCAGGTGCGCGGGTTTTTGTGGCGGTTTTGGAGTGTCCATCGTAGGGCTCAGAGTCGCTGTAAACGGTGGTCTTGCAGAGGATAGCCCTGTTCGCGGTAGAAACGGAAACTCTCCCGCGCGGCTTGTCGGATGGCCGGGTCTTCGACCACCACTTCCGCCACACGGGCGAAGCGCTGGGCAAAGGCCGGTACTTTCAGGTCGAGATTGACCAGCAGGTCCTGGTGCTGGCCGCAGTCGTTCCCCAGTCCCAGCACGATCACCCCCTCGGGTTCGCTTTCGGCCGGGCCGTGGGGCACGAAGCTCTCGCCCTTGAAAGCCCACAGGCGTGCGTCCAGGTCCTCGCGCTGGGCGGCATCGCTGCAATGCAGGTAGATGCGGTGGCCCATGCGCCAGGCCTTTTCGGTGAGCTTGCAGGCGAAATCCAGCCGCGCCGACGGGTCGGCGCTGGGCAGGATATAGAAATCGACTTTGGTCATTGCGGTTCCTGAGCCGCCGATGACCCCACCCGAGGGTGAGGCCAACGACGGTCATTGGTGTCAGGCCTTGGCGCGGTCCAGCAGGTACTGGGTCAGCAGGGGCACCGGACGACCGGTGGCGCCCTTGTCCTTGCCGCCGCTGGTCCACGCCGTGCCGGCGATGTCCAGGTGCGCCCAGTTCAGGTTCTTGGTAAAGCGCGACAGGAAGCACGCCGCGGTGATGGTCCCGGCTTTCGGGCCACCGATGTTGGCGATGTCGGCGAACGGGCTGTCCAGTTGTTCCTGGTATTCGTCGAACAGCGGCAGCTGCCAGGCGCGGTCGTCGGCTTGTTGGCCGGCGCTGAGCAGTTGGCCGATCAGCTCGTCGTTGTTGCCCAGCAGGCCCGAGGTGTGGGAGCCCAGGGCGACGATGCAGGCGCCGGTCAGGGTCGCGATGTCGATCACCGCTTGCGGCTTGAAGCGCTCGGAGTAGGTGAGGGCGTCGCACAACACCAGGCGGCCTTCGGCGTCGGTGTTGAGGATTTCAACGGTCTGGCCGCTCATGGTGGTGACGATGTCGCCCGGACGCGAGGCCGTGCCGCTGGGCATGTTCTCGGCGCAGGCCAGGATGCACACCAGGTTGATCGGCAGTTGCAGTTCGAGCACGGCGCGCAGGGTGCCGAACACGCTCGCGGCGCCGCCCATGTCGTACTTCATCTCATCCATGCCAGCGCCCGGCTTGAGGCTGATGCCGCCAGTGTCGAAGGTGATGCCCTTGCCGACCAGGGCGTACGGCTTCTCGGATTTCTTGCCGCCGTTGTATTGCATGACGATCAGGCGCGGTGGCTGGGCGCTGCCCTGGCCAACGGCGTAGAACGAGCCCATGCCCAGGTCCTTGATCTTCTTCTCGTCGAAGACTTCGACCTTCAGGCCCTTGAATTCCTTGCCCAGTGCCTTGGCCTGTTCGCCGAGGAACGTCGGGTGGCAGATATTCGGTGGCAGGTTGCCCAGGTCGCGGGTAAACGCCATGCCGTTGGCAATCGCGGTGGCGTGGGTCACGGCGCGCTGGACTTCAGCCTGGGCGGCTTTGATGGTCAGCACGGTGATTTTTTTCAGGGTGCGGGGTTCGGCTTTCTGGCTCTTGAACTGGTCGAACCGGTATTCGCCGTCTACCAGGGTTTCGGCCAGCAAGCGGTTCTTGCCGTAGCTATCGCGGCCCTTGATCACCAACTCGTCCAACGCCAGGGCGGCATCAGCGCCGCCAAGGCCGTTGAGGGTGCCCAGCACGCCGGCGATGAGTTTACGGAACGGACGATCGCCCAGTTCAGCGTCCTTGCCCACGCCCACCAGCAGCACGCGCTCGGCCTTGAGGTTGGGCAGGTTGTGCAGTAACAGGCTCTGGCCGACCTTGCCGGCCAGGTCGCCGCGCTTGAGTACGGCGCTGATGGCCCCGCCGCTCAGGGTATCGAGCTGGGTGGCGACCACGCCGAGCTTGCGGTTTTCACCGACGGCAACCACCAGCGTGGCGGTTTTCAACGTTTCTGGGCTGACGCTTTTTACAACCAGTTCCATGTCCGGATCCCTGAGTCAATGGTCAAGATGCCAGGCGCTGACTTGTGGTGAGGGAGCTTGCTCCCGCTCGGTTGCGCAGCAACCGCAAAGAAGCGGGGTCTGCTACGCAGCCCAGCGGGAGCAAGCTCCCTCGCCACAAGTCCTGAGTGAAACGGTCACGGTCGCGCCGGCGACAAAGGCCGCAGTTTGAACCTCGGCGCCCGAGCCTGACAACCCTCGACGGCGCTAACTTTTGGCTTTAAGCACCGGCTTAAAGCGTGCGAAGTGACAGGCGCCTCCAATCACAGGATAATGCGGCTCTTTTTTCGGCGGCTCGCGTTGGCGGGCCGACTCGATACGTTTGCTTGTTTGGCCGCCTTAAGGGTTTTTATGCAAAGTCGCCGAACGGCGATCAGGCAAGGCGAAAACAGGCGAGGAAGCGGAGTTGACTGGCTGTCAATGAGCATTCCGAGCCTGTTTTCAACGCAGCATGATCGTCGCGCAGGCACTTTTCATACAAAACCCAGCCTGACAGCCCTGGAGTGTCTGGTGTGATCGTCTTTCGTTATTTATCCCGTGAAGTCCTGCTGACCCTGAGCGCCGTCAGCGCCGTGCTGCTGGTCATCATCATGAGCGGGCGCTTCATCAAATACCTCGCCCAGGCGGCTTCCGGCGCCCTGGACCCGGGCTCGCTGTTCCTGATCATGGGGTTCCGCCTGCCGGGCTTCTTGCAATTGATCCTGCCGCTGGGGTTGTTCCTCGGCATCCTGCTGGCCTACGGGCGCTTGTACCTGGACAGCGAAATGACCGTGCTGTCGGCCACCGGTATGAGCCAACAGCGCCTGTTTCGCATGACGCTGTTCCCGGCCACGTTGGTGGCGTTGGTGGTGGCCTGGCTGAGCCTGAGCCTGGCCCCCCAAGGCGCCAACCAGTTCCAGTTGCTGATCAACCAGCAGGACGCCATGACCGAGTTCGACACCCTGGTGCCAGGGCGTTTCCAGGCCCTGCGCGACGGTACGCGCGTGACCTACACCGAACAGCTCTCGGACGACCGGATCGACCTGGCCGGCGTCTTCATTACCCAAAAGAACCTGTCTTCGGATACCAAGAAGGACCGTGGCATTTCCGTGCTGGTGGCCGAGAAGGGCCGGCAGGAAATCAACCCCGACGGCAACCGCTACCTGATCCTGGAAAACGGCTATCGCTATGACGGCAAGCCGGGACAGGCCGATTACCGGGCCATCAAGTACGACACCTATGGCGTGCTGTTGCCCAAGCCCGAGGTCAGCGACGAAGTCACTGATCGCGACGCGATGCCGACCGCCAGCCTGCTGGGCAACAAGGACATTCGTGCCCGTACCGAGCTGCAATGGCGCCTGTCCTTGCCGCTGCTGGTGTTCATCGTGACCCTCATGGCGGTCCCGCTGTCGCGGGTCAACCCGCGCCAGGGGCGTTTCCTCAAGCTGCTGCCGGCGATTCTTCTGTATATGGCTTACCTGACCATCCTGATTTCCGCTCGCAGTGCGTTGGAGAAAGGCAAGATCCCGCCCGCCTTGGGCCTGTGGTGGGTGCACTCGATCTTCCTGGCCATCGGCCTGGGGCTGCTCTATTGGGAGCCGCTACGCCTGAAGCTGGCCAGTCGTCGCAGCGCGCTGGAGGTGGCCCGTGGTTAAACTCGATCGCTACATCGGCAGCAGCGTGTTCATGGCGATCCTTGCGGTGCTGGGGATCATCCTCGGCCTGGCGACCCTGTTTGCCTTCATCGATGAAATGAGCGATGTCAGCGACACCTATACGCTGACGGACGTGGCGAGCTACGTGCTGCTGACGGCACCACGGCGTTTGTACGACATGCTGCCGATGGCCGCGCTGATCGGTTGCCTGATCGGCCTGGGCAGCCTGGCCAGCAACAGCGAGCTGACCATCATGCGCGCCGCCGGCGTGTCCATTGGTCGGATCGTCTGGGCGGTGATGAAGCCCATGCTGGTGTTGATGCTGGTGGGTGTGCTGATCGGCGAATACATCGCCCCAGCCACCGAAAATACTGCCCAGGCCAACCGTTCCCTGGCCCAGGGCGGCGGCGATGCGCAAAGCGCCAAGCACGGCCTGTGGCACCGCCAGGGCGACGAGTTCATCCATATCAACTCGGTCCAGCCCAACGGCATTCTGTACGGGGTGACCCGTTATCGCTTCGACGACCAGCGGCACATGCTGTCGTCGAGCTTCGCCAAGCGCGCCAAATTCGCCGAGGACCACTGGCAGTTGATCGGTGTCACTACCACCTTGTTCCATGACAAGCGCACCGAGGTGGTCGCCGCCCCGCGGGAGCGTTGGGACGTGTCGATCAGCCCGCAACTGCTCAGCACCGTGGTGATGGCGCCCGAATCCCTGTCGATTACCGGCTTGTGGGGGTATATCCACTATCTGGCGGACCAGGGCTTGAATAACGGCCGCTATTGGCTGGCTTTTTGGGTCAAGGTGTTGCAGCCGTTGGTCACCGCCGCCCTGGTGTTGATGGCGATTTCCTTCATTTTTGGTCCGCTGCGTTCGGTGACCCTTGGCCAGCGGGTGTTTACCGGTGTACTGGTGGGCTTCACTTTCCGCATTGCCCAGGATCTGCTGGGGCCGTCGAGCCTGGTGTTCGGCTTCTCACCGCTGTTTGCGGTGCTGGTGCCGGCCGGTGTCTGCGCGTTGGCCGGGCTTTGGCTGTTGCGTCGGGCGGGTTGACCCCGATTCTTGTGGCGAGCGGGCTTCTGTGGCGAGGGAGCTTGCTGTGGCGAGGGGATTTATCCCCGCTGGGCTGCGAAGCAGCCCCCTGCGCCCTGCCTGGCACATCGCGATGGCTGATGGATCGTGGGGCTGCTTCGCAACCCAGCGGGGATAAATCCCCTCGCCACAATGGCGTCTGTATCAGGTACAATTCCCGGCTATTTTTCGGCGGGCTATGCCTGCAGCCTTTTTGAGTGTTGATCCGTGAGTGATTTGAGTCATATCCGCAATTTCTCCATCATCGCCCACATTGACCATGGCAAGTCGACGCTGGCCGATCGCTTCATCCAGATGTGCGGCGGCCTGGCCGAGCGTGAAATGGAAGCCCAGGTCCTGGACTCCATGGACCTCGAACGTGAACGCGGGATCACCATCAAGGCCCACAGCGTTACCCTCTACTACAAGGCCCGCGACGGCATCACCTATCAGCTGAACTTCATCGATACCCCGGGCCACGTCGACTTCACCTATGAAGTCAGCCGGTCGCTGGCGGCCTGTGAAGGTGCGCTGCTGGTGGTCGATGCCGGCCAGGGCGTCGAAGCCCAGTCGGTTGCCAACTGCTACACGGCCATCGAGCAGGGCCTGGAAGTCATGCCGGTGCTGAACAAGATCGACCTGCCCCAGGCCGATCCGGATCGCGTGAAGGAAGAAATCGAGAAAATCATCGGCATCGACGCCACCGACGCGGTCACCTGCAGCGCCAAGACCGGCCTGGGCGTGGACGAAGTGCTCGAGCGCCTGGTGCACACCATTCCCGCGCCGACCGGCAACATCGAAGATCCGCTGCAAGCGTTGATCATCGACTCCTGGTTCGACAACTACCTGGGCGTGGTGTCCCTGGTTCGCGTGCGCCATGGCCGCGTGAAGAAGGGCGACAAGATCCTGGTCAAGTCCACCGGCAAGATCCACCTGGTGGACAGCGTCGGTGTATTCAACCCGAAACACACCGCTACCGTAGACCTGAAGGCCGGTGAAGTGGGCTTCATCATCGCCGGTATCAAGGACATCCACGGGGCGCCGGTCGGCGATACCCTGACCTTGAGTTCCACCCCCGACGTCGATGTGCTGCCAGGTTTCAAACGCATCCAGCCGCAGGTCTATGCCGGCCTGTTCCCGGTCAGCTCCGACGACTTCGAGGATTTCCGCGAAGCCCTGCAGAAGCTGACCCTGAACGACTCGTCCCTGCAATACACCCCGGAAAGCTCCGATGCCCTGGGCTTCGGTTTCCGGTGCGGATTCCTGGGCATGTTGCACATGGAAATCATCCAGGAGCGCCTGGAGCGCGAATACGACCTGGACCTGATCACCACGGCACCGACGGTTATTTTCGAGCTGTTGCTCAAGAACGGCGAGACCCTCTACGTCGACAACCCGTCCAAGCTGCCGGACCTGTCGGCCATCGAAGACATGCGCGAACCGATCGTGCGGGCCAACATCCTTGTGCCTCAGGAGCACCTGGGCAACGTCATTACGTTGTGCATCGAGAAGCGTGGCGTACAACACGACATGCTGTTCCTCGGCACGCAGGTCCAGGTGACCTACGACCTGCCGATGAACGAGGTGGTACTGGACTTCTTCGACCGCCTCAAATCCACCAGTCGCGGCTATGCTTCGCTGGACTATCATTTCGATCGTTACCAATCGGCTAATCTGGTGAAGCTGGATGTGCTGATCAACGGTGAGAAAGTCGATGCCCTGGCATTGATCGTGCACCGTGACAACGCGCACTACAAAGGTCGTGCATTGACCGAGAAGATGAAGGAACTGATTCCGCGGCAGATGTTCGACGTGGCAATCCAGGCCGCCATTGGCGGGCAGATTGTGGCGCGTACAACCGTCAAGGCGCTCAGAAAGAACGTATTGGCCAAATGCTACGGTGGCGACGTCAGCCGTAAGCGCAAGCTGTTGGAAAAGCAGAAGGCCGGTAAAAAACGCATGAAGCAGGTCGGTAACGTGGAAATTCCACAGGAAGCCTTCCTTGCGGTGCTCAGGTTGGATAGTTAGGTCCTATGTCGCTAAATTTCCCGCTGTTGCTGGTTATCGCCGTGTTTGTCTGCGGCCTGTTGGCGTTGCTTGATCTGTTGTTCCTGGCGCCTCGGCGCCGGGCGGCCATCGCCTCTTATCAGGGCAGCGTCAGCCAGCCTGATGGTGTGGTGATCGAAAAGCTCAACAAGGAACCGCTGCTGGTCGAATACGGCAAGTCGTTCTTCCCGGTGTTGTTCATCGTGCTGGTGCTGCGCTCGTTCCTGGTGGAACCCTTCCAGATTCCCTCCGGCTCGATGAAGCCGACCCTGGACGTGGGCGATTTCATCCTGGTGAACAAGTTTTCCTACGGGATCCGCCTGCCGGTGATCGACAAGAAAGTCATCGAAGTCGGTGATCCGCAACGCGGCGATGTCATGGTGTTCCGCTTCCCGAGCGACCCGAACGTCAACTACATCAAGCGTGTCGTCGGCCTGCCGGGCGACACGGTTCGCTACACCGCCGACAAGCGCCTGTTCGTCAATGGCGAATCCGTGGCCGAACAGTTGCTCGGCTCCGAGCCGGGTACGCTGGGCAGTGCCGAGCTCTACCGGGAAAAACTCGGCGAGGCCGAGCACCTGATCCGCAAGGAAATGAGCCGCTACCGCGCGACACCGGACCATTCGTGGACCGTGCCGGCGGGGCACTACTTCATGATGGGAGACAACCGCGACAACTCCAACGACAGCCGGTACTGGGATGATCCGAACATTCCCAAGGACCTGCTGGGCATGGTCCCGGACCGGAACATCGTCGGCAAGGCCTTTGCGGTCTGGATGAGCTGGCCGGAACCCAAACTCAGTCACCTGCCGAATTTCTCGCGGGTTGGCCTGATCAAGTAATCACCCACGGCGCTGTTGAACACAGCGCCGAATGCTTTTCTGGAGCCTGCGCAAGGTTGCCCGAAGGCATGAAGCCAACGATAGTCAGGACGTATTTTTGAACACAGCGTTAATTGTCCCAAGCCAACGGCGCCTTGCCGCCGTGGCGGTGGAATCCAGCCACGAACTCAGCGTGGGTAAACCGTGAGCGTTTCTCTAAGCCGTCTCGAGCGTCAGCTCGGCTACACCTTCAAGGACCAGGACCTGATGCTCCTGGCCCTCACTCACCGCAGTTTTGCCGGGCGCAACAACGAACGCCTGGAATTCCTCGGTGATGCCATCCTCAACTTCGTGGCCGGTGAGGCGCTGTTCGAGCGTTTCCCGCTGGCCCGCGAAGGCCAATTGTCGCGTTTGCGCGCGCGCTTGGTAAAAGGTGAGACCCTGGCCGTACTGGCCCGTGGTTTTGACCTGGGCGACTACCTGCGCCTGGGCTCCGGCGAGCTGAAAAGTGGCGGTTTCCGTCGCGAATCTATCCTGGCCGATGCCCTGGAAGCCTTGATCGGCGCGATCTATCTGGACTCAGGCATGGAAATGGCGCGTGAACGCGTGCTGGCCTGGCTGACGTCCGAGATCGACAGCCTGACGCTGGTGGACACCAACAAGGATCCGAAGACCCGTTTGCAGGAATTCCTGCAATCGCGCAGTTGCGAGCTGCCGCGCTACGAAGTCGTGGATATCCAGGGTGAGCCGCATTGCCGTACCTTCTTCGTCGAATGCGAAGTGGTCCTATTGAATGAAAAAAGCCGGGGTCAGGGTGTGAGTCGTCGTATTGCCGAACAGGTAGCGGCCGCCGCAGCATTGATTGCCCTGGGTGTGGAGAATGGCAATGACTGATACAACCGTCACCCGCTGCGGCTATGTCGCCATTGTCGGTCGGCCGAACGTGGGTAAATCCACGCTGCTGAACCACATCCTGGGCCAGAAGCTGGCGATCACCTCGCGCAAGCCCCAGACGACCCGCCACAACATGCTGGGCATCAAGACCGAAGGCGCCGTGCAGGCGATCTACGTCGACACCCCGGGCATGCACAAGGGCGGCGAAAAGGCCCTGAACCGCTACATGAACAAGACTGCCTCGGCGGCGTTGAAAGACGTCGACGTGGTGATCTTCGTGGTCGACCGCACCAAGTGGACCGACGAAGACCAGATGGTCCTCGAGCGCGTCCAATACGTCACCGGCCCGCTGATCGTGGCGCTGAACAAGACCGATCGGATCGAAGACAAGGCGGAACTGATGCCGCACCTGTCCTGGTTGCAGGAACAGTTGCCGAACGCCCAGATCATCCCGATCTCTGCCCAGCACGGCCATAACCTCGACGCGTTGGAGCGGGTCATTGCCGAACATCTGCCGGAAAACGATCATTTCTTCCCCGAAGACCAGATCACCGACCGCAGCAGCCGTTTCCTCGCCGCCGAGCTGGTGCGCGAGAAAATCATGCGTCAGATGGGGGCCGAGTTGCCCTACCAGATCACGGTCGAGATCGAAGAGTTCAAGCAACAGGGCAAGACCCTGCACATTCATGCCTTGATCCTCGTCGAACGTGACGGCCAGAAGAAAATCATCATTGGCGACAAGGGCGAGCGCATCAAGCGCATCGGCACCGAGGCGCGCAAGGACATGGAACTGCTGTTCGACTCCAAGATCATGCTCAACCTGTGGGTCAAGGTGAAGGGTGGCTGGTCCGACGACGAGCGGGCGCTGCGGTCGTTGGGTTACGGCGACCTGTAATCCCCGGATCATGGTGGGCGGGCTCTTGTGGCGAGGGAGCTTGCTCCCGCTCGGCTGCGAAGCAGTCGTAAAATCAGGCAATGCGGTGTGTCTGGTAGATCCAAGGGGGCTGCTTCGCAGCCCAGCGGGAGCAAGCTCCCTCGCCACAAGGCTCTCTTTCATAGTCGATATCTTCTGATATTCAGGCCCCTGATGTCCCCAAGCCAACCCATCGCCCAACCCGCCTACGTCCTCCACAGCCGCGCCTACCGCGAAAGCAGCGCCCTGGTGGACTTCCTCACGCCGCAAGGGCGGCTGCGGGCGGTGTTGCGTGGAGCGCGGGGCAAGGCCGGGACACTGGCGCGGCCGTTCGTGCCGCTGGAAGTCGAGTTCCGTGGTCGAGGCGAGTTGAAAAATGTCGGGCGCATGGAAAGCAATGGCGTCGCGGCGTGGCTCAACGGTGAGGCGCTGTTCAGCGGCTTGTACCTCAATGAACTGTTGATCCGCCTGCTGCCGGCCGAAGATCCCCACCCGGCCGTCTTCGACCACTACGCCGCCACGCTGCTGGCCCTGGCTGAAGGGCGGCCGCTGGAGCCGCTGCTGCGCTCCTTTGAGTGGCGGCTACTGGATGACCTGGGCTACGGCTTCGCTCTGAACACTGATCTGCACGGCGAACCCGTCGCGGCGGACGGTCTTTACCGCTTACAGGTGGATGCTGGCCTGGAGCAGGTCTACCTGCTGCAACCGGGGCTGTTCAATGGGGCCGAGCTGCTGGCGATGGCCGAGGCCGACTGGAGTGCGCCAGGCGCCTTGTCGGCAGCCAAGCGGCTGATGCGCCAGGCCCTGGCTGTGCATCTGGGCGGGCGGCCGCTGGTCAGTCGCGAGTTGTTTCGCAAGCCCTGATCAACCCGTATGCTGTGGGCCAACTATTCGTCCATTCAGGAGCCTTTTTGTGAGCACCAGCAATCGCATTCTTCTCGGCGTGAACATCGACCATGTCGCCACCCTGCGCCAGGCCCGGGGTACGCGTTACCCGGATCCGGTCAAGGCCGCATTGGACGCGGAAGAGGCGGGCGCCGACGGCATCACCGTACACTTGCGTGAAGACCGTCGTCACATCCAGGAGCGAGATGTGCTGCTGCTCAAGGACGTGCTGCAAACCCGCATGAACTTCGAAATGGGCGTGACCGAAGAGATGATGGCGTTCGCTGAGCTCATCCGCCCGGCGCACATCTGCCTGGTGCCGGAGACTCGCCAGGAGCTGACCACCGAAGGCGGCCTCGACGTGGCGGGGCAGGAGGCGCGGATCAGCTTGGCAGTGGAGCGCTTGTCGAAGATCGGCGCCGAGGTATCGCTGTTCATTGATGCCGACGAACGGCAGATCGAGGCTTCCAAGCGTGTTGGCGCACCGGCCATCGAGCTGCACACGGGCCGTTACGCTGATGCCGAGACTCCCACGGATGTGGCCGATGAGCTGCAGCGAGTCGCTGACGGTGTCGCCTTCGGCCTGGCCAAGGGCCTGATCGTCAACGCCGGCCATGGCCTGCACTACCACAACGTCGAAGCCGTCGCGGCGATCAAGGGCATCAACGAGCTGAACATCGGCCACGCGTTGGTGGCCCATGCGTTGTTCGTCGGGTTCAAGTCGGCTGTATCGGAAATGAAAGCGCTGATCCTGGCTGCCGCCAAGTCCTGACCGCGGCCATAAGACTGGCTGCTCACTTAGGGCTTGCCTGATTCATTGTGGCGAGGGAGCTTGCTCCCGCTGGGCTGCGCAGCAGCCCCTTGGATCTGCCAGACACACCGGGTTGCCAGGGAGTTACTAGGGCCGCTTCGCGCCCCAGCGGGAGCAAGCTCCCTCGCCACAATGGTTCATCAC
>NZ_FOTH01000042.1:0-44916 GCF_900114515.1 Pseudomonas sp. NFACC46-3
AGCGCCCCGTGTATCTGTCAAGCGGTTATTTTCAGAAGTTTTCAAAGTTTCGCTTCGGAAACATCAACAACTTCAACCACTTGCGCTTCCGATCTCTCGTTAGCGGGAGGCGAATTCTACAGCGTTACTCGCTGCTGTCAACACCTCTTTTTCACCGCTTTCGACCGAGAAGATCGAACCGCCGATAGAGCCAAACAACACCGCTCCACCTGCTCCTTCCGGGCTTCGATGAACTGAAGCCCCGCACCTTCGAAACCTACTTAACTCATTGAATCTCAAAAAGTTTTCCGTTTCGACTGCGCCGGAAGTGGGGCGAATTATAGACTTCCAGAATCTGCCGTCAACCCTTAATTTCGCTTTTCTATCAATAAGTTGCGCAACACTGGCAAACCCACTGCTTTCGCCCTTATGAATCGTCTTCTATATAGAAGAGAAGACTCATAGAACCCCCGCCTCTCTGAACGCCGTCACCGCGACTTCGTCCAACCCCAACACTCGCTGCAAGACCTCCAGCGTATGCTCCCCTAATAAAGGGGGCGCATTGCGATATTCCACCGGCGTCTCGGAGAGTCGAATCGGACTGGCCACCTGCGGCACGCTCCCAGCCAATACGTGAGGCAATTCCATCGCCAATCCACGCGCCTGCACCTGAGGATCGGCAAACACCTGGGCCAGATCGTTGATTGGCCCACACGGCACACCCGCCTGCTCCAACTGAGCCACCCACTCGGCGGTAGTCTTGAACACCGTCGCCTGGCGAATCAACGGAATCAACACCGCCCGATTCGCCACCCGCAGCTTGTTTGTGGCAAAACGCGGATCGTCGGCCCACTGCGGCTGACCTGCAACCTCAGCGAATTTTCGGAACTGGCCGTCGTTACCCACCGTAAGGATGAAATCGCCATCGGCCGTAGGAAAATCCTGATAAGGCACGATGTTCGGATGAGCATTGCCCAACCGCTTCGGCGCATGACCTGTGGTCAGGTAATTCATCGCCTGATTGGCCAGGCAAGCCACTTGGACATCCAGCAAGGCCATATCGATGTGCTGGCCGCCGCCGGCATGATCCCGATGAGCCAGCGCCGCCAAAATAGCAGCAGTCGAATACAGCCCCGTGAGGATATCCGTCAGCGCGACTCCCACCTTCACCGGCCCCGCCCCCTCATCGCCCTCTGGGCGGCCGGTCAGGCTCATCAAGCCCCCCAACCCCTGAATCATGAAGTCATACCCGGCACGCTTGGCATAAGGGCCCGTCTGGCCAAACCCAGTGATCGAGCAATAGATCAATTGCGGATTGATCGCCTTTAGCGACTCGTAGTCCAGACCATAAGCCGCCAGCCCGCCAACTTTGAAGTTTTCGATCAGGATATCGGACTTAGCCGCCAGCTCTCGCACCAGCCGCTGCCCTTCTGGACGCGTGAAATCGATGGTCACCGACTGTTTGTTGCGATTGGCCGACAGATAATAAGCAGCCTCGGTCGTGTTCTCGCCTCGGGCATCCTTAAGGAAGGGCGGCCCCCAGGCGCGCGTATCGTCACCATTGCCGGGACGCTCGACCTTGATGACATCAGCCCCCAGGTCCGCCAGGATCTGTCCGGCCCACGGCCCGGCCAGGACTCTCGATAAATCCAATACCCGCAGATGTGAAAGCGCGCCCATGACCGTTCTCCTATTAATAGAACGCCTGGATACCGGTTTGCGCACGCCCCAGGATCAGCGCATGAACGTCGTGGGTACCTTCATAGGTGTTTACGACTTCCAGGTTCACGAGATGACGAGCAATGCCGAACTCATCGGAAATACCGTTGCCACCCAGCATGTCCCTCGCCATGCGAGCGATATCCAGGGACTTGCCGCAGGAGTTGCGCTTCATGATCGAGGTGATCTCGACCGCCGCCGTGCCTTCATCTTTCATACGCCCCAGGCGCAAGCATCCCTGCAAGGCCAGGGTGATTTCGGTCTGCATGTCGGCCAGTTTCTTCTGGATCAACTGATTGGCAGCCAGAGGACGCCCAAACTGCTGTCGGTCCAGCGTGTACTGGCGAGCGGTATGCCAGCAGAACTCAGCTGCCCCCAAAGCCCCCCAGGAGATGCCATAACGCGCCGAGTTCAGGCAGGTAAACGGGCCCTTCAGGCCGCGGACATCGGGAAAAATGTTCTCTTCCGGAACGAATACGTTGTCCATGACGATTTCGCCAGTGATGGAGGCGCGCAGGCCGACCTTGCCATGAATAGCCGGTGCACTTAGACCCTTCCAGCCCTTTTCGAGAACGAAGCCGCGGATATCGCCAGCGTCATCCTTACCCCAGACGACAAACACATCGGCGATCGGACTGTTGGTGATCCACATTTTGCTACCCGTCAGGCTGTAGCCGCCTTCCACTTTGCGCGCACGAGTAATCATCGCACCCGGGTCGGAACCATGGTTCGGCTCGGTCAGACCAAAGCAACCGATCCATTCACCAGACGCCAGCTTTGGCAGATACTTCTGTTTTTGCGCTTCGGTACCGAATTCATTGATCGGCACCATGACCAGCGAAGACTGCACGCTCATCATTGAGCGATAACCGGAATCGACGCGCTCGACTTCGCGAGCGATCAGGCCATAGCTGACGTAGTTCAGCCCACTGCCGCCGTACTGTTCAGGAATGGTTGCCCCCAGCAGGCCCACTTCACCCATCTCGCGGAAGATCGCCGGGTCGGTCTTCTCATGGCGGAACGCTTCCAGCACCCGCGGCGCGAGCTTTTGCTGGGCGAACTGCTCGGCAGTGTCGCGGATCATGCGTTCTTCTTCGGTGAGCTGCTGATCCAGCAACAATGGATCGATCCAGTTGAAGCTCGCTTTACCGGCCATGAAAGAGTCCTCGCCAATTAGATGAAAATCGTGGATTGATCCTAGGCGCGCTTTCCTACAAGGGCAAACGAGGATTGCGCACTATCTTGTGCTAATTTCTCACTCCGTAAACGCCATAAACCCCGTTTATGTCGATATTGAGTGAGGCTTGTGTACATGCGCCGTAAAATCCCCAGCACCACCGCCCTGATCAGTTTCGAGGCTGCCGCACGTCATGAGAGCTTCACCAAGGCGGCGCACGAGCTTTCTCTTACCCAAGGCGCTATCTGCCGACAAATCGCCAGCCTGGAAGACTTCCTCAGCGTGGAGCTTTTCCGACGCTCACGTCGAGGCGTCAAACTGACCGAAGCCGGCCTTTCCTACAGCCGTCGAGTTGCCACCCAACTGGATGCCGTCGAGCGCGACGCTCTTTCGGTGATGGGGCATACCGGTGCGAACGTGATCGAACTGGCCGTGGTGCCAACTTTCGGCACTCAATGGCTGCTACCACGCCTCAAGGATTTCCAGCAGCAGCATCCGGAAGTCACCGTCAACCTGACCAACCGCACACGGCCCTTTCTCTTTGCGGACACAGAGTTTGACGCCGCTATCTATTTTGGTGATGCGGACTGGTCCGGCACCGAATCCCACAAGCTGATGGGCGAAAATCCGATGCCGGTATGCAGCCCTACCTTACTGGGAGGCCGGACGAGCCTGACACCAGAGGCCATCGCCGAATTGCCCTTGCTCCAGCAGACGACTCGCCCGTATGCGTGGCGCCAGTGGTTCAACGCCCAGAACCTGAATATTGCGCGAGACCTGACAGGGCCGCGTTATGAACTATTCTCCATGCTCGCCCAAGCGGCTATGCACGACATGGGTATCGCGCTGATTCCGCCCTTTTTGATTCAACGCGAACTGGCAGAGAAACGACTGGTCGTGGCCAACCGTAACGCGCTGTCGAGCATCAAGGCCTATTACCTGATGATTCCGGAGCGAAAGGTCGAATCCGCCTCCCTTCGGGCTTTTCGTGACTGGCTCGTGAACCAAGCTAACTGCTATCTTATTGATTATTAATAAAAAAACAAAAACAGACTTAGGTAGTAAACTAACAGAGGTCGCTACAGATATAAGTTTATGTCGCATTCAGTCAATCTGTTACCGAACCCGTGCAGTAGTCTCCAAAGCGTCTAAATACATGGCCTGGAGCCATATCGCGCAATGCATCAGCGCTTATTCATCTGGCCGATGGGAAAAATTGTCAATTTGGACCTGAATCCTTGGAAAGCACGGCCCACAAGGGCTGCCGTTCGATAATTGCGACATTCGGTCACAGGGTGACTTGTAGTTAATTTTCCGTCACCCGTCATAATCCCTTGAAGGGCTGAATTTTCGCCTGCAAAATGCCGCGCCCCGCCTGGTTTGGCGGGATCGTGCTGATCGGCCGCCCCAGCCGCACCATCCGAAGTGCCTGGGTTTACTCAATAAGATCACGCAGGAGATTTGACGTGCACATTGGTGTTCCCCTCGAAACCCAAACGGGTGAAACACGGGTTGCTGCTACCCCGGAAACCATCAAGAAGTTGATCGGCCAAGGCCATAAAGTCACTGTCCAAAGCGGCGCCGGTATCAAGGCCAGCGTAATTGACAGTGCCTATGAGGCGGCGGGCGCAACCATTGGCAGCGCCAGTGATGCATTCGGGGCCGAACTGATCCTCAAGGTGGTGGCCCCCAGCGACAGCGAACTGACGCTGATCAAGAGCGGCACCGTTCTGGTGGGCATGCTCAATCCGTTCAACAACGAAACCATCGCCAAGCTGGCCGAACGCGGTATTACCGCTTTCGCCCTTGAGGCCGCGCCACGTACCTCCCGTGCCCAAAGCCTGGATGTGCTGTCGTCTCAAGCGAACATTGCTGGCTACAAGGCCGTGCTGCTCGCCGCTCATCACTATCCGCGCTTCATGCCGATGCTGATGACGGCAGCGGGCACCGTGAAAGCGGCGCGCGTGCTGATTCTCGGCGCGGGCGTGGCGGGGTTGCAGGCGATTGCCACCGCCAAGCGCCTGGGCGCAGTGATCGAGGCTTCGGATGTGCGTCCGGCGGTCAAGGAACAAATCGAATCCCTCGGCGCCAAATTCGTCGATGTGCCTTACGAAACCGACGAAGAGCGTGAATGCGCCGTCGGCGTCGGTGGTTACGCCCGGCCCATGCCGGCCAGTTGGATGCAGCGCCAGGCCCAAGCGGTGCACGAGCGCGCCAAGCAGGCGGATATCGTCATCACCACCGCACTGATTCCGGGCCGCAAGGCACCGACGCTGCTGAGTGCCGAAACCGTCGCGCAGATGAAACCTGGCTCGGTGGTCATCGACCTCGCGGCAGCCCAGGGCGGTAACTGCCCGCTGACCGTGGCCGACCAGGTCGTGATCGAGAATGGCGTGACCATTTGCGGCCCGACCAACCTGGCCGGTGAAGTCGCGGCCGACGCTTCGGCGCTGTACGCCCGTAACCTGCTGGACTTCCTGAAGCTGGTCTTCACCAAGGAAGGTCAGTTCGACGTGAACCTGGAAGACGACATTGTTGCCGCGTGCCTGATGTGCCGCGACGGCCAAGTCATCCGTAAAAACGCCTAAGCAGGGATTCAGACAATGGAAGAGCTTATCTCCCCCGGTATCTACAACCTGATCATCTTTGTGCTGGCGATTTATGTCGGTTACCACGTGGTCTGGAACGTGACACCTGCACTGCACACGCCGTTGATGGCGGTGACCAACGCCATTTCGGCGATCGTGATCGTCGGCGCCATGCTCGCTGCCGCACTGACCGTAACGCCTCTGGGCAAGACCATGGGCACCCTCGCCGTGGCCCTGGCCGCGGTGAACGTCTTCGGTGGCTTCCTCGTGACGCGCCGCATGCTCGAGATGTTCAAGAAAAAAGCCCCGAAAGCCGTAAAAGAAGAGGCGCCCAAGTAATGAGCATGAACCTGGTAACGACGCTCTACCTGATCGCGTCAATCTGCTTCATCCAGGCCCTCAAAGGCCTGTCCCACCCCACCACCTCTCGCCGTGGCAACCTGTTCGGCATGCTCGGCATGGCGCTGGCGGTGCTCACCACTGTGGGCCTTATCTATAAGCTCGGTGCTGAGCTGGCGACTGCCGGCATCGGCTACGTCATCGTCGGCCTGCTGATCGGCGGCACCGCGGGCTCGATCATGGCCAAGCGCGTCGAGATGACCAAGATGCCGGAGCTGGTGGCGTTCATGCACAGCATGATCGGCCTGGCGGCGGTGTTCATTGCCATCGCCGCCGTCGTCGAGCCGCAGTCCCTGGGTATCGTCAAGCAGCTGGGTGATTCGATCCCCGCCGGTAACCGTCTGGAGCTGTTCCTCGGCGCAGCCATTGGTGCAATCACCTTCTCCGGTTCGGTGATCGCGTTCGGCAAGCTCTCGGGCAAGTACAAGTTCCGCCTGTTCCAGGGCGCACCGGTACAGTTTGGTGGCCAGCACAAGCTCAACCTGATCCTGGGCCTGGCGACGCTGGGCCTGGGCCTGATGTTCATGTTCACCGGCAACCTCGGCGCGTTCGCCTTGATGCTGGCCCTGGCGTTTGTTCTGGGCGTGCTGATCATCATCCCGATCGGCGGTGCGGACATGCCGGTGGTGGTCTCGATGCTCAACAGTTATTCCGGTTGGGCCGCAGCGGGCATTGGCTTCTCGCTGAACAACTCGATGCTGATCATCGCCGGTTCGCTGGTGGGTTCGAGCGGTGCGATCCTGTCGTACATCATGTGCAAGGCGATGAACCGTTCGTTCTTCAATGTGTTGCTCGGCGGTTTCGGCAACACCGCAGATGCTGCTGGCCCGGCAGGCTCCAAAGAAGCCCGCCCAGTGAAATCCGGCTCGGCTGACGACGCGACCTTCCTGCTGACCAACGCCGACACGGTGATCATCGTCCCGGGCTACGGCCTGGCAGTGGCCCGGGCGCAGCACGCGTTGAAAGAACTGACCGAGAAGCTGACGCACCACGGCGTAACTGTCAAATACGCGATCCACCCGGTGGCTGGTCGCATGCCCGGGCACATGAACGTCTTGCTGGCCGAGGCCGAAGTGCCTTACGACCAGGTGTTCGAGATGGAAGACATCAACTCCGAGTTCGGCCAGGCCGACGTGGTGCTGGTGCTTGGCGCCAACGATGTGGTCAACCCGGCGGCGAAGAACGATCCGAAATCGCCGATTGCCGGCATGCCGATCCTCGAAGCCTTCAAGGCCAAGACCATCATTGTCAACAAGCGCTCGATGGCCAGCGGCTATGCGGGCCTGGACAACGAACTGTTCTATCTCGACAAGACCATGATGGTGTTCGGTGACGCCAAGAAAGTCATCGAAGACATGGTCAAAGCAGTGGAATAACGCTCACGGCTTCGCCATCAACGCCCCGACTCGTCGGGGCGTTTTGATTTGTATCAAGGCCGAACGTTACCGATCCGGTAATAATGTTTTGCCTGAAACGCCCGTAATAGAGGCCTTAAATGCGACCTTTGTAGCGGGTCGGGCACCGCGCGAATTCACTAGACTGCGCATCTTGCTTTCCAGCCCGAGATAACAACCTATGTACCGTGATCGCATCCGCTTGCCTTCGTTATTGAATAAAGTGATGAGTGCTGCCGAAGCAGCCTTGTTGATTCAGGACGGCATGACCGTCGGCATGAGCGGCTTTACCCGCGCCGGAGAAGCGAAAGCAGTGCCCCACGCCCTGGCTGAGCGCGCCAAGGTCACTCCGCTGAAAATCAGCCTGATGACGGGCGCGAGCCTGGGTAACGACCTCGACAAGGAACTCACCGAGGCCGGCGTGCTGGCGCGGCGCATGCCATTCCAGGTCGACAGCACGTTGCGCAAAGCGATCAACGCAGGCGAGGTGATGTTCATCGACCAGCATCTCTCGGAAACCGTTGAACAACTGCGCAACGGCCAGCTCAAGCTGCCCGACATTGCCGTGATCGAAGCGGTGGCCATCACCGAGCAAGGGCATATCGTACCGACCACATCGGTAGGTAATTCGGCCAGTTTCGCCATCTTCGCCCGGCAAGTGATCATCGAGATCAACATGGCCCACAACCCGAACCTGGAAGGGCTGCACGACATCTATATCCCGACTTATCGCCCGACCCGCACCCCCATCCCCCTGGTGAAGGTCGACGATCGCATTGGAAGCCCTGCCATCCCGATCCCGCCGGAAAAAATTGCCGCCATTGTCATCACCAACCAAGGGGACTCGCCTTCCACCGTCGCGTCACCGGACAGCGACACCCAGGCCATCGCCGATCATCTGATCGACTTCTTCAAGCAGGAAGTTGCGGCCGGGCGCATGACCAACAAGCTCGGGCCGTTGCAGGCCGGGATTGGCAACATCGCCAACGCCGTGATGTGCGGGCTGATCGATTCCCCGTTCGAAGACCTGACCATGTATTCCGAGGTCCTGCAGGACTCGACATTTGACTTGATCGACGCTGGCAAGCTGAGCTTCGCTTCCGGCAGCTCTATCACGCTGTCGAGTCGACGCAACGCCGATGTATTCGGAAATCTGGAAAGGTACAAGGACAAACTGGTCCTGCGCCCACAGGAGATCTCCAACCATCCCGAGGTCGTACGCCGCCTGGGCATCATCGGTATCAACACCGCGCTGGAGTTCGACCTGTACGGCAACGTCAACTCCACCCACATCTGCGGCACTCGGATGATGAACGGCATTGGCGGTTCGGGGGATTTCGCCCGCAACGCCCACTTGGCGATTTTCGTGACCAAGTCGATTGCTAAGGGCGGCGCCATTTCCAGTGTCGTGCCGATGGTCAGCCATGTGGACCATACCGAGCACGATGTCGACATCCTGGTGACCGAGATCGGCCTGGCCGACCTGCGTGGCCTGGCGCCAAGGGAGCGGGCACGAGTGGTCATCGACAATTGTGTGCACCCGTCCTACCGCCAAGCGTTGAATGATTATTTCGAAGCAGCGTGCGCCCTGGGTGGGCACACCCCGCATATCCTGCGCGATGCACTGAGTTGGCACGTCAACCTAGAAGAAACCGGGCGCATGTTGGCCGTCTGATACAGCTGGATCACCGCTATCGCAAATACAGTTTTGCTTGAAGGCCCTCACTCGAGCCTGATGCAACAAAAACTGTACTGCTGTACCGGTGTTTTCTTACAGTCTTTTTCCACAAAACATCAAACAATCACCTAAAACGCACCAATAACGTGCAGACAGGTACAGTTGCCTCAATATTGACCAGTACACCGCTCTTTAACAGTTAACTGGTCTCTCACAATACAGGTGAACTGTATCTAGAGAGACTGGCCAAACGAGAGGATCATGGGCACCAGTTAAACCACTACCTAATCCCGCCACAAGCGGAAGGATGTCAACCATGGAACGTACACTCAGTTCCGAGCTGTTTTTCGAAGACAAAGCTGAAAAAAACCAGGCTTCCCTGCCTCTTCGCGTTATCGCTAACCTGATGTTGTGGCAGCGCCGCATCGCCAGCCGCCATCAACTGGCTCGTCTGGATTCGCGCCTGCTGGCTGACGCCGGAATCAGCGAAGCACAACGTTACGAAGAGCTGAGCAAGCCGTTCTGGCGCTAACTCAGCGTCGCTGGCCCTGACCCACCGGGTCCACCGCCAGCACCGAATTGAACAAACAAGACCCGTCGCGGGAAACCGCGACGGGTCTTGTCGTTTCCGGGCCCTTTTTTTTTGGAAGACCTGAGAGACACAACAGTTTTGCACAATCCAAAAACATACCAGTACAGTTAAGCTTGAACCGTAGCGCCCAATGCGGGCATCATGCTGCCGATGACCGTCGCAAAGGGCTGTCAGCCAACGCTTTCTGTCCTAATATCGATGCGAACGTGGCGAAGCGAGTCGAGCATGCGTCTCCTCTTCCAGCTACACGCACCGGTATCACCTCATCCTTCAAGGAGTTTCCTCATGATCCGTCTCCGCCTGCTCAGCGCAGTTGCCCTGCTGGCCGTAGCCGCCCACTCCAACGCCAGCAGCTTCATCGTCACCACCGACTCCATCGTCGGAGCACTCAAGGCCACCTCCGACGTGACCTCCGATGCAACCTCATCCCTGCGTGACAACAAGATCGTTCAAGCCGCCCGTGACGACGCTGCCAGCTTCGTGGCCAGCGAAGGCGCCATCCGTGGTGTGAAACTGGAAAGTGCCCTGGACTACATCCGCCAGCAGGCACCACAGCTCAACGCCACCGATGCACAGCTGGCCCAGGCGATCCTGGTGATCTGATGCAACATGAAACATCGGGCGCCAAATGGTGTTCCGATGTTTCAACGCTGGCTCTGGCCCGCTGGTTTGCGCTAGCCTTCAGGCTCGCCATCAACCGTCGAGCCCCATGCGTTTTTACTCAGATCTGTTCATCGCGTCTTTCTTCGTAGTTTTTTGCTGGTCTGTTCCGGCCCATGCTTTCGATGTGTCCACCCAGCAAGTGGTGGTCAGCGGCTATGCCACGAGCATGGTGACCTCTGCGCCCTTCGACCATAAACTGATCGTCGCCGCTCACGATGACGCCGCGGCATTCGTCGCCAGCGACGGGCAACTGCGAGGTGCACAACTGGAATCGGCCTTGGATTACCTGCGCCGGACCCAGCCAAAACTTCACGTCAGCGACCTTGAACTGGCACAGGCAATTCTCGTCCAATAGTTATCCTTATTTCTCCGGAGTCGTTCCATGCGTAGCCCGCTGATTGCTGCCGCCCTAGGCCTGCTGGTGTTGGCCGATGTGGCCCAGGCACATACCCTGGTAGCCACCAGTAACATCATCGTTCGCGCTTCCCAGCGCACGATCGATTTCACTTCCGACACCACCACCTCTATCCGTGATTCGAAAATCGTCCGCGAAGCCCACGACGATGCGGCCAGTTTTGTCGCCAGCAATGGTGAAATTCGTGGCGCTCATCTCGAGGCTGCCTTCGACACCTTGCGCACCCGCGTGCCGGAAGCCCGCGACGCCAGTGACCAGGTTCTCGCCGAAGCCATCCTCGCATTGTGAGGCGGTTCGCCGCCTGGCTGGCGGCCGGGGTCTTGCTGCTCACGAGCAGCCTGGCCCAGGCCGGCCTGCAACTGCACCTCAACGTCGAAGGCCTGAGCCCGGCGCAACAGCAGGCCAGCCAGGCGCTGCTCGATGAAGCCATGCAGGCGCTGCCGCCGCGCTTCATCGCGCGACTGGACCGACGCATCGATGTCGGCTGGACCGACCAGATGCCCGCCAACGCCTACGGCCAGGCCTCGCTGGTGTCGCAACTGGACCTCAACAGCAACCTGCTCGACAGCCTTGTCGACGGCAGCGCCGCGAGGCAAAAGACCCATCGCCCCCACGGCACCGTGCGCCGGGAAATGCTCGCCACCGTCCTGCACGAACTGACCCACATTTATGACCGCTCGCGTCTATGGCCAGATGCCGAGCGTACGCTGATCCAGCGTTGCACTCGACGCAACAGCAGCGCCGGCTTGATCGGCCTTCCCGATGAATGCCGGGGCCAGAACGACCGCCGCTTCACCCTCAGCGATGATCCTCGCTTGCTGGACCTCGCCGGCTGGCCACAATACGTTGGCCGGCGCGGTGAGCGGGAACAGCACAACCGCCAGGTCGCCCGCAGCCCGGACCTCTATGAAACGAGCAGCCCCAAGGAGTTCGTCGCGGTCAACATGGAGTACTTCCTCCTCGACCCAAGCTACGCCTGCCGACGCCCCGCCCTGTATCGCTATTACCAGGCACACTTCGGCTGGGCACCTGCCGCCAAGGACACCTGCGCCCAATCGTTCGCGTTCCTCAACGCCGGCAATGACTTCGCCAAGACCCCACTGGGCAAAGTTGATCCAGAGCGGGTCTATGCCATCGATTACCTGCTGGCCGAAGCCAACCAGAACTGGGTGAGCCGCTGGGGCCACAGCATGCTCCGGCTGGTGATCTGTGCACCGGGTCGCCCACGTGGCCCGGACTGCCGACTGGATCTGGACCAACACCTGGTGCTGTCGTACCGCGCCTTCGTCGGCGATGTGCAGCTATCGAGTTGGGACGGGCTGGTTGGCAAATACCCGTCGCGCCTGTTCGTATTGCCGTTGGCACAGGTGATCGATGAATACACCAAGACCGAGCTGCGCAGCCTGGCGTCGGTGCCGCTGAACCTGTCGCGCACCGAGATCGAGGAGACGGTCGAGCACGCCGCCGAAATGCATTGGAGCTACGACGGCAACTATTACTTCCTGTCCAATAACTGCGCAGTGGAAAGCTTGAAGCTGCTGCGCAGCGGCAGCAACAACGCGCAGCTCAACGGCCTGGACAGCATCATGCCCAACGGCTTGTTGGAAGTCCTCAAGGGCCGGGGCCTGGCGGATACCAGTGTGCTGGATGATCCCAAGGAAGCCTTGCGCCTGGGCTACCGCTTCGACTCGTTCCGCGAGCGCTACCAGGCGATGTTCGATGTGCTGAAGAGGTATCTGCCGATCAAGCAGCAAACGGTGGAAGACTGGCTGGCCCTGGATGCCGCCGAACGCCGCGTCTGGTTCGAACAGGCCGACCTGCGCACCAGCGCGGCATTGTTGCTGCTGGAACAAGCCAGTTATCGCCGGCAATTGTTGTTGGCGCAGGATGAAGTCAAACAGCGCTACCTCGGCGCCCGTGAATTGCAAAACGGCGGAATGGAAAGGGCTAACGCGACGCTGCAGCAGATCCTCGCCAACAGCGGCTTCCTGAGCCGTCCGGCCGAACTGCTGGGCAGCAGCGGCTACGGCTTGCCACAACCCAGCGAGTGGCAACGCTTGGAATCGGAAAGCAGCTTGCGTCAGAAACAACTTCAAACGCTGACAGGCGACCTGGACAAGGAAGTCCGGGCATTGCTTGAGCCGAGTCGCGCCGCTGAAATTGCTGCCAGCGAGGCCAATGTGAAAGCGATCGGCGAGCATTTGCGCAAACTGCACAAGGCCGGGGGCGGGTTGGAATTGCCCTGACGAGCACTGCTTGAAGCAATAACAAAAAGGGGTTCAGAACCAAGCTCTGAACCCCTTTTTTCGTGCTGCGGGCCGAATCGACAATCAGCTGACACGTGCCTTGCGCACACCATCAGCCAGGGCGGCACACAAACTCAACACGCCATCAATCGCCTGTTCCGCCGTATCGGCATTGGCGATATGGTCGATCAGCGCCGAGCCAACCACCACCCCATCAGCCAATCGTGCGATAGCCGCAGCCTGCTCCGGCGTACGAATACCGAAACCGATGCTGATCGGCAAATCGGTGTGGCGACGCAAGCGCGCCACGGCTTCTTCCACGTGCTCCAACGTCGCGGCACCGGCGCCAGTCACACCCGCCACCGACACGTAATATACAAAGCCCGAACTGCCGTTGAGCACCGTCGGCAAACGCACGTCGTCGGTGGTTGGCGTGGTCAGACGGATGAAATCCAAGCCAGCTGCCTGGGCCGGTTCGCACAGTTCGCTGTTGTGCTCGGGCGGCATGTCCACAACGATCAGGCCATCCACGCCGGATTCCAGCGCCTCGCCAATGAAACGCTGCACGCCATAACGGTGGATCGGGTTGAAGTACCCCATCAGCACCAGTGGTGTCTCGCTGTTGTCTTTGCGGAACTCACGAACCATCTGCAGGGTTTTCGCCAGGTTCTGCTGGGCGCCCAAGGCACGAATATTCGCCAACTGGATCGCCGGGCCGTCGGCCATCGGGTCGGTGAACGGCATGCCCAGCTCGATGACATCGGCACCGGCTGCTGGCAGGCCCTTGAGGATTGCCAGCGACGTGTCGTAGTCCGGGTCGCCAGCCGTGACGAACGTCACCAGGGCAGCACGGTTTTGTTCCTTGAGTTCGGCAAAACGGGTTTGCAGGCGGCTCATCAGTGTTTCTCCTGCTGGGACTGTTCCATGTGATGCATCACGGTTTGCATGTCTTTGTCGCCACGGCCGGACAGGTTGACCACCATCAGGTGATCCTTCGGCAGGTTGGGTGCGCGCTTGAACACTTCTGCCAGGGCATGGGCGCTTTCCAATGCAGGAATGATCCCTTCCAGTCGGCAGCATTTGTGAAAGGCTTCCAGGGCTTCGGCATCGGTCACCGAGGTGTACTGGACGCGGCCAATGTCGTGCAACCAGGCGTGTTCCGGACCGATACCGGGGTAGTCGAGACCTGCGGAAATCGAATGGGCGTCGATGATCTGACCGTCGTCGTCCTGCAACAGGAAGGTGCGGTTGCCGTGCAGTACACCGGGGACGCCGCCGTTCAGGCTCGCCGCGTGCTTACCGGTCTCGATGCCATAACCGGCGGCTTCAACGCCGATGATCTCGACACTCTTGTCGTCCAGGAACGGGTGGAACAGGCCCATGGCGTTGGAGCCGCCGCCGATGCACGCCACCAGGCTGTCCGGCAGGCGACCTTCCTGGGCTTGCAGTTGATCGCGGGTTTCCTTGCCGATCACGGCCTGGAAGTCACGCACCATCGCCGGATACGGATGCGGGCCTGCCACGGTGCCGATCAGGTAGAACGTGCTGTCAACGTTGGTGACCCAGTCGCGCAGGGCCTCGTTCATTGCATCT
Organism: Pseudomonas sp. NFACC46-3; assembly: GCF_900114515.1. NCBI lineage: Bacteria > Pseudomonadati > Pseudomonadota > Gammaproteobacteria > Pseudomonadales > Pseudomonadaceae > Pseudomonas > Pseudomonas sp. NFACC46-3. The sequence goes on from NZ_FOTH01000042.1 coordinate 14,444, forward strand.
TTCAGGGTACCGGTACCCGCGACCACCGGGATCACTTCGGCGCCCAGCAGCTTCATGCGGAACACGTTGGCCTGCTGGCGCTCGATGTCGGTGGTGCCCATGTAGATCACGCAATCGAGGCCAAAACGCGCGGCCACGGTGGCGGTCGCCACGCCGTGCATGCCGGCGCCGGTCTCGGCGATGATGCGTTTCTTGCCCATGCGCCGCGCCAGCAGGATCTGGCCGATGCAGTTGTTGATCTTGTGCGCGCCGGTGTGGTTCAGCTCTTCACGCTTGAGATAGATCTTGGCGCCGCCGCAGTATTCGGTCAGGCGCTCGGCGAAGTAGAGCGGACTTGGACGACCGACGTAATCGCGCTGGAAGTAGGCCAATTCCTCAATGAAGGCAGGATCTTCCTTCGCCACTTCATATTCGCGGGCCAGATCAAGGATCAGCGGCATCAGGGTTTCGGCCACATAGCGGCCACCGAACGCACCGAACAGGCCGTTGGCGTCGGGGCCACTGCGCAGGTTGAAGGGGGTCGTGGACTGGGTCATCGGGCGCTCCAAGCAAATGCGTTGAAAGACAATGAGGTTCACTCTACCCCTGACATCCGTCACTGAAAACCGATAAGATCGCCACAACCTGTCAGAAAATCTCACAGATCACATGAGCCACGACCTTCCCCCGCTCAACGCCTTGCGCGCCTTCGAGGCCACCGCCCGCCTGAACAGCGTAAGCCAGGCGGCCGAACAGCTGCACGTCACCCATGGCGCTGTAAGTCGACAGCTGAAGGTGCTGGAAGAACATTTGGGTGTCAGCCTGTTCATCAAGGATGGACGCGGCTTGAAACTCACAGATGCCGGCATGCGCCTGCGTGATGCCAGCACTGACGCGTTCGAGCGGTTACGCAGCGTGTGCGCGGAACTGACGCAAAGCACCGCCGATGCCCCGTTCGTCCTGGGCTGCTCGGGAAGCTTGCTGGCGCGCTGGTTTATTCCCCGCCTGGGCAGGCTCAATGCCGACCTGCCGGATTTGCGCCTGCACCTGTCCGCCGGCGAGGGCGACCTGGACCCCAGGCGACCGGGACTGGACGCCTTGCTGGTATTCGCCGAACCACCCTGGCCGGCCGACATGCAGGTGTATGAACTGGTGAGCGAGCGGATCGGCCCCGTGATGAGCCCGCACTACGCCGGATTTTCCCGCCTGCAGACCGCACCGGCCAGCGCGCTGCTGGACGAATCGTTGCTGCACACCACCTCCCGCCCACAGGCCTGGCCGACCTGGGCACAGCAAAACCACCTTGATCCCCGGGTATTGAAGTTCGGGCAAGGATTCGAGCATCTGTATTATTTGCTGGAGGCCGCCGTAGCGGGGCTCGGCGTGGCGATCGCGCCCGAGCCGCTGGTGGCTGAGGACGTGCGCGCCGGTCGCCTGGTCGCGCCGTGGGGTTTCGATGAAACGGCGGCGCGACTGGCGTTGTGGCTACCCAAGCGCGCCGCAGATGGACGTGCTCGGCAATTGGCCCAGTGGCTCAGGCATGAGCTGAGCCAACCGACTCAGTCTCCGCGTTTGCACAGCAAGTAAGCAGCCAGCAAACCAAGCGCACCGACCGCGACACCCGCTGTGGTCCATGGGTGTTCCTGCGCGTAGTCGCGTGTGGCGATCCCGGTTTCACGGGTTTTCACCTTGACCTCTTCATACGCGTCGCTGAGCAGATGGCGAGAATGTTTCAGGGCGTTCTCGGCATTGGCCTTGAGCGACTTGAGGGTCTTACGCGACTCGTCCGAAGCATCGTCCTTCAGGCTTTCCAACGACTTGAGCAGACTCTCGATCTCCGCTTCCATGCTTTGCAACGAGGCTTTGCGTAACGAATTGCTGGCCATGGTGGCTCTCTCCTGCAGTGGTTGAGTGGCGTGTGTGAATTGGGACTGCGGTCGTTTCTGAAAGTGCAGTAAATCTGAACTTCAGTGCGCAAACGGCGACACACGTATGACGAAAAATCGCTGCTAGGCTGTTAAAAACAACCAAGGAGAACCTCATGAGTGATCATCACACTTACAAAAAAGTCGAGCTGGTCGGCTCGTCTCCCACCAGCATTGAAGACGCCATCAATAACGCCCTGGCCGAGGCCAGCAAAAGCCTCAAGCACTTGGAGTGGTTCGAAGTCACGGAAACCCGCGGGCACATCGAAAACGGCCGGGCCGCGCACTTTCAGGTCACCCTCAAAGTCGGGTTCCGGATTGTGAATAGCTGAGGAACGATGAACTTGCACGCTGGCGGAGTGCCATAGGGAATGGCGATGCGCTATGGTACGCGCATTCTGTTTTTCCCATACCTGCCCTATTTGATCCGACCAAGGAGTGCGAGCGATGAAAAAATTGATGGTAGCCCTGGGTTTGCTGAGCCTTGCCGGTGGTGCGTTTGCGGCCGGCAAGCCCTGCGAAGCGCTGAAAAGCGAAATCGCGGCGAAGCTGGATGCCAGGGGCGTGTCAGGTTATTCGCTGGAAATCGTCGATAAAGGCGCAACGACCGACGGAAAAGTCGTAGGCACCTGTGAGGGCAGTACGAAAGAAATCGTCTATAAAAAGTGATTCTTTTCGAACGTCAAAGCCGACGCAGTGCGTCGGCTTTTTTATGCGCGTCATTCAGCCTTTCATAACCTGCGCCAGCAACTCGTATGAGTGCAAACGATCGGCATGCTCGTACAGGTCGCTGGTGAAAATCAGCTCATCGGCCTGGGTTTGCTCGATCAGCACGTCGAGCTTGGCGCGAATCTTCTGCGGACCGCCGACCATGGCCAGTCCCAAGAAATCGCCAACCGCTTCTTTCTCATGGGGCAACCAGAGGCCGTTCATGGTTTCGACCGGCGGACGCTGCACCAGGCTCTGGCCGCGCATCAGCGCCAGGATCCGCTGATACACCGACGTCGCCAGGTAATCGGCCTGTTCATCCGTATCCGCCGCCACCAGCGGCACGCCGAGCATTACATAAGGCTTGTCGAGCACTGCCGACGGCTTGAAATGGTTGCGGTAGATGCGAATTGCCTCGTGCATGTAGCGCAGTGCGAAATGGGAGGCGAACGCGTAGGGCAAACCGCGTTCACCGGCCAGTTGCGCACTGAACAGGCTCGACCCCAGCAACCATACCGGCACGTTGGTCCCGGTGCCGGGCATGGCGATGATGCGTTGGTCCGGGGTGCGCGGGCCGAGGTAGCGCATCAGTTCGGCCACGTCTTCGGGGAAATCGTCCGCGCTGCCGGAGCGCTCGCGACGCAGCGCCCGAGCAGTCATCTGGTCGGAGCCGGGCGCACGCCCCAACCCCAGGTCGATTCGACCCGGGTAGAGGCTTTCCAGCGTGCCAAACTGTTCGGCGATGATCAACGGCGCGTGATTGGGCAACATGACGCCGCCGGAGCCGACACGAATGGTCGAAGTCCCCCCCGCCAGATAACCCAGCAGCACCGCCGTCGCGGAGCTGGCGATACCGTCCATGTTGTGGTGTTCGGCCACCCAGAAGCGGGTATAACCGTATTTTTCCACGTGCTGCGCCAGGTCCAGCGAATTGCGCAAGGACTGGGCAGCATTGCCATCGGCGCGGACAGGCACCAGGTCGAGGGTTGAGAATTTCACGTCGGACAGCTGTTTCATGGGCCGGGATCTCCAACGGCGTTCCGGGCTTTTCCCGAGGGCAAAAGCCTGCCGTTTTCTAAAGGTGTGTTCCATGCAATGTGGGCATATACCCGAGTTTCAATAGCTGCGAAGAATTTTCCTACTAAATTCGTCGGCTAATCGACAAGGTGAACTTTTCCGGGCGGTCTATCCTCACAACCCAGACAGCTAAAAAAATACCCAGGCGCGTCTCGCGCGCCGGATCTTCAGGAGGCAGACATGGCTATCATCAAGAAAGCATCGGCTCATTGGGAAGGTGACCTGAAAACCGGTATCGGCTCCATCTCCACGGAAACCGGTGTGCTGCGCGAAGCGCCCTACGGCTTCAAGGCGCGCTTCGAAGGCGGCAAGGGCACCAACCCAGAAGAATTGATCGGCGCGGCCCATGCCGGCTGCTTTTCCATGGCCTTTTCGATGATCCTCGGCGATGCCGGGCTCAAGGCCGACAGCATCGACACCAACGCAGAAGTGACCCTGGACCAGGTCGATGGCGGTTTCGCGATCACTGCAGTCAAGTTGGTGCTCAAGGCGAAAATCCCCGGCGCCAGCCAGGCGCAATTCGACGAACTGAGCAAGAAGGCCAAGGAAGGATGCCCGGTTTCCAAGGTGCTGAACGCCCAGATCACCCTGGATGCGACGCTGGTGAGCTGACGCATGAAAGGATCGCAGCCTTCGCAGGCGCTGCCGAGGGCTGCGATTTCTTGAATACGGTCGAGCTGTTTACCCTGGCGCAATTATGGTCGAATGAAACCTGCAGTTTCAGCGCACAGGCAGTGCGCGCTGCCATGAGGAATTCGAACATGAAACGATCAGCCCTGGTGGTCATCGGTTGCGCATTCGCTGCATCTGCGCTTGCCGAACCGAAATCCTGTGAAGAGCTGAAAGCGGAAATCGAAGCGAAGATCCAAGCCAATAACGTATCGTCCTACACGTTGGAAATCGTCACCAACGACGAAGTCCACGATCAGAACATGGTGGTGGGCACTTGCGAAAACGGCACGAAGAAAATCATCTACCAGAAGAACGACCGCTAGAACGCGCTACGGAACGCAATTGATTTGTCGCTCTTCGGCCACGACTTGACGCTTGGCGTCATAGAGCCGGGCGCTGGGCGTGAATGCCAGGTTGCGAGCCTCCAGCCGATAGCGCTGGCCGGCCTCGAAATGGTCATAACGCACGAGCATGTAGCACAGCCGCTCTTGCGGTTCGGCTTGCATGCCCAGCCCACCACCGCTAAACACTTCGAAGTCGAAGCGCACTTTCAGTTCGTGGCTGCCCGGCGAAACCTGAAAGAACCGGCCGTCTCGCAATCGCTGGCCATCCAGGCTTTCAGCCATCAGCATTTTGCCGCCCGGCATGGGGGTAGCGAAATCGATCCACGCCATGTTCGGATCGACCGGGGGCAGTGGGCTCGTTGCACAACCGCTCATGGAGACCAGGACCAGTAACAGCAGAGGTAAGCGCATGGTGAATTTCCTGAAATCAGACCCTGAGCATAGCGCCAATCACGTTTGTTGGCAGCCCGCCGGCGTACCTTGCCCCACCACCTTGCGTTGCTGATCGTAAAGCTTGGCCCATGGCCGGAAACCAATGCTGCCGGCCTGCAGCTGGTAACGTTGGCCGGCGTTGAAGTCCTTGAATTTCACGTTCAACCGGCAATCGCGCCACAGCGGCTCGGCATCCGGGCCGATGTTGCCGGGCTCGACGGCAAATTGATAACGCACCGTCAGTTCATGGCTGCCGGGTTGCACTTCGAAATAGCGCCGGTCGATGGACGTCTTGTCATCGACTTTTAGCGCTTGCAGCGCGGTGTCCTGCTGGCTTCCCAGGTCGATCCACGCTTGGGATGGATCAGGATCAGGCAAACCGGCGCAACCGGTCAGCAGCAACAGGCCGCTCGTCAGCATCAACACGCGCATAGCGAAGCTCCAGGCAAGCGAGATAGTCTTGTGGGCAGACTTCCCAGGGTGATTCCAATTGATCAGGCCGCATTCAAGCCATCGGTTACTCGACCGTGCTTTCCGGATTTTGTTTCCAGGCCTCCTGCTTTTGTTACTGAACGGTTGCTCAAGCGTCGGTTATTACAGCCAGCTCGTCGGTGGGCAATTGCGGTTGTTGCAAGCCCGGGAGCCTATCGACCAGGTCATTGCCGACCCTGCTCGCGATGCTCAACTGAAGGCACACCTGACCCAGGCGCGTGAGGCACGGACGTTCGCCAGTGATCACCTGCATTTGCCGGACAATAAAAGTTATCGCCTGTATGCAGACATTGGCCGGCCGTTCGTAGTCTGGAATGTCTTCACCACGCCAGAGTTTTCCCTGGCGCCGCAAAATCATTGCTTCCCCATTGCCGGTTGCGTGGCTTATCGCGGTTATTACAGCCAGGGAGCCGCCCGTGGCGAGGCCGCATTGCAGCGTTTGCAGGGCATGGACGTGTCGATCGGTGGTGTGGAGGCCTACTCGACATTGGGTTGGTTCAACGATCCGATCCTGAGTTCGATGATGCATTGGGGCGACGAACGCCTGGCGACGCTGATCTTTCATGAACTGGCGCACCAGCGGTTTTATGTCAAGGACGACACCGAATTCAATGAGTCCTTCGCCACCTTCGTCGAGCAGGAAGGCAGCCGGCAATGGCGCGCCAGTCGTGGGCTGGCGCCGGATAACGGCAAGCAGGCGCGCCAGCGCGACCAATTCATCCAATTGATTCTCGACACCCGCCAGCGCCTGGAAGCGCTCTACACCCAACCCCTGCCGACCGAACAGATGCGACAACGCAAGGCACAGGCATTCGAACGCCTGCGCACCGACTATGAGCGGTTGCGGGACACTCAATGGGCCGGTGACAAACGCTACGATGCCTGGGTCTATGCCCCACTGAACAATGCACGGCTGCTGCCGTTCGGGCTGTATGACCAGTGGGTGCCGGCGTTTGCGGCGCTGTTCAGGCGGGAGGGCGGGGACTGGATCAGGTTTTACGCAGCGGTGGCAAAGCTCGGCAAATTGCCGATAGAGGAACGCAAGGCGGCCTTGAAGGCGTTGGCAGCGCCGAAGACTTCTGCAGATTAGGCAGACGTCATCGCGAGCAAGCTCGCACAGGGGCATCCCCAAATCCCGTGGCGAGGGAGCTTGCTCCCGCTCGGCTGCGCAGCAGTCGTCGCTTTATAGGGCCGCTTCGCGACCCAGCGGGAGCAAGCTCCCTCGCCCCCCCCCCCCAGCACAAAAAAGGGCATACCGATTCATCGGTATGCCCTTTTGATTGCCGCTTTCCTCCCCCTGGCTGAGGTACTTGCAGCAATTACGGGTTGACGCTTTCTTTCAGGAACTTGCCTGGTTTAAAGGCAACGGTGTTGCTGGCCTTGATCTTCACCGGCTCACCGGTCTGTGGGTTTTTGCCAGTGCGGGCGCCGCGGTGGCGTTGCAGGAAAGTGCCGAAGCCCACCAGGGTGACGCTATCCTTGCGGTGCAGGGCGCCGGTGATTTCCTCGAGGACGGCGTTGAGGACGCGGTTGGCTTGTTCTTTGGTGAGGTCTGCTTTTTCCGCGATGGCGGCGGCGAGTTCTGGTTTACGCATGAATGAAGCCCCTTTGACGGTTTTTTTGTTGTTATGTCCGTGCCGTTCTCTTTGGAACGGCCCCTAAGGCGCCGCAGGCTCTACTCTGCGGCAGACGGGAGTGAGGATGGCACGGTGCCGAAAACGGCGCCAGTGGCCGGGCGACCTTTGTGGGACCAAAAGTAGGTTTTTTGCGACAGAACGACCAGTATTTACGCCAGCAGGGGTGGAAGGTTCTTGTTCAGTGCCAGTTTCTCCATCACCGCCGTGCCTGTCAGGGCGTAGCCCAACAGATTGCCTTGAGCGTCGCGGCATAGCGCCTTGATGTCCGCGCCCTGCCCTTCGACACTCCACACGCCCTCGCTACCTCGCGGTGGTGGCGACACCACCAGTGGGCACACCGGGGTTTTCACGGTAATCGGCATGGCGCCGTAGCTGACGGCCGTCGGGTTGCCGGCCAGGGTCTGGGCCAGGGCCCGGGCGCAGCTCATCAGTGGCATGACGTACAGCAGGTTCAAGCCGTCGACCTCGGCGCAGTCGCCCAGAGCGTAGATGTTAGCGTGGGAGGTCTTGAGGTGACGGTCGACCACCACGCCGCGATTGACCACCAGGCCGGCAGCGGCGGCCAGGTCGATGCGGGGACGCAAGCCGATGGCCGAGACCACCAGGTCACAGGCAATCACCTGGCCGTCGGACAGGTGGGCTTCCAACCCATCGGCGACCCGTTGCAGGCGATTGAGCACCGGCCCCAGGTGGAAGCGCGCGCCGAGGCTTTCCAACCCGGCCTGTACAGCCGCAGCGGCGGCCGGGTGCAGCAGGGTCGGCATGACTTGCTCGCACGGCGCCACCAATTGCACTTCATAGCCACCCAGGATCAGGTCGTTGGCGAACTCGCAGCCAATCAGCCCGGCGCCGAGCAGCAGCACGCGACGTTTGCCAGCCGCCGCTGCGCGAAAGCGTGCGTAGTCTTCCAGGTCGTTGATGGGGAAGATCAGGTCCGCGGCATCGCCCTGCACCGGCACGCGCACGGTTTCGGCGCCCCAGGCCAGGATCAGGTCGCGGTAGCTCACCGCTTCTTCGCCGATCCACAGCCGTTTGTGGCCCGGGTCGATGCCGCTGATGCGGGTATGGGTGCGCACTTCGGCCTTCAGTTGCTCGGCCATGGTCCCGGGCTCGGCCATGCTCAGGCCGTCGGCGTCTTTGTTTTTGCCAAAGCCCGTGGAAAGCATGGGCTTGGAGTACGAGCGACCGTCATCGGCGCTGATCAGCAGCAATGGGGTTTCGCTGTCGAGTTTGCGAAATTCCCGGGCCAGGTTGTAACCGGCCAGCCCCGTACCGACGATGACGACAGGTGCGCTCATGCTGCTCTCCATGTGATGCTTTCCATGCCAGTTGAGAAACGATCAGTTGATTTCGATCATTTCGAAATCCATCTTGCCGACGCCGCAGTCCGGGCACAGCCAGTCTGCCGGTACGTCTTCCCAACGGGTGCCAGGTGCGATGCCATCATCCGGCCAACCGTCGGCTTCGTTGTAGATCAGGCCGCAGACGATACATTGCCACTTTTTCATTCAGGTACTTCCTCAGGTGTCAGGCGTTTGCCGGTATAGGGTCGCTCGAGGCTGTTTTCCGGCTCAGGGCGTTTTGTACTGATCGGTCGTCGCAGATGCAAGCACGATCGGCAGTGCAGCAGGCCGGAGCCGTCAAAATCGGCGACCGTCATGGTAAGCTCGCGGCCTCATTTGTTGCCTATCAAGACCCTCGTGCCGCATACAAATTCGATATTTCCAACACTCCAATGGCTGCCCCAACCCCTGCTGTCGCCCCGGCCCGATGCGGGTGTCCTCGACTGGCTGTTCGACGAAGGCTCCCTGACCCGGCGCCTGACGCGCCTGTCGGACGGCCATTTCAGCGTGACGCCGTTGTTCGAAGGCTGGCAGCCGTTGCGCGCCGACGAATGCGCCGCCCTGGACCTGGCCGAGGGTAGCGAAGGCTGGGTACGCGAGGTGTATCTGCGCGGCCATGACCAGCCGTGGGTGTTCGCCCGCAGTGTGGCGGCGCGCAGCGCCTTGCAGGGTGACGGCTTGCAGATGGACGAACTGGGCAGCCGTTCCCTGGGGGAGTTGCTATTTTGTGACCAGGCGTTCCAGCGCCGAGCCATCGAAGTTTGCCATTACCCCGACGCCGGGTTGCCCGAAGAAGTGCGCGCCAGCGGGCTGTGGGGTCGCCGCTCACGTTTCGACCGCGGTGCATTGAGCGTGCTGGTGGCGGAAATTTTCCTGCCGCGCCTGTGGACCGTCGCCCGTGCCTATTCGGAGAATTGCTGATGTACGTGCAACTGCTCAAATCCTTGAACCGCCTGAACCCGCGGGCCTGGGACTTCGTGCAACTGACCCGCATGGACAAGCCCATTGGCATCTACCTGCTGCTGTGGCCGACGTTGTGGGCGCTATGGATTGCCGGTGAAGGCTCACCGTCCATCGTCAACTTGGTGATTTTCGTCCTCGGCGTGGTGCTGACCCGCGCCGGCGGCTGTGTGATCAATGACTGGGCCGACCGCAAGGTGGACGGTCACGTCAAGCGCACCGAGCAGCGCCCACTGGTGAGCGGCAAGATCAGTTCGAAAGAGGCGCTGGTGTTCTTCGCCGTGCTGATGAGCGTGAGTTTCCTGCTGGTGCTGTGCACCAACGCCCCGACTATCCTGCTCTCCCTCGGTGGCTTGGCGCTGGCGTTCAGTTACCCGTTCATGAAGCGCTATACCTACTACCCGCAAGTGGTGCTGGGCGCGGCGTTCTCCTGGGGCATGCCGATGGCGTTCACCGCCGAAACCGGTCATCTGCCAGCGGCCGCCTGGTTGCTGTACATCGCCAACCTGCTGTGGACGGTGGGCTACGACACCTATTACGCAATGACCGACCGGGACGATGACTTGCGAATCGGGGTGAAGTCCACGGCGATCCTGTTTGGCGACGCCGACCGGGTGATCATCCTGACGTTGCAAGGCCTGGCACTGGGCTGCCTGTTGCTGGCCGGGTCGAAGTTCCAACTGGGCGGCTGGTTCCACCTGGGGCTGGTGGCCGCTGCCGCGTGCTTCGCCTGGGAGTTCTGGTACACCCGTGGCAGGGACCGGATGCGCTGCTTCCAGGCGTTTTTGCACAACCATTGGGCCGGGTTGGCGATTTTCGTGGGGATTGTGCTGGATTATGCGTTGCGCTGAGGCCTATGACCCAGCGGTGAACCTTGGGTCATGAAAGCCTTTGTGGCGAGGGAGCTTGCTCCCGCTCGGTTGCGCAGCAACCGCAAAATCTTGGGGCCGCTACGCAGCCCAGCGGGAGCAAGCTCCCTCGCCACAAGAGCATCCGCTCGGCGCCGTGCCCGTCAGTGGGGCTTGGCGACCTTCCAGGCGCCGTCCATCAAGCCGTCACCGGTCATGTCACCGGCCTTTGTATCCTTCACAAAGGTGTACAGCGGCTTGCCATCGTAGGCCCACTGCTTCTTTCGGTCATCGCGGGTGATCACGGTCCATTTGCCCATGGACTTGTCGCTTTCTTCGGCCATGAGCGGCGGCCAGTTGGCGGCGCACTTGTCGTTGCACATCGACTTGCCGCCCGAGTCTTTGGCAAACGTATACAACGTCATGTTTTGGTGGTCCGTCAGTATGCCCTTCTCTTTATCGACCATCGCCGGCTCAGCCGCGAATGCCCATGTCGGCAGCGCCAGGGCAGCCGTTACCGCCAGTGCCCGGATGGATTGGGTAAGGTAAGTCATGGAAACCTTCTTGTGTGGTTGTCAGGATTCGGACTGAAAAGCGTAGCCCAGGATCCCTTTCACCGCCCGCCCACGAAATAACTGTCACACGACTGCAATAATTCCGTTATCTAATGCGGCGCAAGACAGTTAAATGACAAGAGGATTACCCCATGGTTGGCAGGAGCATTCTGATCGTCGACGACGAGGCGCCCATCCGCGAGATGATCGCCGTTGCGTTGGAGATGGCCGGCTATGACTGCATGGAAGCAGAAAACTCTCAACAGGCCCACGCCATCATCGTCGACCGCAAGCCCGATCTGATTCTGTTGGACTGGATGCTGCCCGGCACTTCGGGCATCGAACTGGCGCGACGCCTCAAGCGCGACGAGCTGACCGGTGATATTCCGATCATCATGCTCACCGCCAAGGGCGAAGAGGACAACAAGATCCAGGGCCTGGAAGTGGGCGCCGACGACTACATCACCAAGCCGTTTTCCCCACGGGAGCTGGTGGCGCGCCTGAAGGCCGTGCTGCGCCGCGCTGGCCCCACCGACGGCGAAGCACCGATCGAAGTCGGCGGCCTGCTGCTGGACCCCATCAGTCACCGCGTGACCATCGACGGCAAGCCCGCCGAGATGGGCCCCACGGAGTACCGCCTGCTGCAATTCTTCATGACCCACCAGGAGCGTGCCTACACCCGTGGCCAACTGCTGGACCAGGTCTGGGGCGGTAACGTCTACGTGGAAGAGCGCACCGTGGATGTGCACATCCGACGCCTGCGCAAGGCCCTCGGCGACGCCTACGAGAATCTGGTACAAACCGTGCGCGGCACCGGTTATCGTTTTTCTACCAAGGCCTGATCCGAGCCCTTACCGCCCGACAAGCTGACAAGGACGCGCGTCACGTGAATCAAAACTGGCATGGCACCCTGATTCGCCACATGTTGTTGCTGGTGACCGGCTGTCTGGTGATCGGCTTGATCAGCGGCTACTACGGCTGGAGCCTGGCCGCGGGCCTGGGGCTTTACCTGGCCTGGACCCTCAAGCAATTGCTGCGCCTGCATGAATGGCTACGCCTGCACCAACCCGACGAAGCCCCGCCCGACGGCTATGGCCTGTGGGGTGAGGTGTTCGACAGCATTTACCACCTGCAACGGCGCGACCAGCGCGTGCGCGGGCGCCTGCAAGCGGTGATCGACCGTGTCCAGGAGTCCACCGCGGCACTCAAAGACGCCGTGATCATGCTCGACAGCGATGGCAACCTGGAATGGTGGAACCGCGCCGCCGAAACCCTGTTGGGCCTCAAGACGCCACAGGACAGCGGCCAGCCGGTGACCAACCTGGTACGTCATCCGCGCTTCAAGGAATATTTCGAGCAGGCCAATTACGCCGAGCCCCTGGAAATTCCTTCGCCCACCAATGATCGGCTACGTATCCAGCTGTACATCACGCGCTATGGCAACAATGAGCATTTGATGCTGGTACGCGATGTCACGCGCATCCATCAGTTGGAACAGATGCGCAAGGACTTCATCGCCAACGTCTCCCACGAACTGCGCACGCCATTGACGGTGATCTGTGGTTATCTGGAAACCCTGCTCGACAACGTCGAGGAAGTGAACCCGCGCTGGAGCCGGGCCTTGCAGCAGATGCACCAGCAAAGCGGGCGCATGCAGACCCTGCTCAACGACTTGCTGCTGCTGGCGAAGCTGGAAGCCACCGATTACCCGTCGGACAACCAGCCAGTGCCCATCGACGATCTGCTGCAAACCATTGTCGAAGACGCGCAGGAACTGTCCGGCTCCAAGCAGCAGACCATCACCCTGGAAGCCGATGCGGCCGTGCAGCTCAAAGGCAGCGAGGCGGAACTGCGCAGTGCGTTTTCCAACCTGGTGTTCAACGCGGTCAAATACACGCCGGAGCAAGGCCGGATCCATGTGCGCTGGTGGGGCGATGAGCAAGGCGCGCACCTGAGCGTGCGTGATTCGGGCATTGGCATCGACAGCAAACACCTGCCGCGCCTGACCGAACGCTTCTACCGTGTCGACTCCAGCCGCAACTCCAATACCGGCGGCACCGGGCTGGGCCTGGCCATCGTCAAACACGTCCTGCTGCGCCATCGCGCCCGCATGGAAATCAGCAGCGTACCCGGCCATGGCAGCACCTTTACCTGCCATTTCGCTCCGACCCAGGTGGTTCGCGCACGCCTCGCCCGCCCCGCTGATTGAGCACGCCCCCTAGGCAATCGCCGAGTCAGCCGCTACATTGACTGACTTGTGCCTGCCTTTTCAGGCGCTCATTTTCAATTCCTACGACTATACGGAACCCGCAAAACTCCATCATGGACCCTTCCCCTGGCTTGTCCCTCGTCACACTCTTCGCCGAATTCGGCATGATTCTTTTTGCTCTGATCCTGGTTTTGCTCAACGGTTTTTTCGTTGCGGCCGAATTCGCCATGGTCAAGCTGCGCTCGACCCGGGTCGAAGCCATTGCCGAGCAGAACGGCTGGCGCGGGCACATCCTGCGCACCGTTCATAGCCAGCTCGACGCTTACCTGTCGGCGTGCCAGTTGGGTATCACCCTGGCCTCCCTGGGCCTGGGCTGGGTCGGTGAGCCGGCGTTCGCCCATATCCTCGAGCCGTTGCTGGGCGCGGTCGGCGTAGAGTCGCCGGAAGTGATCAAGGGCGTGTCGTTCTTCACCGCGTTCTTCATCATTTCGTACCTGCACATCGTGGTCGGTGAACTGGCGCCCAAATCCTGGGCCATTCGCAAACCCGAGCTGCTGTCGCTGTGGACCGCCGTGCCGCTGTACCTGTTCTACTGGGCGATGTACCCGGCGATCTACCTGCTCAACGCCAGCGCCAACGCCATCTTGCGCATCGCCGGCCAAGGCGAACCCGGCCCGCATCACGAGCACCATTACAGCCGCGAAGAACTGAAACTGATCCTGCACTCCAGCCGTGGCCAGGACCCGAGCGACCAGGGCATGCGCGTGCTGGCCTCGGCCGTGGAAATGGGCGAACTGGAAGTGGTGGACTGGGCCAACTCCCGGGAAGACCTGGTGACGCTGGAATTCAACGCGCCGCTCAAGGAAATCCTGGCGATGTTCCGGCGCCACAAGTTCAGCCGTTATCCGGTGTATGACAGCGAGCGCCAGGAGTTCGTCGGCCTGCTGCACATCAAGGACCTGCTGCTGGAATTGGCGGCCCTGGATCACATTCCCGAGTCGTTCAACCTGGCCGAACTGACCCGGCCGCTGGAGCGGGTGTCGCGGCACATGCCGCTATCGCAATTGCTGGAGCAGTTCCGCAAGGGCGGTTCGCACTTCGCCTTGGTCGAGGAAGCCGACGGCAACATCATCGGTTACCTGACCATGGAAGACGTGCTGGAAGTGTTGGTGGGTGACATCCAGGACGAACACCGCAAAGCCGAACGCGGCATCCTGGCCTACCAGCCGGGCAAGCTGCTGGTACGGGGTGATACGCCGCTGTTCAAGGTCGAGCGCCTGCTGGGGATCGACCTGGACCACATCGAAGCCGAAACCTTGGCTGGGTTGGTCTATGAAACCCTCAAGCGCGTGCCGGAAGAGGAAGAAGTGCTGGAAGTCGAAGGCCTGCGGATCATCATCAAGAAGATGAAAGGGCCGAAGATCATCCTGGCGAAGGTGTTGATGCTCGATTGAGTATCGACCGGCCCCCAAGCCTCTAACACGATCCCTGTGGCGAGGGAGCTTGCTCCCGTTGGGCAGCGAAGCGGCCCCAAAAGCGACGACTGCTTCGCAGCCGAGCGGGAGCAAGCTCCCTCGCCACAGGGGATCGGCGTGACCTGGATTATTGCTTGCCCAACGCAAAGTTGGGCAGGTCGCCCACCGGTTGATTGAACTGGTAGGGAATCGACACCAGCCCCAGGCCGGTATTGCGCTGCACCACGAAATGCAGGTGCGGGCCTGAGCTGTTGCCGGTGTTGCCCGACAACGCCAACGGCGTGCCCACCCCGACCCGCTGCCCTTCCCGTACGCTCACCGAACCTTTCTGCAAGTGCAGGTAGACGCCCATGGTCCCGTCATCGTGCAGCACCCGAACGAAGTTGCCCGAAGGGTCGTCCCCGCGGCCGGTCTGCTCGTTTTCGGTCTTGATGACCACGCCGCCCCGCGCCGCGATGATCGGCGTGCCCACGGGCATGGCAATGTCCATGGCGTAGCGGTTCTTCGGGCCGTAATGGCTGTACTGGCCGTTGGCACCCTGGCTCAGCCGGAACGGCCCACCACGCCACGGCAACGGGTACTGATAAGCCTGTGCCGCGCCGGCGGGGTCGCCCAGGGAATATTCGAACCTTGGGGTGTAGACCAGCGGCCTCCCGGGCTGAGTGGCCGTGAGCAGCGCCAGGCGCAGGTTGCTGCGCGCCGGCAGCACCCGACGAATCGGCCTGCTCGGTGCCCCGCTGACGTTGCGAAGCCCGGCGAAACTCAACTCGATCTCCACCGGCGCATACAAATCGTTGCGCACGAACACCGCGTCCGCGCCATTCTGCTTCTTGATATCCAGGAACACCTGTCGCTCCAGGCGCTCGACCATGCGGTCGCGGAACACGAACACCTGGGCGCCCTTGCTGGGGCGGTCGCTATAGGACACCACGCCATTGGCATCGGTGGATTTGTAGATCGTCATGGCCACGGCCGAGGTGGAGGCCAGGACAAGACCACAGGCAAACAGCAGGGGAGCGAGCATGGGTAAAGTTCTGTCGAAAAATGAAGGCCTGCACAGCAGCCTAGCAGCTGGGATGGACCAGCGTAGTCGACGGATGTTTCAAAATTGGATCAGCGATCGGTGTTGGTGATCGTTCCTACGCTCTGCGTGGCAATGCAGCCCGGGACGCTCCGCGTCCCCTCAAGCGCCGAACGCAGAGCGTCCGTAGAGGCATCCCACGCGGAGCATGGGAACGATCTGCGGCTGTATCAGGCGCCCGGCACGAAGTGCTTCTGCGCGGTGCCGCGGGCGATCAGGCGGGAGATGTAGTCGAGTTTCTGCGGGTCTTTGTCGACGAAGCGGAACGTCAACTGCAGCCATTCGCTATCGGGCGTCTGTTCATGGGCGACAATGGCGTGCAGGTAGCCGTTGAGACGAGCGGTTTCAGCGTTGTCGCCCTGCTCCATGTCCAGCACCGCACCTTCGAGGACTTGCGGCAGGGAGTCGGAGCGCTTGACCACCAGCAGCGCTTCCTTGAGGCTCAGGGCCTTGATCACGCATTGCTGGGTACCGCTGGACAGGCGCAACTGGCCTTGGCCGCGGTTGGCCGACGAAGCGGTGGCGGCTACCGGCGCCTTGACCGGTGGGCTGTTTAGCAAGCCACGCGCCGGAGCGGCTGCAGCAGGGGCGGCGGGGGCGGGGGCGGGGGCCGAAGCCACAGCGGCAACCGGAGCCTTGCCGCCCGTCAGGGCGCTTAAGGAGTCATTGCCGAACGCCGAGTTCATCTTGGTCGGGGCACTGTTCATCAGCGTGTCGAGCTTGCCGACCTTATGCAGGGCCTGCTTGACCTTGGTCAGTAGCTGCTCGTTGGTGAACGGCTTGCTGACGTAGCCGGAAACGCCGGCCTGGATGGCTTGGACCACGTTTTCCTTGTCGCCGCGGCTGGTGACCATCACGAACGGCATGCCCTTGAGGTTGTCCTGCTGGCGACACCAGGTCAGCAGTTCCAGCCCGGACATTTCCGGCATTTCCCAATCGCACAACACCAGGTCGAACGCTTCGCGAGCCAGCAGGGCTTGGGCTTTCTTGCCGTTCACCGCGTCTTCGATGCGCACGCCCGGGAAGTAGTTGCGCAGGCACTTCTTCACCAGGTCACGAATGAACGAAGCATCGTCCACGACCAACACACTGACCTTACTCATCCAGATACACCTCTAAAAAATCCCGGCAAGCATACCGCTTTTACTGATGGCACATCGCCAAAAACCTTCAGTCACGCCGGGACCTTTCGTTCGCGGGGTGCTGCTTTCGATAAAAAAAAACCCAAAAAAAAGCCCGACCAGAAGGCCGGGCACTTTTCCTGGCAATCTTACTTATCGTCAGCTCCGTCCGGAACATTAGCAGTTTCGGACGGGGTGCCCTCAACTTCTTCCTTCATGCGCTTGAGCCCCAGATGCCGGACATCGGTGCCGCGCACCAGGTAGATGACAAGTTCCGAGATGTTGCGCGCATGATCGCCGATGCGCTCCAGAGAACGTAGCACCCAGATGATGCTCAATACCCGGGAGATGGAGCGCGGGTCTTCCATCATGTAAGTCGCCAGCTCCCGCAGGGCGGTCTTGTACTCGCGGTCGATGATCTTGTCGTACTGGGCCACCGACAACGCCAGGTCGGCGTCGAAGCGGGCAAAGGCGTCCAGAGCATCGCGGACCATGTTGCGCACCTGGTCGCCAATATGGCGCACCTCGACGTAACCGCGCGGCGCTTCGCCTTCTTCGCACAACTGGATAGCTCGACGGGCGATCTTGGTGGCTTCGTCACCGATCCGCTCCAGGTCGATCACCGACTTGGAAATGCTGATGATCAAGCGCAGGTCGGAAGCCGCCGGCTGACGACGGGCGAGGATGCGCAGGCACTCCTCGTCGATGTTGCGCTCCATCTGGTTGATCTGGTCGTCGATCTCGCGCACTTGCTGGGCCAGGCCCGAATCGGCCTCGATCAGCGCGGTCACCGCGTCGTTGACCTGCTTTTCCACCAGCCCGCCCATGGCCAGCAGGTGGCTGCGCACCTCCTCCAGCTCGGCGTTGAACTGTGCGGAAATGTGATGGGTGAGGCCTTCCTTCGAAATCATGGTTTTGCTCCGCAAAAGCTGTGAGCTGCAAGCTACAAGCTGCAAGCTGATGTGTGTCGTTACGCTAAACTGCTTTTACTTGCCGCTTGAAGCTTGCGGCTCGCAGCTGCCGCTAGCCATAGCGGCCCGTAATGTAGTCCTCGGTCTGCTTCTTGGCCGGATTGGTGAACAGCGTATCGGTGTCGCCGAACTCCACCAGTTTGCCCATGTACATGAACGCGGTGTAATCGGAAACCCGCGCCGCCTGTTGCATGTTGTGGGTCACGATGACGATGGTGAACTTGGACTTGAGCTCGTAGATCAGTTCTTCGACTTTCAGCGTCGAGATCGGATCCAGGGCCGAGCAGGGTTCGTCGAGCAGCAGCACTTCCGGCTCCACGGCGATGGTGCGGGCGATCACCAGACGCTGCTGTTGACCGCCGGACAGGCCCAGGGCCGACTCATGCAGGCGGTCCTTGACCTCATCCCACAACGCCGCGCCCTTGAGGGCCCATTCCACGGCTTCGTCGAGGATGCGCTTCTTGTTGATGCCTTGGATGCGCAAGCCGTAGACCACGTTCTCGTAAATGGTTTTCGGGAACGGGTTGGGCTTCTGGAACACCATGCCCACGCGACGACGCAGCTCGGCCACATCTTCGCCCTTGCGATAGATGTTGTTGCCGTAGAGGTTGATTTCCCCTTCGACGCGGCAGCCGTCCACCAGGTCGTTCATGCGATTGAACGTGCGCAGCAAGGTTGACTTGCCGCAGCCCGATGGACCGATGAACGCGGTGACGCGCTGTTTCGGGAT
Organism: Pseudomonas sp. NFACC46-3; assembly: GCF_900114515.1. Classification (NCBI taxonomy): domain Bacteria; kingdom Pseudomonadati; phylum Pseudomonadota; class Gammaproteobacteria; order Pseudomonadales; family Pseudomonadaceae; genus Pseudomonas; species Pseudomonas sp. NFACC46-3. Next base: position 33,002 of record NZ_FOTH01000042.1, read on the forward strand.
GTTCAGGCTGACGTCGTACAGTGCCTGCTTCTGGCCGTAGAACAGGTTCAGGCCGGGCACTTCGATGGCGACGGTTTCTTCGGCCAGGTTCAGGCTCTGCTTGTCGCGGCCCAGGGCCGACATGTTGATGCCGTGTGTATGTGCTTCGTGTTGCATGGTCTCACTCCGTTCGTAGCTGCAAGCTTCTAGCTGCAAGCTGCAAGTTTGAGCAAAAGCGGCCTGTAGCTTGCCGCTTGTGGCTAATGACTTTTAGCTATCCAACGCTTTGTATTTCTCGCGCAGGTGGTTACGGATCCACACTGCCGACAGGTTGAGCGTGGCGATCACCAGCACCAGCAGCAGCGCCGTGGCGTACACCAGCGGTCGCGCCGCTTCGACGTTCGGGCTCTGGAAGCCCACGTCATAGATATGGAAGCCCAGGTGCATGATCTTCTGGTCCAGGTGCAGATACGGGTAGTTGCCGTCCAGCGGCAGCGACGGGGCCAGTTTCACCACGCCTACCAGCATCAACGGTGCCACTTCACCGGCAGCACGGGCCACGGCGAGGATCATCCCGGTCATCATCGCCGGGCTCGCCATGGGCAGGACAATTTTCCACAGGGTCTCGGCCTTGGTCGCACCAAGGGCCAGGGAGCCTTCGCGCACGGTACGCGGGATCCGCGCCAGGCCTTCCTCGGTGGCCACGATCACCACCGGCACCGCCAGCAGCGCCAGGGTCAGGGACGCCCAGAGCAGGCCCGGGGTGCCGAAGGTCGGCGCCGGCAAGGCCTCGGGGAAGAACAAGCGGTCGACCGAACCACCCAGCACGTAGACGAAGAAGCCCAGGCCAAACACACCGTAGACGATGGCCGGAACGCCGGCCAGGTTGTTCACCGCGATGCGGATCAGGCGGGTCATCGGGCCTTGGCGGGCGTATTCACGCAGGTAGACCGCCGCCAGCACGCCGAACGGCGTCACGATCATCGCCATGATCAGGGTCATCATCACAGTGCCGAAAATCGCCGGGAAGATGCCACCTTCGGTGTTGGCTTCACGCGGGTCGTCGCTGAGGAATTCCCAGACCTTGCTGACGTAGAAACCCATCTTGGTGAACGTGCCCATGCCGTTTGGCTGGTAGGCGTGCACCACTTTGCCGATTTCGATTTCCACTTCCTTGCCGTTGGCATCGCGGGCGGTCAGGCTGTCGCGATTGAACTGTGCATGCAGGTCGGCCAGGCGCGCTTCGATGTCCTTGTAGCGGGCATTGAGCTCGGCGCGCTCGCTTTCCAGGTCCGCCTGGGCAGAAGCGTCGAGCTTGCCGTCCAGCTCCAGTTTGCGACCGTGCAGACGGATGCGTTCCAGGCCGGCGTTGATTGCACCGATGTCGACTTTTTCCAGGGTCTTGAGCTCGGAGGCCAACTGGTTGACGCGCTCTACGCGAGCCTGCAGTTGCGGCCAGGCGGCCTCGCCTTCGGCGATGACCTTGCCGTTTTCCTTGACGTTGACCAGGTAGCCGTAGAAGTTGCCCCACTCACGACGCTCGATGGCCATCAGCTCCGGCGGCGTAGTCTGGTTGGTCAGCCAGTCGCCGACGATCCAGGTGAAGTCGGTGCCGTTCAGGTCCCGGTTGCCCACCTTGATCAGTTCGCGGGTCATGAACTCGGGGCCTTCGTCCGGCACCGGCAGGCCAGCGCTTTTCAGGCGCTCACGAGGCACTTCTTCCTTCTGCACGACTTCGCCGACCACCAGGTGCGCAGGCATGCCCGGCACGTTGTAGCTGGCGTGGACCAGGTCCGCCGGCCAGAAGTGGCCCAGGCCGCGCACGGCGATCACCGCCAGCAGGCCAATGGTCATGATGACCGCAATGGACACCGCGCCACCGCTGATCCAGACGCCGGGGGCGCCGCTCTTGAACCATCCTTTCAGGGAGTTCTGTTTCACAGACTTCTACCTTTCTTAAAGCGACGAATATTTCTTGCGCAGACGCTGACGGATCAGCTCGGCGAGGGTGTTCATGACGAAGGTGAACAACAGCAGCACCAGGGCCGACAGGAACAGCACGCGATAATGGCTGCCGCCGACTTCCGACTCAGGCATCTCCACCGCCACGTTGGCCGCCAGGGTGCGCAGGCCTTCGAACAGGTTCATTTCCATGACCGGCGTGTTACCGGTGGCCATCAGCACGATCATGGTCTCGCCCACCGCACGGCCCATGCCGATCATCAGCGCCGAGAAGATGCCGGGGCTGGCGGTGAGGATCACCACGCGGGTCATGGTCTGCCACGGCGTGGCACCGAGGGCCAGGGAGCCCAGAGTCAGGCCACGCGGCACGCTGAACACGGCGTCTTCGGCGATGGAATAGATGTTCGGGATCACCGCGAAGCCCATCGCCAGGCCGACCACCAGGGCGTTGCGCTGGTCGTAGGTGATGCCCAGGTCATGGGAGATCCACATGCGCATGTCGCCGCCGAAGAACCACGCTTCCATGTACGGGCTCATGTACAGCGAGAGCCAGCCCACGAACAGGATCACCGGGATCAGCAGGGCGCTTTCCCAGCCGTCCGGCACTCTCAGGCGAATGGATTCCGGCAGCCGGCTGAAGACGAAACCGGCGACCAGGATGCCAATTGGCAGCAACATCAGCAGGCTGAAAATACCCGGCAGGTGCCCTTCGACGTACGGCGCCAGGAACAGGCCGGCGAAGAACCCGAGGATCACCGTCGGCATCGCTTCCATCAGCTCGATCACCGGCTTGACCTTGCGGCGCATGCCCGGGGCCATGAAGTAAGCGGTGTAGATCGCGGCGGCAATGGCCAGCGGCGCAGCCAGCAACATCGCGTAGAACGCCGCTTTCAGGGTGCCGAAGGTCAGCGGCGAAAGGCTCATCTTGGGTTCGAAGTCGGTGTTGGCGGCAGTCGATTGCCAGACGTACTTGGGTTCGTCGTAGTTTTCGTACCAGACCTTGCTCCACAACGCGCTCCACGACACTTCCGGGTGCGGATTGTCCAGCGTCAACGGTTGCAGCTTGCCGCCCTGTTCAACGATCAGGCGGTTGGCCCGTGGCGACATGCCGAACAGGCCCTGGCCGTCGACCACCTGGTCCACCAGCAGAGTACGGTGGGCGGTGCTGTGGAACACGCCAAGCTTGCCGGCGGCGTCGAGCGCAACAAAGCCTTTGCGACGTTCTTCGGCGCTGATCTCGACGATGGGCGTGCTGCCCATCTGGAAGGTACGAATCTGTTTGAAGCGCAACTCGCCGTCCGGATCACGGGCCATGAACCACTGGGCCAGGCCGCCCTTGGAGTCGCCGATGATCAGCGAGATCCCGCCCACCAGCTGGGTGGCGGCGGTGACTTGGGCGTCGGCGTTCTCAAGCAGCTTGTAGCGGCCATTGAGGCTCTTGTCCCGCAGGCTGAACACGTCGGCCTGGGCACGTCCGTTGACCACATACAGCCATTGCTGACGCGGGTCGACGAAGATGTTCTTCACCGGCTCGGTCATCTGCGGCAGGTCGATGCGGGTCTGCTCGCTGGTGACCTCACCGGTCATCATGTTTTCTTCGCTGGTGAGCGACAGCACTTGCAGTTGGGCACCGCTGGAACCGGCCAGCAGCAGGGTCGAGTCGGTGGCGTTGAGGCTGACATGTTCCAGGGCCGCGCCCTGTTCGTTCAATGCAATCGGCGTCTCGCCGTAAGGGTATTCGACGGCAGGCGAGATGGTTTTCTTGCCGTCCGGGTAGCTGACCTTATAGGTGTGACGAAATACCAGGGCTTGGCCGTTGGACAGACCGATTGCCACCAGCGGGCTGCCGGGCTGGTCTTCGCCAATGGCGGTCACGCTGGCGCCGGCCGGAATCGGCAGGTCGATGCGGCGCAGTTCGGCGCCACTGCTGATGTCGAAGAACAGCGCCTGGCCCTTGTCGGAAACCCGCATGGCGACTTGGTTCTGTTCTTCGATGGAGATCATCAAGGGTTTGCCGGCATCTTGCATCCAGGCCGGGGTGATCGTGTCCTTGGCGGTCAGGTCCGCGCCCTGGAACAGGGGCAGCACCACGTAGGCCAGGAAGAAGAAGATCAACGTAATGGCAGCAAGGACAGCGAGGCCACCGACCAGCACGTACCAGCGGGTCAGGCGATCCTTGAGCGCGCGAATACGGCGCTTGCGTTGCAGCTCAGGCGTATTGAAGTCAATGCGCTTGGGAGGGGAAGTCGTAGTCATTGTGGAGTTGGCCAGATCATTCATGCGCACACCCTAGCGATCCTGTATGACAGAAAGATGACAATGCAGTGACGCAACAAATCCGCCGCCGGCAGAAAGCGGCAGCGGACAGGAATTTGGGTTGTGGGAGCAACCTTCACTCCCACAGGAGTCCGGGCGTTGGCCCGGGCTCAGGTATTACTTCTTGGCGACGCTGCCGCCTTCCGACAGACCCAGGTCAGCCAGTGCCTTGGCGGCCACTTTGGCTGGCAACGGGATGTAGCCGTCCTTGACCACGACTTCCTGGCCTTGCTTGGACAGGATCAGCTTCACGAACTCGGCTTCCAGCGGGGCCAGAGGCTTGTTCGGTGCCTTGTTGACGTAAACGTAGAGGAAGCGCGACAGCGGGTACTTGCCGTTCAGGGCGTTTTCCTCGGTGTCTTCGATGAACTCGCCGCCTTCTTTCTTGGCCAGGGCAACGGTTTTCACGCTGGCGGTCTTGTAGCCGATACCCGAGTAGCCAACGCCGTTGAGCGAGCTGCTGATCGACTGTACAACCGAGGCCGAGCCAGGCTGTTCATTGACGTTGGACTTGTAGTCACCTTTGCACAGGGCTTCTTCTTTGAAGTAGCCGTAGGTGCCGGATACCGAGTTACGACCGAACAACTGGACTGGCTTGTTGGCCAGGTCACCGGTCACGCCCAGGTCGCCCCAGGTCTTGACGTCGGCCTTGGCGCCGCACAGACGAGTTGAGGAGAAAATCGCATCAACCTGAGCCATGGTCAGGCCTTTGATCGGGTTGTCCTTGTGTACGAATACCGCCAGGGCGTCCACGGCAACCGGGATGGCGGTAGGCTTGTAACCGTATTTGGTTTCGAAAGCCTGCAGCTCGTTGTCCTTCATCTTGCGGCTCATCGGGCCCAGGTTGGAGGTGCCTTCGGTGAGCGCGGGTGGCGCGGTGGAAGAACCGGCGGCCTGAATCTGGATGTTTACGTTCGGGTATTCCTTCTTGTAGTTCTCGGCCCACAAGGTCATCAGGTTGGCCAGGGTATCGGAGCCGACGCTGGACAGGTTGCCCGATACACCAGTGGTCTTGGTGTAGCTCGGGATCGCAGGATCAACAGCGGCAACCGCGTTGGCAGTCGCAACGCCAGCAGCGACAAAAGTCATTGCCGCCATCAAACGCTTCAGTTTCATGCCTTACTCCTAGCAGATAGGGTGTGTTAAGTCGGCCAAGTATCGGTAAGCCGTGTGAACACTCTATGGCTGAAATATGACAATTGGATGAAAGGCCAGTATCGAGTTTTACAAGATGTTGTGGCGAGGGGATTTATCCCCGTTGGGGTGCGAAGCGGCCCTCAAGCCAGCGCCTCGGTGCTTCAGGCTGATTGCATCCAGCCATGGGGGCTGCTACGCAGCCCAACGGGGATAAATCCCCTCGCCACAGAAGCCTGTTCAGAGCCATCTAGCGCCCTTTCTTCCAAAGGTAGCCGCCTACCACGATCCCGATCCCACAGATGGCCGCCACGTAATACGCCGGCCCCATCGGGCTCTCTTTCAACAGCAGGGTCACGATCATCGGCGTCAATCCGCCGAAGATTGCATAGGCCAGGTTGTAGGAGAACGACAAGCCGCTGAAACGCACCACGGCCGGGAAAGCATTGACCATGACATAAGGCACCGCGCCGATGGTACCCACCAGCAAGCCACTCAAGGCATACAGCGGGAACAGCCATTCGGGGTGATCGAACAGGCAGTGGTAGAAGGTCCAGAATGTGATCAACAGCAAACCGCTACCGAAGACAAACACCCGACCGGCACCAAAACGATCGGCCAGCACACCCGCACCGATGCAACCGAAACTCAGGCACACGATCGCCAGGCTATTGGCCTGCAACGCGGTGGTCGGACTGAAGTGGTAAACCGTCTGCAGCACGGTCGGTGTCATCAGGATCACCACAATGACGCCGGCCGACAATAGCCAGGTCAACAGCATGGAAATGGCGATGGCGCCGCGGTGATCACGCAGCACGGCCCGCAGCGGCACTTCCTCGGCCAGGGCCTTGCGCAGTTGCAGCTCGGCGAACACCGGGGTTTCGTGCAACCAGCGGCGCAGATACACCGAAAACAGCCCGAATACGCCACCCAGCAAGAACGGGATCCGCCAGGCGTAATCGGCCACTTCCACCGGTGTATAAAGGCTGTTGATCGCCGTGGCGACCAGCGAACCCAACAAAATCCCCGCCGTCAGGCCGCAGGTCAGCGTGCCGCAGGCATAGCCGATGTGGCGCACCGGAACGTGTTCGGAAACGAAGACCCAGGCGCCTGGCACTTCCCCGCCGATGGCCGCGCCCTGGATCACCCGCATCAGCAACAGCAGGATGGGCGCCCACATGCCGATCTGTGCATAAGTGGGCAGCAGGCCCATGATCAGGGTCGGCACGGCCATCATGAAAATGCTCAGGGTGAACATCTTCTTGCGCCCCAGCAGATCGCCAAAGTGGGCCATGACGATCCCGCCTAGCGGCCGGGCCAGGTAACCGGCGGCAAAAATGCCGAACGTCTGCATCAAGCGCAGCCACTCAGGCATTTCGGCAGGGAAGAACAATTTGCCGACCACGGTGGCAAAGAACACGAAAATGATGAAATCGTAGAACTCCAGCGCACCACCCAAGGCAGAAAGCGACAGGGTCTTGTAATCGTTGCGGGTCAATGGACGCGCGGGTTGTGCGGGCGTCGCCGTGCTCGAAGGCGCAGTGGTCATGGCAAGGGCTTCTCTTATAGTCGGTTCTGCAACCCTGGCAATACGGGTTGGGGGGCCTGGGCAGGTCCGGCACGATAGCAAATTGTTCGAAAAAGCACATAGAGGTGCGTATTTGATAGTCAAAATCAGAACCGAGTGGTCGTCTCGACGTCTATCGCCCGATATACTCGCAACCTTGCAGTACTCTGTAAGGGGTTGCTGTGCGAAAACGTCGTTGGTGGCGTAGTACCAGAACCAGCCGGTTTCGCAGAGTTTCCCTTTGGCACGCCTTTACGAAAAACGTGACGAACGCAGTATGTTCGGGCTGAATCGTTTTTTACAAAGACGGCTATTCACCTGAAGTACAAGACAGCGTTACGGGTCAGAGGCACCCCCTGCATGATAGAGCTCGAACAAGAAGATCCAATCCCGCAAGGCGACCTGGCCCTGCAAATCACCGCGCTCCCTCGCGAGACCAACGGCTTCGGCGATATTTTCGGCGGCTGGCTGGTGTCCCAGATGGACCTGGCCGGCACCGCCATGGCCAGCAAGGTAGCCGGCGGACGCGTGGCCACCGTGGCGATCGATCGCATGGCGTTCCTCGTACCGGTGGCAGTGGGGGCGCAGCTTTCCTTTTATACCCAGGCGCTGGAAATCGGCCGCAGCTCGATCCAGATGATGGTCGAGGTCTGGAGCGACGACCCGTTGTCCAGTGAATGGCGCAAGGTGACCGAGGCGGTGTTTGTCTTCGTCGCCATCGACGGCAGTGGTCGGACCCGTTCGGTTCCGCCGCGCGCCCGTTAAACACGGCGGCCGTTTTGCGGTCCATTGCAGTTCCTGTTCCCCGAGCGAGATTTGCAACATGCCTACGCCCAACGTCGAAGCCGTCAAACTGGATGAACTGAACGCCTGGCGCATCCGCCACGGTCAGGCCGAGTTGCTGGTGGCCCAACAAGGCGCGCATATCCTCAGCTATCAAGTGGACGGCCAGCCGCCGCTGATCTGGCTCAACGACGAGGCCACGTTCAAGGCCGGCAAGAGCATTCGCGCGGGCGTGCCGGTGTGCTGGCCGTGGTTCGGCAACCTGACGCGCAACCCCGACAGCGTACAGGCCATGCGCGTGACCAACGACCCGGCCACGGCCCACGGCCTGGTACGGGCGATGGATTGGGAATTGAAGGGCATCGAAGCCGAAGGCGAAAGCCTCAAGGTGGAATTCGTGCTGCCCTACCCCGAAAACGGCCTCTCGGGCTGGCCTCACCAGGTGGACCTGACGCTGACCATCGTGATGGACGAGCAACTGCACATCCGCCTCACCAGTCATAACCGTGGCAGCGAAACCGTCAGCCTCAGTCAGGCGCTGCACAGCTACTTCGCCGTGAGCGACGTGCGCAACGTGCAGGTCGAAGGGGTCGATGGCCTGAGCTACATCGAGACCCTGGACGACTGGAAAACCGTCACCCAGGCCGGCAACCTGCACTTTGCTGGCGAGACCGACCGCATCTATCTCGATACCCCACCAAAGCTGAGCATCATCGACCCGCAGTGGGAACGCCGGATCGAGCTGGCCAGCAGCGGTTCGCGCTCGGCGGTGATCTGGAACCCCTGGACCGAACGCGCCAAGGCCTTCAGCGACATGGCCGACGACGGCTGGCAGCACATGCTATGCATCGAGACGGCGAATGTGATGGACGATGTGGTGACGCTGTTGCCCGACGCCAGCCATACTCTTGGCGTGAGCATCTGCGGCAAGCCGCTCTAAACCACACCACAAAAACCACTGTGGGAGCTTGCTCGCTCCCACATTGGATCTTGGGTCGCGCCAACCAGCCGGTTACAAATCCGCCTCCTGCACCACCCTCACCTTCTCCGCATCCAGCGCATACGCCGCGCTGGCCAGGTCGTTGTCGACCTTTTCGATCTTCAGCGTGCCGGTCACCCACAACGGCGTATAGATGTCATCCAGCTTCAGGCCCTTGGGGTAGCGCACTAGCACCAGTTGATTCGGCGGTGGTGGCGGGACGTGAATGCAGGCGCCGGGGTAAGGCACCAGGAAAAACAGCGTGCTACGGCCCTTGGCGTCGGTTTCCAATGGCACGGGGTAACCGCCGATACGAATGTGCTTGTCGTTCATCGACGCCACGGTCTTGGTCGAATACATCACCGCCGGCAAGCCTTTACTTTGCTTCAGGCCACCTTTTTCGGTGAAGGTGCCGCTGGCTTCGGGGGAGTCGTGGTCGATCTCGGGCATGGCCTCGAGGGCTTTCTGGTCCGACTTGGGCATCAGTTCGAGCCAGTCGGTTTCCGGCAGCTCGGCAGCATGGGCCAGGCCACTGCCCAGTAGAAGAAGGGTCAACACTAGACGGCGCATGAAAGGGCTCGGCAATGAGTGGAAAGTGAAACGCCGAGCATTCTAGCCCCCTCTGCGCGCCAGGCAGAGAGGGCTTTATCGCATTTGAATCAGTTTCTTTTGATCAGGCCGTAGATCACCAGCAGCACCACCGCGCCCACCAGGGCACCGATGAAGCCAGCGCCTTGGCCAGCCTGGTAGATGCCCAAGGCCTGGCCGCCGTAAGTGGCTGCCAACGAACCGCCAATACCGAGCAGAATGGTCATGATCCAGCCCATGCTGTCATCGCCCGGTTTCAGGAACCGCGCCAGCAGGCCAACGATCAAGCCGATAAAGATGGTTCCGATGATTCCCATGGCATTGCCCTCTGATTGGATAGCTATGCCAAAGCCCGATCAGGCTTTGGCACTTAGCCATGAGAGAGGTTAGCCGACGAATGGTTCCACCGATGGCGCGGATTATTGCTCGGCGATCAGCGTCTCGACCTTGATGATCTGCTGGGCCAGCGTCGCCCGGTCCGCGCAACGCAGGTTGGCGTGACCGACCTTGCGCCCGGCCTTGAATGCCTTGCCATAGTGATGCAAATGGCAGTCAGCGATCGACAGGACTTTCTCGCTGTCCGGCACTTTGCCGATGAAGTTGAGCATCGCGCTCTCACCGACCTTGGCGGTCGACCCCAGTGGCAGCCCGGCCACCGCCCGCAGGTGGTTTTCGAACTGACTGCACTCGGCGCCTTCGGTGGTCCAGTGCCCGGAGTTGTGTACCCGAGGGGCGATTTCGTTGGCCTTGAGGCCGCCATCCACTTCAAAGAACTCGAATGCCATCACGCCGACATAATCGAGCTGCTTGAGCACCCGACTGGAATAGTCCTCGGCCAGGGCCTGCAACGGATGGTCGGTGCTGGCGACGGACAGCTTGAGGATGCCGTCCTTGTGAGTGTTGTGCACCAGCGGATAGAAACGGATCTCACCGTCACGGGCACGCACGGCGATCAGCGAGACTTCCCCGGTGAACGGCACGAAGCCTTCCAGCAGGCAGGCCACGCTGCCGAGTTCGGCGAACGTACCGACCACGTCTTCAGGCTTGCGCAGGACTTTCTGACCCTTGCCGTCGTAACCCAGGGTACGGGTCTTGAGCACGGCGGGCAGGCCGATGGCAGCGACGGCGGCGTCCAGGTCGGCCTGGGACTGAATGTCGGCAAAAGCCGGCGTGGGGATGCCCAGGTCCTTGAACATGTTCTTTTCGAACCAGCGGTCACGGGCGATCCGCAAGGCCTCGGCGCTCGGGTAGACCGGGACGAACTGGGACAGGAAGGCCACGGTCTCGGCCGGGACGCTTTCGAACTCGAAGGTCACCAGGTCGACTTCATCGGCCAGTTGGCGCAGGTGATCCTGGTCGCCGTAGTCGGCCCGCAGGTGCTCACCCAACGCGCTAGCACAGGCGTCCGGCGCCGGGTCCAGGAAAGCGAAGTTCATTCCCAGCGGCGTACCTGCCAGGGCCAACATGCGACCCAACTGGCCGCCACCGATTACACCGATCTTCATTCGTCAACAACCTCAGGCAATGCGTGGGTCTGGATTGTCCAGGACGCTGTCTGTCTGCTCAGCGCGGAATTTTTTCAGCACGGTATGAAATTGTGGATGCTTGGCGCCCAAAATGCTCGCCGACAGCAGGGCCGCGTTGATCGCACCAGCCTTGCCGATGGCCAGGGTCGCGACCGGGATGCCGGCTGGCATCTGCACGATCGACAGCAACGAATCGACGCCCGAAAGCATCGAAGACTGGACCGGCACGCCCAACACCGGCAGGTGGGTCTTGGCCGCGCACATGCCTGGCAAATGGGCGGCGCCACCGGCACCGGCGATGATCACCTCGATGCCACGCGCCTCGGCCTCTTCGGCGTACTGGAACAGCAGGTCCGGGGTACGGTGGGCGGAGACCACTTTCACCTCGTAAGGGATGCCGAGCTTTTCCAGCATATCGGCGGTGTGGCTAAGGGTGGACCAATCGGACTTGGAGCCCATGATCACGCCAACCAGTGCACTCATCGTCGTGCCTCTTCTCTCTGGGCGCCCGCAGGCGCGTCAAAAAACAACAAGCCACGCAGGAAACCGGCGTGGCTTGTTGTACGAATTATGGCCGGGCGAACCGACCGAAGGCCGGGCAGTATACCGAAAATGGTGCGTTAAACGCACTTTCGCCGACCATCTGTCATTTGCGGTGAAGGGGCGGTTTTATTGACTCTCAGGTCAGCAGAGCAACGACGCAAATCCCCTGTGGGAGCGAGCAAGCCCACAGTTTGTTTTGGGTGTTCTCAAGATTTGCATACGCCACAGATCCCTTGTGGCGAGGGAGCTTGCTCCCGCTGGCGTGCGAAGCAGGCCCCGGCGGTCCTTCAGGCCGACCGTATCAGCCGGTTCTGCGACTGCTGCGCAGCCGAGCGGGAGCAAGCTCCCTCGCCACAGGGTAGTTGTCTGGCTTGATTGCGCTGTTGGTTACGGTGGCAAGGGTGGGCCCAAGTGCTGTTGAGTTGAGGTAGCCTCAAGCCCGCACCACAGGGGATCCGCGTTGTCTTCAGGATCCGGCCACACCCTGCGCCACGCCACCTTCGAGCTTGCGCCACAACAACCGCACATTGGCCTTGCG